>VXPS01000297.1 GCA_009839425.1 Chloroflexota bacterium
GGCCGCGCCCGATGTCTATACTCCCCCGCTCCCGGGGCGTGGGCTGGTCGCGGTCGTAGAGCCGCATGAATTCCGGCTTGACGTCTTGCCCGTCGATGAGTCGGCGGATTTCGTTGCAGTGGGCAAGAAAAACCGCCGGCGGTACTCTGGTGTAGCTCCAGCAGCTGATGTCGTTACGCCGACCGAGAATCAGTCGCTGCGCCTCATCCAGATGCCGGACGGCGTCAGGCACGCGGCTTGCGAGGCATTCGGCCACGGAGAGCGCCTGGAGGTGGTTCGGGCTACTGACTAGCCGGTCGGTATCCTCCTCATCGTCAAACAGCTCCACAACACGCATAAAGGCGCGGACATCTGGCTCACCCTCTGTCGCCCAGATAGCCATCGCCAAATTGAAAGCGGTTGGTATTGAGCCTGTCCCGCCGGAACGGTCCAGTGTCTCGAAAACGATACGCGCATCAACAAATCGGCCTACGCTCATCTGTGCAAACGCCAATTCGTATTCCCACGAGGCTCTGTCTTTGGGTGGCCCCTCCCCAGCCTCAAGAAATTCCTCGAATATGTCCACGGCAACCCGGCGCTCACCCCTGGAAAGATCCAGATCGTCAGCAATAAAGGCACGGTCGGAGGACGACAAACCTCTGACAATGGGGCTGCCGTCAACGTAGGCAGCGCGGTCTTCCTGCAGTACTTCCAGAAGATGGAGTCCGCGGAAGACCTGTCTCACGCTCGGAGCATCTCCAAGGGACAATTCACCCGATGATCGCTGAAAGAACTGCATTAGAACTCGTGCAGATCCATCACGATCCCCGCGCGTGTGTCGCATCTCTGCAAGCCGAATTGTGTGGCGTCCTCGCAGTGACCCAACCTTCGCCATGTCCTCAAGCAGGTCACCCGCATCAAGGATCGATCCCTTGAAGTAGCTCGTTTCGGCCAGTTCTCCCAAAACCTCCGCATCCGTCGAATACCTCTGTCGTATACGGCGGAGGTGAGCTTCATTCTCTTGCTCAGCCGCGTAATCTCTGGCGTCACGCAGGTATGCCAACACGCCCTCGCGGTCGTTGATGTTCTGGGCCCTGACGCGCTTGGCAAGCTCTTGGTACTGGCCCGCCAATGATGTACGGGGACGGAAGCGGGTATAGATGGGCTGAGTCAGCAGATCCATGCTCTGATAGTGTCGGACCTCCAACAGCCTGCCGGCGGAAATGTGCATAGCATCCTTGAAGGCCATGCGTCGCTCCTCAAGAATGCCGTGTTCATCGTCCGTGTCCGGGATTCCGGCCATCACAAAGTGGAGTTCGATTTCGTGCGCCCGCCGTGGGGTCGGATCCTCACGACGTATCGCTTCGACCACTCCCCGCATCCCACGCAGACTCTGGTCGTCGGGACGGAACATCGTCACCACCGCATCAGGAAGGTGACGGGTACATATGCCTCCCACGTCCGTGAAACCGGTCCGAGAATCGATGAGCACGTAATCGAAGTCTTGGGCATCCCATTGCGCCCTGAGGTCCTCAAACATCACGTATCCGTCGTGGATCAGATAGAGGTCATTCCAGTCGATTTCGTTGAGCCGTTCGCTGTAGCTGTCGTCCTCCCTTCCGGCAGGCATGAGCTCGATTGTGCCTGCGCACTTCGTCGGTGTGGCATCGACAATGTAGTCGGCCACGTCAGGAGCTCGCATTCCCTTGAGGAATTCGGAGACGTATTCGACAATCCCCGGATGGTCGGACCCCGCCGCTACCACGTCCAATCCAGAGCCACGCCGCGGGGCATTCCATCGGTTCGAGTGAATTCCGGGCGCCTCCAGATCGAAGTCGACGACCAGAATCTTCAACCCAACATCGGCCAGCTCGTAGGCCACATTGAGCAGGGCGAGAGTCCGTCCGACTCCTCCCTTGAAGGAGTAGAACGTCGCAACATACATCAGGCCGTGCGTCGCCGTGGTGACCACCCGTGTGCACTGGTGCGGATGCGATTCTGTCGCTCCACGGGAAGCATGACGAAGACCGCCATCCTTGCCTCGATCGAATCACGCATGGCGGTTGAGTCCACGGAGTCCAACATCGCCGACAGACGATGGAAGACTACCGGATCGCCAAGCAACCTAAGGTAGCGATCACTTGACGTATTCTGAACCACCTCTCTGCGCTCCCACCGTGCCAGGCTCGCTTCACCGAAACCGGTGAAGCGAGCGAATGCGGCCCGTGACATACCATGCTGTTGACGGAGGGCGCGGATCTCGTCCGCCGTGAGAACGCCCAGGTGTCGACAGATCGCACCGTGCCGCTGAATCTCTGCCGCTTCGCCAGTGAACGAGAGTTCGCACTCCGAGCAAGTATGTACCGGTACATCGGCGACCAATTCCACCGCCTGCGGGCCGGATCCGTAGATAAACGGATCACGTACCAACTCGGTCTTGAGTCCCTTGGCTCCGCACATCTCACATGATTCCGGGCCCGGGATGGGTCCAAACACGGTCGGAGGAGAGGCTGTTCTAGTCATCATCGTACTCGGCTTCGTGGAAGCTGCGAAGGAGGACCTGTGACCCCAATATCTGGAGTTTGATGTAGACGAGTGGTGCGTCCGGGCCGAGACGAGCGAGGCACTCCCAGGCCTCTTCCCCACGCGGTTGGCGCAGCGAGACCCTTCGGAGAGGTACGCCCTGGTCCAGCAATTGGCTGATCCCCCGCCACATCATGGCATCCTGAAACGGTAGGCCCGACTGAGGATGAATGACCTCCCAGGGCCGGATTTCGGTCGGCCGATGGGACGTGAACCTGGCCTTCCGCCTGCGACGCCGGATCAGGTCGATCATTTGCCGACGAATGCCGGGGACGTTTCCATCCTCGCCCGAGCCGGTCTGGCTCCAAGTCCATTTCACGGGAGATTCCACTCATATGATATCACCATGTGCCCTAGCCACGGGGATGGCCGATCGAGATCAGCAATAATGATATCATACGAACCCTACTGACACCAGTTCACAGTCAGCAAGCCGCCGACCTGGGCGTTGACATCTGATCCTGTGCCAGATTCAACACCAGATTCTCTTCCCGGCTCCGCTCCCCGCGCCCCTACTCCGCCTGCGGCGCGACCCGGATGGATAGCAGCGGCCCGATCCGGATCATCAGCCCCGGACGGGCCGGGGAGGTTTTGCGGGCGGGCCCGGGATCGCCGCTTCGGTCGGGATTGGCGCCGTGTTCGGAATGAGACGACAGGGTTTGCCGGGCGATTAGGAAGCGGTGTGACCAGTATCTAACTCGGCGGTCACGCTGCCGCGTGCTCAAGGGTGGGTCGATTCAGGTGCCGTTCACCGCTGTCCCCCTAGCGGGCCCCGATGTCGGCCGCCGCGTTGGGGGCTCTTCCTGGTGTCATTTTTTCTCCCGGCGGTGTCGTATTCTTGTGAACGCGCTCCCGAGCCGTTTCCTCCCTCGGCCGACGCGAATGCAGTCGAGTTGCCCCAGCCTCCCGTTGTGCCGGCCGAACCCGAGTCTGCGCCTCCTGCGGGGGATACTCTACGGGATACCCATGTCGTCCCGGGATGGCAGGCGTTTGCGTCGGCGGTGCGTTTCGGAGGGCCGCTCGGAGTGCTGAGCGCGCTGGCGAACGTGCTCTTGCTCGCCACGGTCATTCCGGCGTGGAGAAGACGGGCGCACTGTGCGCGTTGGATCGCCCCTATTCTCACCGGGTCCGCCGTGTTCAATCTCCTAATCTGGTCCTGGGCGGCCAGGGGCGACGAGAACTTGGAACTGAGGCTCGGCTACTGTGCGTGGGTCGCTTCGTTCGCGCTCGTGGCTGCGGGCCTCTGGCGCCGCGGCCGCCCCCGGACCTCCGCCGGGCAAGGCGCACGGGCGTAATCCAGCCCCGTAATCCGGCCGCCGCCGGGGGCCGGGAGGCATTCCAGACAATTGCGCGGCGCATCCTTGGGCGGCGCTCTGCCTCCTGCCGGGCGACTCAAGCCGCGCACGCATCCGTCTCCGCAATCCGCCACCGCGGGTCGGTGGCCGCCGTCCGTCGCGGCCTCAGCGGGTGTGGCGGCGATCGGGACGTCGTGAGAGATTCGCCGGGAGTGGCGCTCCGTTTCCCGGCGCGATCAGGCGCGGCTCCCGACGGGCGTCCGCCGTGGAGGACCCGATCGGCGGCTGCGGGGCAGGGACGGAGCGAGGAGGCCGAGGCGACCGGGCGCGGCGCCGCAACGGGAAGCCGCCCGGACGCAAGTCCCGAGACCCGTACCGGCAGTCCATCCGTCAGCGTGTCCATGAGAGCGGAAGAAGGCCTCACCTACGAAGCGAACGACCCGGTCGGCGCCCCGGTCGCGCTGGGTGTCGGCGTGCAGAAACCCAATAAAGCGCTGGATTTCGCGGTGCTACACACCAACATAGTCATACCGGCCCCCGCCCCGGAGAGCTTCAAAGAAGAGGCG
>VXPS01000146.1 GCA_009839425.1 Chloroflexota bacterium
GGTCCGGACGCAGAAGCGAGGCAGCCGGAGGTGGTGGGGCGGGTGCTGGAGACGGGAGTTCCGGGCGCGCTGACGGGTCTGGGCGCGGGGGCGCTGATAGGGCTGATGGAGACAGCGGCGCCGCGAGATGGGGTGACGGTGCTGGCGGCGGAATCGGAAGTGGCGGCGGGGTTGGAGTCGGTGCGATTCCTGTTGCAGGTGTGGGGGCCGGGGCTGCACGTGCGGCTGGTGCTGGTGCGCGATGAGCCGGCGGACGTTTCCGAAGAGTTTGAAGCGGCGCTGCGACGGCCGGAACGGTCGGCAACGCTGCGGTTGGCGAGCGCGATGGCGAAGGGTCTCCCGGAGCCGCATGGGTATGTGACGGCGCGCGGGTTCGTGGCGGCGGTGTGGCGGTAGTTGGTTAGGCTGGCGGCAATTCGTGTGCACGTGGGAGAGCTTGATGGGGCGAGTGGTGATTCGGGAATCGGAAGCCGAAGTGTTCGATCGGGGCGGCGGGGTGCGGAGCATTCCGCTGATGAGCGGGGCGAAGGGTGCAGAGAACGTCTCGACGGGCATGACGATCATGGCGCCGGGGGCGGGTCTGCCGCTGCACTTTCACGACACGGAGGAGTGCATTACGTGCGTGGAGGGGGTGGCGACGGCGGAGATCGACGGGGAGCAGCTGACGCTGCAGCCGTTCGATCACGTTTGGATTCCGGAGGGGGCGCATCACCGGTTCTGGAATGACGGGGATTCGCAGATGCGGATCGTGTGGACGTACGGGAAGCCGGAGGTGAGCCGGACGTTCGTGGCGACGGGGCAGACGGTGAAGCACATGTCGGCCGATGATGTTGCGGAGCCGAGTTAGCAGAGGAAGCCAGGCGCACTAGCGGGTGCGCTCTCTACTAACCAGGCTTGGTTGCCCGGAAGCCCCTCACCGATTTCCGACGACGACGGCGGAATCCTTCGGCAAGCTCAGGACAGGTTCTGCCTCTCCCCCTGGATAGGGTGAAGAGCGGCGTCTCCGGGAAGAGTTGGATGCCGCACAACGGCGCCTGCCCGCGAAGGTGCGGGCGAAAGAGCGCGGCCCGACAGGGTGGTGGGCGTTAGCTGCGGGTCGTGGTGAGTTCGAGGACGGCGGAGGAGGTGTCGCGGGCGCGGCGGTCGACCTTGATGAGGAGGTGCTGGGTGCCGTTGGGGCTTTCGTATTCGAGTTCGCCGCCGCGGGCGGTGAGTTCGGAGCGCGAGAGTTCCTTCCAGCCGAGGGCGGGCATTTCGTCCAGGTAGAAGTTGAGGACGTGGCCGGCGGTGAGCTCGGAGAAGTAGACGGCGCGGTCGAAACGACCGGTTTCGGTTCGGCGCTCCAGGTGGTCGGTGCGGCCGGCGCGCATTTCGGGCATGGCCGGCAGTTCAGCGGCAAGGTTGTCGCCCAAGGAGTCGGGGGTTTCCTCCGGAAGCGGCGTGGGTTCCGGTTCGGTGGCGACCTCGCCGCAGGCGGCCAGGGCGAGGGCGAGCGGAGCGCCGAGGCCGACCAGGCGGAGAAGCGAGCGGCGCGTTACGAGTCGAGAGTCGTGGGTGGAGTTCAAGGGGCGATCCCGGGTCTGGTGCAATACTCCGGCGCGTCGTGCCCAGTATCGCCTGTCAGCGAGTGATTGTGCAGGTAAATAAGGCTGCGAGCCTGCGGATTGGGACGCGCGAGTTGGCGTGGGGCGCGCGGACGTATGTGATGGGGGTGCTGAACGCGACGCCGGACTCGTTCAGCGGGGACGGGGTGGCGGCGGATCCGGAGACGCTGGAGCGGCGGGTGCGGGAGTTGGTGGATGAGGCGCCGGACGTGATTGATATCGGCGGGGAGTCGACGCGTCCCGGGGCTGCGCCGGTGGACGCCGCGACGGAACTGGCGCGGGTGCTGCCGGCGATTGAGGCCGTGCGGGCGCACGATCTGGACATACCAATTTCGATCGATACGCGGAAGGCGGTGGTGGCGGAGCGGGCGATCGTGGCAGGCGTCGACGCGATCAACGACGTGAGCGGACTGCGGGACGACCCGGAGATGGCCGAGCTTGCGGCGGGGACCGGGGTTCCGGTGGTGCTGATGCATAGCCGGCGGGCGCGGGCGGTGACGACGAAGTTGGGCGGGCAGTACCGAGGGGTGCGGTACGACGACGTGGCCGGGGACGTGGTGCGGGAGGGGCTGGAGCTGGTGGAAACAGCGCTGGAGGCGGGGATCGCGCGGCAGGCGCTGATCTTCGATCCGGGGATTGGATTCGGGAAGACGCCGGCGCAGAACGTGGAGTTGCTGCGGAAGCTGGAGACCCTACGCGAGATTGGGCTGCCGCTGCTGGTGGGGGTGTCGCGGAAGTCGTTCATCGGTGAGCTGACGGGACGGCCTCCCGGCGACCGGCTGGAAGGGTCTCTCGCGGCAGCGGTGGCGGCGGTGGCCAAGGGCGCGGACATGGTGCGGGTGCATGACGTGGCAGCTACGCGCCGGGCGGTGACGGTGGGGGATGCGTTGTATCGATAGGTGGCGGGTGCGGGGTATGGATAGGAGGTTGCGCGGGTCCCAGGCTGCGCGCAGCCTGGGCCACGGGGCTGCTCCACGTTGAAGGGGGAGAGTGGCGGGCGTATGCTTTTTGGCCGCCCAAGCCTGGCCCTGGGTTTCCCGTGCCATCTGTGAGGTTTGACTTCCTGTGAATACTGTTTTGCGAGGACGTGACGGGCTGGAGGTCGTGGTCAGCCGTGAGGGTCCGTTTACGCCTATTGGCGAGCGCCTGAACCCGACGAACAAGCCGCGGTTGCAGCGGGCGTACGACACAGGGAACTGGGCCTACGTGCAGCGCGACGCCAGGCGGCAGGTGCGGGCGGGGGCGCGAGTCATCGACGTGAATACGGGGGATCCGCACCACGACATCGAAGAACGCAAGATGCGGGACGCGGTGCGGGCGGTGCAAGAGGCGGTTGAGGTTCCGGTGAGCGTGGACAGCTACACGGTGGACGTACTGCTAGCCGGGCTGGAAGTGGCGGAAGGACGGCCAATCGTCAATTCGGTGCCGTTCGAGGCGGAGTACATGGACGAGTTACTGCCGGCGATCGCGGAGCACGGCGCGGCGATGATTGGGATGTGTACGAAGGGCGGGGCGGCGATGCCCGAGAATGCCGCCGAACGCGTGGAAAACGCGCGTGACCTGATCGCGGCGGCAGGCGAGCACGGGGTGAAGCCCGAGGACATCATCATCGACCCGGTGTGCCTGCCGATCGGGGCCAGCGACACGTACGGACCCGGCCTGATCGAGGCCATACACATCCTGGCCGAAGAGGACGGGATGAACATGAGCATCGGGCTCAGCAACGTGTCGTTCGGGCTGCCGAACCGGCGGCCGCTGAACGCCGCCGCGCTGCTGATGGCGATCGAGGCGGGGCTGACGGCGGCGATCCTGGACATGACGCACAAGGAGACGCGGCACGCGGTGCTGGCGGCGAACCTGGTGCATGGGCTGGATGAGTTTTCGTCCGGCTGGATTCGGAATTACCGCGACGAGGAAGCCCGGAAAGAGCGGCTGGAGCAGCGGCGGGCGGCCAGGGCGGGGAAGGCGGCGGCTCCGCCGCCGGCGCAGGCACCGACGGGGCGCGCGCCGATGGAGTTGTAAGCCGGGGACTTAGCTTTCGCGTTGAGTCTGGGCCGGCGTTAGGACTGGGACAGGGCGTCGGCGATGGGGCCGAGGCCGAGGCCGTTGCTGGCTTTGAGGAGGACGGCGTCGGTGGGTTGGAGGGTGTCCCGGAGGTAGTTCTCGAGGGATTCGCGGGCGGCGGTGAGGGAGTCGGCGTCGTCAAGGGTGGCTGAGAGCAGGACGAGTCGTTCGTCGGGCATGCCGGCTTCACGCGCGCCCTGTGCCAGCACGGCTGCGTCCTGGCCGATGGCGATGAGGATGTCGGCGGCGGCGGCGGCCTGGCCTACCCGGTGGTGGTCGCGGGGGGACTCGTTGCCGAGTTCGAGCATGTCGCCGAGGACGGCGATGCGGCGGCCTTTGACCGGCAGGAGATCAAGGGTTTCGAGGGCGGCGAGCATGGAGGCGGCGTTGGCGTTGTAGGTGTCGTCGAGGAGGGTGGCGTCCGCGGGCGTGCGGCGGAGGGTCATGCGGTGGGGGGCGGGCTGGAAGGATTGCAGGGCGTCGAGGGAGGCTTGCAGATCTAGACCGAGGGCCACGACGGTGGCGATGGCTGCGCCGAAGACGAGGTCGATCGGGCCGGCAATGCCGGGGGCATGGACCTGGCCGGGTCCCCGGGGCGTGTCGAGCGAGACGGTTGTTCCGTCAAGGGTGACCTGGCCGTTCACGACGATATCGGCGGTTAGGTCGCGGCCGAAGGTGAGGACGGACCCTGGGGCACTGGCGCGGAGTTGGGGGAGCCAGCGGCTGTCGGCGGGGAGGATGGCGG
>VXPS01000343.1 GCA_009839425.1 Chloroflexota bacterium
TGCTCAATCCGTACGACGGCTCGGTCGTCGACACCGTGCCGCGCGGCACGGCGGCCGACGTGGACCGCGCGCTGAACAGCGCGGTCCGCGGCGCGGGCGTGATGGCCGAACTGACCGGCTTCGAACGCTACGAACTGCTGCACCGCACGGCCGATCTCATCGTGGCCAACACGGAGAGCCTGGCCACCTGTCTCACGCGCGAAGAGGGCAAGATCATTTCCGAGGCTCGCATTGAAGTCGAGCGGGCCGCCGAGATCATCTACCTGTCGGCCGAAGAGGCGAAGCGGCTGGACGGCGAGGTGATTCCGCTCGAGGGCGGGCCGGGCGTCAAGGGCAAGTTCGGCTTCACGATGCGCGTGCCCTGCGGCGTGGTCGCCGCCGTCACGCCGTTCAACTTCCCGCTGCACCTGGTCTGCCACAAGGTCGGTCCCGCCCTGGCCGGCGGAAACGCCGTGGTGGTCAAGCCGGCCAGCGACACGCCGCTGATGGCGCTGCGCCTGGTTGAGCTGCTGCTCGAGGCCGGCGTGCCCGCGGAAGCCGTGCATTGCGTCACCGGATCCGGGGCCGAAATCGGCGACGCCCTGGTGTCCGACCCGCGCGTCCGCAAGATCAGCTTCACCGGCAGCCGCGACATCGGCGAACGCATCTGCAAGCAGGCCGGGATCAAGAAGGTCACGATGGAACTCGGCTCCAACGCGCCGGTGATCGTGATGCCGGACGCGGACATGGACAAGGTCCGCACGGTCATCCCGCAGACGGCCTTCGCCAACGCCGGCCAGGTCTGCATATCCACGCAGCGTGTGATCGCGCCCGCGCCGGTTTACGACGAACTCGTCGAGACCCTGGTACCCGCGGTTGCGGCCCTGTCCGCCGGCGACCCGCTCGACCCCGCCACGTCCGTGGGGCCGATGATCCGCGAGTCGGACGCGGCCCGCGTTGGCGACTGGATCGATGAAGCCGTTGGTGAGGGCGCCGAACTGCTGGTCGGCGGTGGACGCTCGGGCCAGTTGTTCGAGCCGACCCTGCTGGCCGGCGTCAACCCCGAGATGCGCGTGTCCTGTGAAGAACTCTTCGGTCCCGCCATGGGTGTGACGCGCGTCGACGACGTGGACCAGGCGATCGAGCTGGCCAACGACTCGATCTACGGCCTCAGCGCGGCCATCTTCACGCAGGACATCGACACGGCGATGCGCTTCGCCCGCAGCGTGGACTCAGGCAACATCCACATCAACTGGGGCAGCCAGTGGCGCACCGACCTGATGCCCTACGGCGGCCTGAAGGACAGCGGCATGGGCAAGGAAGGCCCCAAGTACGCGGTTGAGGAGATGACCGAGTACAAGCTGGTGGTTATTCACGACTGAATCGCGCCGCGCACCCTCAGGCGGCTGATCGCCACCAGGGACGCGACACCGGCCGCCGCGCCCGCCCAGAACAGAAGGGCGGGCGCGGCGTCGCCGGCGGCAATGGCCAGCAGCGCCGCCAGCGCCACCCCGATCGAGTAGGCGGTCGAGTCAATCGCCATGGCCTGGCCAAGGCGCCCATGTGGGGTCACGTCCGCCGCCAGCGCCACGATCAGCCCCTGAAACACGCTCTGCGTAAACGCGTAGGGCACCCACAGGGCCAGCAGCGCGCCAAAGGCGTCGATTTGTCCGTAGACCGCCGTATTGACCGCCCCAACGGCCAGCGCAACGGCCAGGGCTCCGCGGCGACCCCAGCGGTCCGAGAGCGCCCCCACCGCCACCTGCGCGCTGGCCCCGCCGACGGCTGAGAGGAACACCAGCCACCCCACGGCCGTCAGGTCGCCGCCCGCGTCTACCAGCTTCGGTCCGGCCAGGATGATGAACGCGCCGTACGTCACGGTGGTGCAGGCGCGGATGAACGCCAGGATCTGAATCGCCGGCACACGCGTGAGTTGCAGCAGCTCGCGGATCTTGACTTCGCCGGCGCGCGGCGCCACCGGCACGGCCGGCAGCAGCGTGAGCGCCGCCAGCGCCGCCGCGCCGATAATCAGCGCGGCGACCAGCGCGAAGATCCGAAACCCGAAGGCGTTGGCCAGCACGCCCAGCGCCAGCCCGCCGACGCCGGGCGCCACCCCGACCGTGAAGCTCACCAGCGACGACGCCAGACCACGCCGCGCCGCCGGCGCCACCTGCATGGCATAGGTCTGGGATGCCGACCAGTGCAGGCCCAGGGCCAAGCCGCCGAACGGGGCCGCGACGATAAACAGCCCCAGGTCCGGCGTGACAATCATCACGGCCACCAGCACGGCCAGACCGGCCAGACCCAGCGCATACGTCCGCTGGCTGCCAAACCGGGCGATCGGCACCGAGGCAAAAATCCCCAGCACGGCTCGCGCTCCGTGCATGGCCACCAGCAGCACGCCGGCCCCCGCCACGCCGCGTCCCAGGTCGTCCCGCACGAACAGCGACAGGAAATTGACGACCGGCAGCCAGCCGGCCACGCCCAAACCCATGATCGCGATCAGGGTGACGAAGCGGCGCGATCCCAGGCGCGCCGCGGGATCAGCCGCCTGGCTGGTAACCGCGCTTCTCAAATCCGGTCTCCGTCGCTGTCGCCGCCTTCAGTGCGGCACCGACTGCTTTGAGCGCGCGAACCGTAGCAGCCCCCACGGTCAGGTGCTCGACGAGGCTGGTTCGGGCTGGCGAATCTCGACGGTAGCGGAACTCACGCTGACGGTCCGCCGGCGCCCGTCGCCCGCCTAGAATCCAGTCAGAGCGTCGCGACGCCGCGGGAGTAACGCGCTGGAGGCACTGGGCCGGTTCACGGTGCGGTGGCGCTGGCCGATCATTGCGGCCTGGCTGCTCGCCGCGTCCCTTTCACTGCTTGCGCTCCCGCAGGTCGGATCGATCCTGCGCGCGGGTGGCTTTTCCGCGGACGGCATCGAGGCCGAGGAAGCGTTCGAGCGCTATGAGCAGGATTTCGGCGCCGTCGGCTCGCCCATTCAGATCGCCTTTCACCACGACGAATGGCTGGTTACGGACGAGGCATTTGCGGCCGAGGCGGCTCGAGTCCTGGCCCCGTTGGCGGCCCTGCCGGATGTCATGCGGGTCTCGACCTACCAGGACCACCCAACCCAGATCGCGCCGGGCGGCCACACAGCCTACGCCACGCTCTTCTTCGACCTTCACCCCGATGTGGCCCACCGCATCGTGCCCGAGCTTCGCGAGCGGCTGGAACCGTCGGAGCTCGACGTGCACATCGCCGGCTCCCCCGTCTATTACTCGGACATCCAGACGCTGAGCGAGTCCGACCTGCAGCGAGCGGAGACCGTGGGGCTGCCGTTTGCGCTGATCGTGCTGGTGCTGGTCTTCGGATCCGTAGTCGCGGCCGGCATTCCGGTGCTGGCGGGTGGCGCGAGCGTCGTCGTTGGCCTGGCGCTGTTGTGGCTGTTCGGGCAGCAGGTGGGCTTCTCGATCTTCGCCCTCAACGTGGTGACGCTGGTGGGACTGGGGCTCGGCGCCGACTACTCCCTCATCCTGGTGAGCCGATTCCGCGAGGAGTTGGCGGCGGGTCAGTCCGTGCATGACGCGGTGCCTCGGACCGTCGCCACCGCCGGAAAAGCTGTGGTGTTCTCAGGCGCGGCGGTCCTGACGGGGCTGGCCTCGCTGATGGTCTTCGAGTTCATGATGCTGCGCTCGATCGGCGCCGGCGGCGCGCTGGTCGTGCTGATTGCCGTCGCGGCCGCCACGACCTTCGTGCCGGCCTTGCTGGCCGTGCTGGGTCCGCGCGTCAACCTGTGGCGCGTGTGGCGGCCGCGCGTCGGTCCCCAGAATGGCTGGGCGCGGCTTGCTCGTGCCGTCATGCGGCGGCCGTTGCCGATCTTCCTCAGCGTTTCTTTGTTCCTCGTGGTGCTGGGTCTTCCGTTCCTGCATGTCCGCCTCAACGCCCCCGACGCCAGGGTTCTCACGCCGGACTCGCCGTCCCGCGTGGCCTACGAGTTTCTGAGGGACGAATTCGGCGAAGGCCACCAGACGCCGCTGTTCCTCGTGGCGCGCTTCCCCGACGGTGCACTGGCCCCCGAGGCCGTGGCCGCGCAGCACGCGCTCACGCGCGCGCTGGAAGCCGATCCGCGTGTCGCCAGGGTCGGCGGCATCACCGCTCTCGACCCGCGCATCACACTTGAGCAATACCAATTGCTTTACAGCTACGCACCTGGGATTGGAGATCCCTGGGCCAGGGCGCTGGCCGAGACATTCACCCGCGAGAACGCCGCCTTCATGCTGGTGGAACCCAGCGTGCCCGCAACATCGCCCGAAGCCTAAGGACTCTTCGAGGCAATCCGCGCCTACCGCGACGCCAACGCGCTCGAGGTGCTAT
>VXPS01000053.1 GCA_009839425.1 Chloroflexota bacterium
CTGGCTGCCGCCCCCCAGCTCGAACTCGAGGAAGTCATCAGCCAGACCGGTTTCTTCCGCAGCAAGGCCCGCGCCATTCGCGAAACCGCCGCCCAACTCATCCATGACTTTGACGGCGAAGTCCCCCGCTCCATGCCCGAGCTTCTGCGCCTCCGCGGCGTCGCCCGCAAGACCGCCAACGTCGTCCTTGGCGAGGCCTTCGGCATCCCCAGCGGCGTCGTCGTCGACACCCACGTCAAGCGCCTGTCCCAGCGCCTTGGCCTTTCTCGCGCCACCGACCCGGTCAAGATCGAGCGCGACCTGACCGACACGCTCGACCAGGACGACTGGATCTTTGCCGGCATCGCCGTCATCTGGCATGGCCGCCGCGTCTGCGACGCCCGCAAGCCCGACTGCGAGGGCTGCGTCCTGAACGACATCTGCCCCTCATCCGCCGCGCCAGTGCGGCCGGCCAAGTCCCCCTTCCAGGCGGCCCGTGCATGAGAATCACTGCCATCGACGTCGTCATCAAATTCGTCCGCTGGCGCGAGTGGCTCTTCGTCCGCGTCTCGACCGACGAAGGCCTCGTCGGCTGGGGCGAGGGCTCCACCTCTGACCGCGGCCCCGCCGTCGCCGCCGTCATTAAGCAGTTCACGCCGCATCTGCTCGGCCGAGACTCATCCGCCGTCGAACTCATCTGGCGCGACCTCTACACCGGCTGGCGCGGCGGACCGATCGTCAACAGCGCCATTTCCGCCATCGACGGCGCCCTCTGGGACCTGCAGGGGAAACGCTACGGCGTCCCCGTCTGGAAGCTCCTGGGCGGACCCGTCCGCCGCAAGGTCCGCGTCTACGCCGGCGGCGTCTCGCGCTGGATGGACTCCGTGGCCGACCACGTCGAAGGAGCAATCCGCGCCCAAAACGAGGGCTACCGCGGCGTCAAGGTCACCCCGTTCGGCTCGCCGGGCCAGCGCACCGACGTTGCCGCCATCCGCTTCGCCGCAGAACTCGTGGAAGGCATCCGCGAAGCCACCGGCCCCGACTTCGAGATTCACATCGAGTGCGCCGAACGCCTCACTCCGCGCCTCGCCATCGAGGCCTCCCAGGCCCTCGCGCCCTCCCGTCCCGTCTGGCTTGAAGAACCCATTCCCGCCGAAAACGTCAAGGCCATGTGCGCCCTCGCCCCGCGCATGGCCACCCCTATCGCCTGCGGCGAAAAGCTCTTCAGCCGCCAGGACTACCGCGATCTGCTCGAAGGCCAGGGCACCGCCTTCATCCAGCCCGACCTGACCCACGCCGGTGGCATCACCGAGGTCCGCAAAATCGCCGCCGCCGCCGAGACCTACTACATCCAGGTCGCCCCCCATAACTCCGGCGGACCCATCTCGGCCGCCATGGCCATGCAGATCGCCGCCGTCACCCCCAACTTCCAGGTCCTCGAAACCGCCTACCCCGAGGCCGAACTCCGCCGCCGCGTCGCCGGCGAATCCATGGAAATCCACGACGGCTATATGCACCTCAGCGACAAACCCGGCCTCGGCATCGACGACCTCAACCTCGACGCCCTCGACGACGAACCCGACGGCCCCGAACCCTCCTACCCCTGGCGCACCTTCATCGAATAGCCGCCGCGCAACCCGCACCGACCTCGAAGGCGTACACTCTCCCCAAATCTGCAGGCCGCCCCCGGAGGCCGCCATGTTCGACGCCGTCCACCACATTGCCTACGTCGTGCCCGATCGCGAAGCCGCGCTGGCGCTGTTCCAGGAAAAGCTCGGCATGACCCCTTTCAAGATCTGGGAGTCCGAGGAGGAAGGCAACGCCTACGCCGCCCTCCAGATCGGCGACACCGACAGCTACCTCGAAATCATCTGCCCCACCAATGACGAGGTCAGCAAGTTCGCCGCCCACCTGCACGAGCACGGCCCAAGCGTCCACCACGTCGCCTTCCGTGACGACGCCATGGACGACACGCTGGCAACCCTGAGCGGCGAGTTCGGCATCGGGGGCACCGCCCCCATCGTCAGTTCCTCGGACTGGCGCATCTCGTTCCTCGACACTGACAAGACCCTGGGCGTGGGACTGCAACTGGTTGACGGGAGGCATCTCTAATGGCCGGCATGACAATCACGGCGGAAGGCGTCGAAGCCGACGTAGGCCCGGTAACCCAGGCGCGACTCACCGAGCGCGGCCCCGCCATCTGGCTGGCCGGCGACCCTGAAGACCTCAAGGTCTGGCTGCCCCGCGGCGGCTACGGAATCGTCACCAACACCGTCGTCCTGGACGACATGACCCAGAAGTACGGGCAACTTACCGAGGTCATACAACGCTACCTCGACATCACCGACAAGCAGGTCGTGGTCGAAATCGACGGCCACACCACCGCCGAACTCCTGGACGTCGCCCACGTCTTTACTCGGATGTCCGACCAGATCGTCATCAAGATCCCCTGTGCTTCCCAGGGCCTTGAAGCCTTTTCCACCCTGGCCGCCGAGGGTGTGGAGACCTTCTGCACCACCACCTTCAGCCTCACCCAGGCCGCCGTGGTGGCCCAGGCCGGCGCTACCCACATCCTGCCGTTCTGCGAACCGTACAAGGGCGTGGGTGTGGACCCCGTCTGGCACGTGCGCGAGTGCGCGGACATGTTCGCCGGCTGGGAACAGCGGCCCTACATCACCGCCGCTCTGGTGCGCTCGGTCGACGTCGCCAACGCCGCCCTCCAGGCCGGCGCCGACGGCATCATCGTCTTCTGGGAAGTCTTCCGCGACATGCTCCACAACCCCCTCACCGACGAGTGGAACGCCACCTTCCTCACCGCCTGGGAAAAAATGCACCAGGCCGGCCTCCTCGAAGGCGTCCCCGTCGCCGAGGCATCCCACTAGCGTATGGTCCGGTAGTGGGCTAGCTCGATCTGGCCGAAGCACGGTCAACGTCGAGTCGGGGTATGACGTGTGATTGATATTGGCCCGCAATATAAGCGCGACGACGAATTCACGCGGCGAATGCGCTGGTACCAGAGCTGGTATCGCGCGCGTGTTTTGCGGGTTCCGCACGGCACGGGACCATCGCCGTCGTCGCGAACGCCCTACGGCAACATGCTGAACGAAGATGCGGCGTCGCGTGGGCTCAACTTTCTAACGCCGGAGATTTTTTTGCTGGCCAAGCAGCGGGTCGCGACTGGATCTGGGGTGGTCGAAGAGTTCCGTCTGATGCGAAACATGCTGTCCAGCCAGCCCATGTGTTTCAACCTCTTCGGAGAGCTGGCGCTCAACCTCGACAAAGCGACCGATATGGTTCGCGCGCTCTGGGGCACGCACGTGAAGCGCGTGACCGACGTGCAAATTGAATGGTCACCCCAACCAGCCAGCGAATACCTGGACGACCGAACGGCATTTGACGCGTTCATCGAATATGAGGATGACGCTGGCAAGGCTGGATTCATCGGCATCGAGGTCAAGCTGACCGAGCCATTCTCCCAGCGCCACTACGACAAACCGACGTATCGGCGGTGGATGACACCCGAGAGTCCGTGGCGTCCGGACTCACGCGAAGCAGTCGCCGACATCCGGCACAACCAGCTATGGCGTGACCACCTGCTTGCGTGGTCGACGCTCCAGCACGCGTCGAGCAAATACCAATCCGGCCACTTGTCGGTCGTCTTTCATCCTGAGGACCACCGGTGTCGCAGCGTGATTGACGGATACCGAAGGTTGTTGCGTAGCCACGCTACGTTTTCTGCGTTTGATCTGGCACAGGTCGTATTTGCATGGCGACCGTTCGCTGGTGAGTGGCTACAAGCGTTCGCCGACCGGTATCTCGAGCTCAATACGAGTGACCAGCGGCGCCCGACTTGATAACGCACAGAGCGACGGGCCGTGAATGTCGACGTAGAGAGCCTTGACTGAGCACGAGGCCCAGGAGACGGCAGGCAAGTTGCCAGAGTCCAGCACGCCATCCGCGCGCTCAGCCGGCCCACCCGTCACCGCCCCCGACGGCATCGTCGTTTACCCCATCGACCTCACCCCCTGCGTCAGTCTCGCCCTGGCCGAAGGCGACATCCAGCCCGGTCACACCTACGGTATTCACGTCCACCGCACCATCGAGCAGGTCACCTACGTCCTTTCGGGTCGAATCCGTGCCACTACCCACGACCCGCAATCCGGCCAAACCCACGAAATCCCGGCCGCCGCCGGTGAGTCGGTCATAACCCTCCCCGGCCACTCTCTCCAGTTCGCCGCGGCCGACGATGCGCCCGCCCACGTCCTCTTTATGACCAGCCCGCCCTACCCCGCCGACCACAGCGACACCGT
>VXPS01000116.1 GCA_009839425.1 Chloroflexota bacterium
CGCCGCCGCCGTGCGGATGGCCCGCAACCGTTCCGGCAGCGTGTCCAGGATCTTCTGCGCCCGTTGAGGTGCGGCAATCGTTCCTATCGCTCCACCCACAAAAAACCCGGCGGCTGCGCCAATGAGGATCCAGGCCATGTGCGACTCCACTCAGCGCCACCAGCGCAACGCCATCTGCAGCACCCGGCGGAACTTCCTCAGGGCGCCCGACGTCGAACTCGTGCCGTCCTTCACCACGTCGCTCACCAGCTCGGTGGTGTCTCGAACGGTATCCACCGTCTCCCGGGCCGACTGCACGATCGGCGCCACGTCGGCCCGGATCGCCGCCAGCAGACGCCACACCAGCATCCCTGTAATCAGAATGACGATCGTCGTTACCAGCGCCACGGCCGCCAGCACCACCACCGCGATGTCGCGTACGCCTGCCAGGTCCATGCTCAGGCTCGAGACGGCGCGAGGCGACGCAAAGGCCGACCGACCATGCGAACCATCAGCCGCAGCCGCACCCGCCGCCAGGCCTTGTCAACCATGCGTCGCTCCGAGCGTGTGATCTGCCGCCGGCCGTAGGTGGCGCGGACGTAGGTCTCCGCAACTACTTCGGGCGGGGCGGAAAGATTGGTGGGCGCTTGAGTGGCGGGTGCCGGAAAAAGCTCGGCGGCGAGCTGGCGGCCAAGTTCCACCGGCGTGAACCCGCGGCGCGTATTGTACCCAGCGCGTCCCGCCCACCGGACCATTCGCTCGTAGCGTCGTCCCACCGCGGCCTGCGGACTCTGGATCAGGTCGCGGACCAGGGTCCCCAGCAGATAGAGCGTCCCCAAACCGACAAACGCGACGCCAATCACGATCAGCGCCAGAACAGCGCCCCCGAGGTTGGCCAGGAACTCTTGAACCCGATTCGTGCCTTGAGATGGATCCAGCGGCTGGAAGCTGCCCACATCCATGTCCTCGAGTTCGTCCAGGAAGTCGTCAACCACCGACAAGTCGGCGGCGTCTGGATTCAGCCCTTGGCCTTCGACTCCCTCGGTAG
Organism: Chloroflexota bacterium; assembly: GCA_009839425.1. GTDB lineage: Bacteria > Chloroflexota > UBA11872 > UBA11872 > UBA11872 > UBA11872. The sequence goes on from VXPS01000116.1 coordinate 1,028, forward strand.
CGCCGCCGCGCACCTCCGGAGCGCGAAACCCCGACGGTTCAAAGAGCACCCATCCGTATGTCGGGAAGAACACCTCAACCCACGTATGCGAGTCGGTGGGGTTCACGATGTAGCGCTGGGTCACCGGATCGAAGACCCCCTGCGCGTAGCCGGCGGCCACGCGCGCCGGGATGCCCATGGCCCGAACCAGCACGGCCATGGTGGAGGCGATCTGCGTGGCGTGCCCTCGACGCAGGTCGAAGAGAAAGTAGTCGGTAGCGTCTCGGTCCGTCGGCAGAGGCTCCGTGTCCTGGGCGAACGGAAACCGCCGCATGAAGAACTCGGCCGCCCGCGCGCGGTCCACGGCCGTCTCGCCGGTCTCGGCCAGGCGGTTGGCGAATTCCAGAACCCGTGGTGGCAGTTCGGGAAGCTCGATATAGCGCTCCGTCCATTCCGGATACAAGGTGGGCGCGGTGCGCAACTGCTGCGTCGTCGCCGCTGCCAGGGTCGAGTCCACCGAATAGACAAGCCGCTGACCCACCCGGCGAGTGGCGCGAATCGACGCATAGTCCTCGATTGCCACCTCGCGCTCCTCCACCTGCACCTGGTACGGACGGTTGAGACGCAGGGCGTCCCCCGGCGCAAACAGGATCGCCGAGTTCGAATCCAGGATTTCGATGTTCGAGCGCGAGGCCAGGCGCGACTTCAGATTCAGGCTCTCGGTTATCGGCTCGTTGGCTCGGCGTCCTTCCAGCTGCCGCATCGTGCTGCGCCACCCCTGGCCTGTGTAGGTATCAAAGGTCTGACCGCGCCAGTACGAGGGCACCGTACTCTCGATGATCAGCGTTTCCTTGCGCGCAAACGGCTCGGGTCCCGTCAGCGCCAGCGATTCGCGTCCGGCCAGCGTGGAACCCGAGGGATTGGACACGCCGCCGAACACGCGCTGGATGCCGGCTTCCACATTGCCCCAGCCGTCGCCCATGTAGGTCCAGAAGGCCTCGGCCAGCGGGTTCCCCGCCGCCCGCGGCAGGATCAGCGCCAGGAAGACCACGGCGGTGATCAGCAGCGCGCTCACGATCAGCACCGTGGGGCCAAGCTCCTCGGAATAGTCCGTCCGCGTGTTGTCCCAGCGGGTCTCCAGCCAGGCCAGTCGCGTATGCACCGTCAGCGCCAGCGCGGCAATCAGGAACACTGCGAACGGTGGCCAGTCCGGGCCCACATAAGTGATGTTGACGGCGATCGCCAGCGTGCCGGGGGCGATGGCCAGGTAGGCGTTGCGCAGGCGGAACGCTGCCCAGGCCGCCGTGAATCCCATGCCCCAGGCGGCCATCGTCATCCAGAAGAGAAACACGATGTTGTCCCGGCTGACCTGGAAGGCAAACGCGGCCTGGAACCACGACTCCAGGCGGAAGAACAGGTCTTGCAACAATCCGGCGCTCTCGCCAACGGCCGCAGTCAGCGGTTGTTCGCGCACCAGGTTTCCGGCCTGCCGCAACTGCACCCACTCCACGGTGTCGCCAAAGAGCAGGACGAAGTTCCGAATCCCGTCTAGTGGCCCCGGAAATGCTTCCGAGGCCACCACGTACGCCACGACCAGGTCGCTGACCATTCCGATGACGATGATCCAGATCGACGACAGCCGGCTGCGCGACAGCGCGAATCCAACCAGGATGGCCACCAGGGCGACCGACAGCAGCACCTCCGTGCCCGGCGCCCAGCCAACCGTGTGAACGCTGATCAGCGGCGCCAGCGTGGTCGTGGCGATTAGGGTCAGCGGCAGCCACGCGGTACGCGGCAGTTGCAGGGCGCGCGCCAGTGGACGCGGGCGGCTGGCTGCGGCTGCCGTCATCGAGCGCTCATGCCGGGGCCAACGTCACCGGCCGTCGCTGGGTGCGTTCAAACTCCGCCAGGTTGCGGCCGTCGGCTCGGATCATTTCAAAGCGCATCCCGCGGTCGACGCTCACGAAGCCGATGCCCGAAGCGGCCGCCGCCTGGCTCAGGCCCGCGTTCGACTCCGCCTGCCCGAATGTCGAGGCGTCCAGCGCAACCGCCATCGGGTAGACCGCCCGGTGTCCCAGTTGGGTCAGGCTCGTCAACCAGCGCGCGTCCGCCGAGGGCGTGATCGCCACCAGGCTCGTTCCGCGACCCAGCCCGGCCGCGCTGGCGGTCAGAAACTCGTGAAACGGCGCAGTGCCCGTGGCCTGCACGACCGCCAGCGTTTCCAGGATTCGCCACAGCTGCTTGAGCCCCTTCTGCGGCTCGATCAGGTAGCGCCCTTGTCGGCTCAGGGCTACGAATCCCACCGCCTTGTTGTCGCGCACGAACTGGTGCGCCAGCGAGGACACGATCTTGACGCCGTATTCCTCCGTGGACTCGTCGCCGTGTCCGGCCTGCACCGACCGGTCCAGGTCCAGCGCAATCCATAGGTTGGCCGTCGGCTCCAGATCGAATTCCTTGACCAGCAGTTGTGAGCGCCGCGCGCTGGACAGCCAGTGGATTCGCTTGAGCGGATCGCCCGGCTGAAACTCCCGTATGCCGCCGGCGTCCGACGTCACCTGGTGAGTCCGGATCGACGACCGCGACGTGCCGACCATTGACCCGGCCGGGATTTCCACGTCGGCCATGATCGAGATCGGCGGATAGACCACGATCGTATTTCGGATGTCGATCCGCCGTTCCGAGGCGAAGATTCCAAACGGATCCCCGATACGCAGATCGGTCGGTCCCAGGCCGTAAAGGCCGCGCCTACTGGCGACGCCCCGCGAAATCCAGCGCTTGCGCTGACGCGGACCCAGGCTCTCGGCCACGGAGGCCTGGTAGCCCGGCAGCTCCGAGTGGTCGTCCACCTCCACCAGCAGAATCGGCAGCCGCCCGGTATTGATGAGCTCGAAGTCCTCCTGGACCTCGTCGCCCACCGTGATCTGGTGACCCCGCAGCCGGCGCCTCAGCTCTAGCGAGCGGGCGGCGTTACGCGTCCACACGTACGAGAGGATCACCAGTCCGCCCAGCGCGTATAGCAGCCAGTACGCGATGGGTGATGTCGTGACCATCGCGGCCACCAGCAGCACGCCCAGCAGGATGACGATCGACGGCCGCTGCAGCGTTACCGACGGCCCAGCTTCGGACGGTGCGCTTGCCACAGGGCCTCCACCGCCCACTCCAGCGCCCGGTTCACCCCCAGGCGCCACTGCCACGTCCATTCAGTATGCGCGCAATCCCCCGCCCCCCCCGGCCGCCGGGGGCTGGAAGCGAGACTCGAGCCCGAGGGCGGCTAGCGGAAGG
>VXPS01000248.1 GCA_009839425.1 Chloroflexota bacterium
GAGATCTCGCGCCCGTCCGCGCGCCGGAAGGTGACCACCTCAAGAAGCTCCTCGGGCGGCCGGCCGGGCGTCCGCAGGGCCTCCGTGATCCGCCGCGCCTCGCGGTTGGACGACACTGCCCGGCCGCTTTTCGCATCGAACACCACGACCCCGACGGGCGACGTCTCGACCAGCGCCTCGAGATCGGCCCTGGCCCGGCGCTCGTCGCGGTGGGTGCGCGCGTTCATGATCGCCGCCGCGGCTTGGGACGCAAACACCGTCAGTACTTCCTCGTCCTCGTCGGTGAACGCCTTCCCGTTCGCCTTGTCGGCGAGGAAGAAGCTGCCGACGTCGGCACCACGCTGGCGCATCGGCGTGCCCTGGAAGGTGCGTGCGAACGCCGCGGCGGGCTCGATGCCGAGTGCGCGGACGTAGCTCGAGAGGTCGTCGAGCCGCAGCGGTCCCGGCAGGCTGCGGAAATGCTCGAACAGACGTGCGCTGTGGGGCCAGGTGTAAAGCTCGTGTTGTTCCTCGGAGGTGAAGCCCGAGAACACAAAATCCTGTGGCGCGCCCTGCTCGTCGACAGTGGCGATCACGCCCCACCGGGCGCCGGTGAGCGACTGGGCGCTCTCCATCACCTCTTCGAGAACGGTGTCGAGGTCGAGAGAGGCGTTGATTCGAAGGACGGCGTCGGTGAGTGCTGAACTGCGCTCGCGCGGGGTTTGTTTCCCGCGCTTCGTGTCGTCGGAACGCGTCAAGGTTCCTCCTTCGCCGCATTGGCGCGTTGGGCGGTCCGTGTCGTCGGTTTCGCGATCAACCCGGCTGTCGGCAGCGGTTGGGTTGTGTTCCTTGGCCGATCTTTACTGAAATACTACCGAAACACGGCCAGCTTACACACTCATTTTACACGAGATTTCGATAATGCTGCCGGATGCGCAATCGTGGGGGACCCGGCGTGAAACCGGACGAAGCGTTCGAGCGCATTCTTGCGTTGTCGTACCGAACCGGCCCTCGCCCGGCGCGTGCTCGCGTCCGCCGCGCTTGGAAGACGCGAGCTGGCCGAACGGCGGGGCGCGAATTCCATCGCCTGCATAGGGGCCAGCTGCCCGTTCGCCGCCTTCCTCACGCAGATGCTCGGCGGCGGCATGGTCGACCCGGAAATCGGCAAGGCGAAACACCTTCCCTCGCGCCGCTGCCGCGTGGGAACCACGAAGGAAACAGCAAATGGCCTGCTACGTGATTGCGGGCATGAAGATCACGAACCCGGAACGAATTGGGGAGTTCGTCGAGGTGACCCTGGCGACGGTGCAACGGTATGGCGGCAAGTATCTAGTTCGCGGCGGCAGTTTCGCGGCGGCGCTAGGTGACCGGACGCCTGGTCGCCTGGTCGTGATTGAGTTCGACAGCATGGACCAGGCGAGGGCGTGGTACGACTCGCCGGAATTCGAAAGCCCCAAACAGACGCAGGCCCGCTCCAGCAACTCCAATTACGTCTTTGTCGAGGGCGTGCAGTCCACGCCGGCGCACTTGTTTCTCGCGCCCGATCCCTGTTTGGGGAGCGGCCGGCGGAGACGCGCAGTATGAAGGAAGAAATCCCGCGGCAGTGAACCGCGATCAATCCAGTGCTGGCCGAAGCGGCTCCAGGGGGCTCGTGCGGGGTTGGCAAGACGTCGCCGGTATGACGCTCACACGTCGGCGGACCCGCCATCGCGCGCGGACCGGGACCTGGGAAGGACGGTGGTCCGGCTCCGCGCATCGCGGGCCGCGCCAACGCGAACCCCGAACATGAATCTGACTTCCGAACTCCGCGCCGACCTGCTCTCGACAAAATTGCTGTCGGCGCTGTCGGTCGGCTTGGTCGTGGGAATCATCGGCTCGGCGTACCTGATTTCTATGGGGGCGCTGGTTTTTTCGGGCCCGCTGGCGCCGTTTCTCTCTCAGGGCACGATCATGGTGGTGTTCGGCGGATTCATCGTATGCCTGGTGATCGCCCTGACCAGCGGCTACCGAGGCGCGCTCTCGATGGTGACGGTGCCTTCCGCGATGGTGTTGGTCGCGATCGGCGCCACGATCAGCACGCAGGAAAGTGCCCTCGCGCATTTCATGACCACAGCCACGGTCGTGATTGCCGGTACGGTGGCGACGGGCATCTGCTTTCTGCTGGTGGGACATTTTCGGCTCGCCAAGCTGATCCAGTTCATCCCCTATTCGGTGGCGGGCGGGTTCATTGCCGGCACCGGGGTCATGCTGTGCACCGCAGCCCTGTCGCTGATGGGGGCAACGCTGGAGACGCTTCCCACGCTCCTGGAGCCCGCTGCGCTGTGGCGATGGGCCCCGGGCGTGGTCTACGGCCTCGGCCTGTTCCTGGTCACGAAGCGCTGGAAAAGTCATTTCATCCTGCCGGCGAGTCTCCTGCTGGTCGCCGGGCTCTATCACCTGGTCTTTGCCGTCATCGGGCTTTCCGGAGATGAGGCCAGGGCGGCGGGCCTGCTGTTCGCCGGCACGGCGACAGGAGGCCTGTGGCCGCCCTTCGAACTCCGCGATCTGGCGCACGTGGACTGGGCAGAGGTGGCGGCACAGGTTCCCAACGTGCTGACGTTGATCGTGGTGACCCTGATCGCCGTCGCGATGCATCTGAGCGGCCTCGAACTGGCCACGAACGTGGAACTGGACTGGAACCGGGAGTTCAGGGCAGCGGGTGGAGCCAGTGCGATCGCCGGCCTGGGCGCCGGCTCGGTCGGAAGCTTGTTGTTCACGTTTTCGATCCTCAGCCACAGGTTCGGGGCCGACACACGGCTGACCGGCGTCGTCACCGCCATGGTGGTGGGCTCTGTCGTACTGCTGGGCGACTCGATCCTGAACCTGGTCCCCCTGCCGCTCATCGCGGGGTCGTTGTTCTTCCTCGGCCTCGATCTACTGGACGAGTGGATCATGAAGAGCCGCAAGCGGTCGCCCTGGGCGGAGTACGCGATTCTCCTGCTGATCGCCGTCACCATCGTGTCGTTCGGCTTTCTCGAGGGCGTGGGCGTCGGCATGGTGATCACCATGGTGTTCTTCGCCGTCCGCCTCAGCCGGGTGGGGTTGATCGAAGCCAGCTTCACCGCCCGCGAGCATCACAGCAAGCGCAGCCGTCCCATTCCCGATCGCGCGATCCTGCGGACGGAGGGAGAACGGATACAGGGCTTCCGCCTGCGCGGCTACATGTTCTTCGGCAGCGTGGGCCCCTTGATCGATCGCCTCAAGCAGTCCTGGACAGGCGATCGGCGGCCGGACTACATCCTGCTGGATTTCGGTGGCGTCTCCGGATTTGACTTTTCTGCAATCAGCGGCCTGTGCAGGTTCGCACACGCTGCGCGCTCTGCTGGCGTGCAGGTCGTTTTTTGCGCCGTGGCCGAGGAACTCAAGGACGGACTGGAGCGCAATCTTCCCCCTTCCGTTTGCGACAACCTTCGGTTCGAGCCGAATGCGGACCGCGCCCTTGAGCACTGCGAGGACCATGTCCTCGCGGCGCGACGGGCGGACCGGCACAAGGAAAATGGCTGGGGAGACGCGCTGCTGGAGCGCGTTGCCGGCGACATGGAGCGCCATCTCGATCGGCAAGTCCTTTTCGAGGCAGTGGTGGACGAGCTTCAGGCCTGGCTGGAGCCTCGCGACTACGACGCCGGTGAAGCCATTGTCTCGATTGGTGAGCAGCAGAACGGCCTGCAGCTGTTGGTGAGGGGTCAGGCCTCCGCCTACGATGCCGAAGGCACGCGGTTGTTCCAGTCCGGCCCGGGCGACGCGATCGAGCCGCGCAGTGCCTTCGGCGCGTATATCGCCGAGACAGCCATGATCGCGGACCAACCCTGCCGAACGATGCTGCTGGCTCCCTCCGTGCGCCTATGGCTGGAAGAGAATGAAGAGCAACTGATTCTGAAGCTGTATCGTTATCTCGTCACCATTTGATCGGCGAGCTGCCGCCTGGCGCGATATAGGCATGCGCGGACCAGGGCCTGACGAGCCGGTCGGCCGCCGCGATGGGCCGTTCCGCGTCCGCAGTGGCTAGGAGCCGGACCCCGTCACCGCATCGTTCACGCACATCGCCGCCCTCACGTCGTCCTCCTCGCGATCGGGCGTGCGCAGCAAATGGGGGCTCCCGCCAGCATCGTGCGGATGGCAAGCGCAGTCCTCCGATTGCTCACCTCAACGGTGGACCATTTAGTGGGGGCAGGTCAGCGCTGTGCCGGCAAGTCGAGTGCAGGGCACGTATCGCCTTAGCCGGGTTCAAGACTGCGCAGGAACGCGGATTGCTCTGTCGCGGCAGATGTC
>VXPS01000110.1 GCA_009839425.1 Chloroflexota bacterium
GGCATGATGCTGGTGCAGACGCTCCTTGTTGGAATGGGAATCCTGGCGGGCCCGGCCTACCCGACGACGGTGCTCCCTGATTGGGCCCAGGTGGCCGGCCACCTGCTTCCCCCGACCTGGATGATTCGCGGTCTCCGAGCGACGCTCGTCTTCAACGACGCCTCAGCCGCGTGGGTGTCGGTCGCGGCGTTACTCGGTCTTGGACTCGTCTTCGGTGTCTGCGGGATATGGCTGTTCAGACGATTCGACCGCGACGCCCGACAGCGAGGGCATCTTGAGGCCTTCTAGGGTTCAGCGCGTTGGTCGCGTAGCCGCCGTAGTGCTGGCTGCGTTCGCCCAGATGTGGCGCGAGCACAACCGCTTTCGGGTTGTGTGGGCTGCCCGAATGGTCACAACCTTCCTGTTCCTCGCGCCAATCTTTTTGATGAGCCGGGCTTATGGTTCCGAGGGTTTCGCGGCCAGCGGCGGTGGTCGCGACTTCGTCACCTTCGCGGCCGTCGGTCTTGTGGTTATCGGTGCCGCCACGCGGCCCATGGCGGCGACCATCGCGTACTTCAGAAATGCGAATCGTGTCGGTCTTCTCCCTGCCCTGTGGACGACGCCCGCCCCACGCTGGGCCCTCGGTCTGGGTGCGTCCCTCGCGGCGCTCACAGATGCGGTAGTTGAGGGCGCAATCGTCATTGCCCTGGCGTTTCTAGTCTTTGGTCCGTCGACGCAGGCCGTGTCGATGTTGGCTGTCATCCCGCTGCTCTTCGGTCTCGCGACGTTCTGGGGGCTTGGTCTCGTGTTCGGCAGCCTGTTCCTGGCCACCCGCTTGTGGGCTGCCGAGGCAGTCGTGAGCGGCATCCTCCTGGCTCTGGCCGGCACCGTATTTCCAATCACGATCCTGCCGTGGTCCGTCCGCTGGCTGAGCTACGCGCTTCCCCACACGTATGTGCTGGACGCCCTGCGCCACCTGGTTCTTGGAACTCCAACCATCGCGCCGCTGCCCGTCGACCTGGCAATTGCCGGCGCCAGTGCGGTTCTTGCCGTGCTCGGAGGCATCGTTTTGTTTCGGCGAGCCGAACGCGAAGCCGCTCGTCGCGGCGTCATCGGGCTCTACACCTGATACTTGGCGACTGGCAGTTGGTTGCGGCCCGAAAAGTACCGGCGCAATCAGTAGCGGCGCGTGCGCGCTGATAACCTCACACGCTGGTCGTTTCGGTCATGTGCTTTACGATGCTTGGGGTTCCGAGCGATATCTGTTGTGTCGTGAACTACGGTTCACGGGGCTGTATATTGCCGCGAGTCTCCTCTCCAACCCGGGCGGATGAGAGTCAACGTGGACGCAGCGTCCTCCGGTCGCGCCGCTCAGGCGATCTGGCAGCCGTCGCAATCCGTCGCGCGATACCGAAACGCCAGCGAATCTTTGGTCACCGGTCGTTGCATGGAGGGAGTTAAGCCTTGACTGGATATCTGGCCCGCATTAGCGCCCGGCGGCCGCTCGTCACGCTGGCAGTCTGGCTTGTCGTCGCGGTTGTTGCGGGCGGACTGAGTCAGGCGTTGCTCGATAGCGCCACGACCACCGAACTGAAATTGGGCTCGGGTGCACGATCGCAGCAAGCGGCGGAACTGCTGGAAGACAGGCTCCGAGGCCCAGAACCGATAACGGAAATCGTAATCGTTCAGTCCGAGAATCTGACCGTCGACGATCCCGCGTTCAAGACCAAGGTCGAGACGGTATTTGGACAGATCGTTGCCCTCGGTCCCGACGCGGTCACGGCCGGCCTGAACTATTACCTGACCGGTGACGAGCGGCAGGTATCGCCCGATCGCCGGACCACGCTCATGCCCTTCCGGCTTGCCGGCAACCTCAATGAGGCCGAGGGACACGCCGAGCACATCCTGGGGATCGTCGAAGCAGCCGACGGGGTGGACGGGTTCCGCGTGCTGACGAGCGGCAGAGCCAGCATTTCCGTTGAGCAGAACGAGCTTGCGTTGCATGACCTGGAGCAGGGCGAACGGTTTGGCATTCCCGTGGCCCTGCTCATCCTGGTGGCGCTGTTTGGATCGCTGGTCGCGGCACTTGCGCCGATTGGCCTCGCCATCGTCGCCATCGTCATTGCCCTCGGCCTCGTTGCGGTGATCGGCCAGGCGTTTCAGTTGGTGTTCTTCGTCACGCTGATGGTCACGATGATCGGCCTGGCCGTCGGCATCGACTATTCGCTGCTCATCATCGCCCGATTCCGCGAGGAAATGGACCGCGGCCTGGACAAGCTCGAGGCGGCCGAGCGCGCCGGCTCGACGGCCGGCCGTACCGTCCTCTTCAGCGGCGTCACCGTCATGATTGCCATCTGCGGAATGCTGATCGTCCCATTCCTCTTCTTCCAGTCCCTGGCCATCGGCGCCATCCTGGTCGTGGCCGTTGCCCTGGCGGCCACGTTGACACTGCTTCCGGCCGTGCTGGCGCTGCTTGGACCACGGGTGAACCTGCTGCCGGTGCCGTTGCTCGGCCGCTTCAAGGTGACCAGCCCCGACCATTCAAAGGCAGGGTTCTGGGAGTTCATTACCGAGAAAGTTATGCGCTTCCCGGTCATCAGCATCCTCGCCATCGCCGTGCCAATGATCGTGTTGACGATCTTCTACTTCGACATCAAGACCGGCCTGAGCGGTGTCGATGCTTTCCCGGAGGGCACGCAGAGTCGCGAGGCCTTTTATGTCCTCGAAGAGAACTTCTCGTTCGGCATCGTCAATCCGGTCGAAGTCGTCGTCGACGGCAACGTCAACAGCCCCGAGGTCCAGGGCGCGGTTCAGCGCCTGCAGGCCACCCTCAGCAATGACCCCAGGTTCCCGATTCCTCCGGTTCCAACCGTCAACGATGCGGGTGACCTGGCGCTCTTGACGCTTGTAATCCACGGGGAATCGAGCAGCCAGGCTGCGGTTGACGCCGTCACGGCTTTGCGCGACGAGTACATCCCGGCGGCATTTGAAGGCGTGCAGGCGAACGTTCTGGTGGGCGGTGTGACCGCCATTACGGCTGATGTGTTCGAGATTGTTGAGATCTACACGCCCTTCGTATTCCTGTTCGTCCTCGGATTCAGCTTCATCGTGCTGATGCTGGTCTTCCGCTCGATCGTCATCCCGATAAAGGCCGTCATCATGAACCTGCTGTCCGTGGGCGCCTCCTACGGATTGCTGGTCCTGGTTTTCCAGAAAGGCGTGGCGACCGAACTGCTGGGGTTCCGCCACGCGGAAGTCGTGGATGCCTGGATCCCGCTGTTCCTGTTTTCCATCCTGTTCGGACTCTCCATGGACTACCACGTATTCCTGTTGAGCCGCATCCGTGAACGCTACGACCACACCGGGGACAACGCCGAGGCGGTGGCGTACGGGCTGCGCTCGACTGCCGGGATCATTACCGGGGCGGCCCTGATCATGGTCGCCGTGTTCGGCGGCTTTGCGCTGGGCGAAACCATCATCAATCAGCAGGTCGGCTTCGGGTTGGCCGTCGCCGTGTTCCTTGACGCGACTCTCGTCCGATCCGTATTGGTTCCGGCTAGCATGGAGGTACTGGGCAAGCGCAACTGGTACTTGCCCTCATTCCTGCGCTGGCTACCCGACGTGAGGGTTGAACCCGCCGAGGACGAATAACTCCGCGATATGGATCCAGGGACATCGCGAGCTGCTGGGGCGGATCTACCAACCTGCTATCGCGATGGTTACGCCAGGGCGCGTGCGCTCGATGCGAAGGTAGCCGCCAACTACGTCGCCCACACCCGCATTGGCGATCCGGTGGCCGACGCAATGATGGCCGCGCTGGAAGAACTCGGCCCGCGAGAATCGTGGCGGATTGTTCAGGCCGCCATGGACAATTTGGAGGACGAAAGCACGCTGAACGATGCGCCGCGCGAAGTCCGGGACTTCTTTGAGGAGTTGAAGACCCCGCCCGATTGGGTGGACGAGGCGTCGCTGATCCCCGGGATGCGCATGTTTCATCGCAATTCCAGGATCATCCTGGGGGCGTTCGTCGGCGGGACGCTGGTCGAAGGGTTCGCGACCAATATCAGCAAGTCGTTCTTTACGACTGGCCGGCTGCGCGAGCAGGGCGTTCGACGCTTGAAGCAAAACAACCGGCACATGCTGGAGATGTTCGTCCCTGGTGGCATGGATCGAGGCGGCGATGGCTGGAAACTGTCAGTTCGAGTCCGCATGGTTCACGCCCAGGTTCGGCGCCTGCTCGCAAACTCAGGCGATTGGGACTTTGATGAACTGGGCGAACCCGTGAGCGCCGCGCACCTTGGCTTTGCCATTACGGCCTTTTCCGCGCGACTGCTTAAGCACATGAAGAGTCTGGGCGCCGTCTATGACGACGAAGAACGCGCCAGTTTCATGCAGGTTTGGCGCTATAGCGGCTACCTGATGGGCATTCCCGAGTCGATCTTGTACCGAGATGAAGCCGAAGCGTTGCGAATCTTCGAGATTGGCGGGATCTGTGAGCCCGAGCCGGACTTCGAGTGCATCGCAATGGCGAACTCACTGATCAACTCCGCCCCGCTGCTGATCGGGCTGACCGACCCCGAACAGCGCCGCCACCTTGCCAAGTACGTCTACCGGGTATCCCGCGCGCTCATCGGCAAGGACCTTGCGAACAAGCTCAAATATCCGCGCAGCCCAACGATCGGCGTTCTGCCCTGGTTCCGCATGCAAGGCCGAATCGAACGCACGTTGGGCCGGCTCTTTCACAAGCACCTGCAACAGACCAACTACACCAATCTCACGTCGTTGCTTGAAGTGTCGGTCTTTGACGAGGCCGGAATCAGCTACAAGATGCCTGATCATGTGTACGCTGAAGAATCCACCAAGTGGTAGCTCGACTTAGAGCGCGAGCGACCTGACGACTCCCGGCGAAACGGGCGTCGCCTGAATCTCAGATAGGTCAGCAAGCCCGTAGCGATGCTGGGCGGGCGACGAGACTCCAGCCGGTCGGCGCAGACAAGTCCGCACCGCGTCAATCAGGATTGAGCGGAGTCCGCCACAGTCTTCGAGTTGCCAGTCTGCCGCCGGTCCAGGCGCAGACGGCCGCGCGTGCCCGCAAGGTCTTTGAGTCGCGAGGACTCTTCCCATGTGCCGTCAACGTAGCCAGCCTGCTTGTAAAACTCGCGTGCGGCGCGGTTTTCGGCCAGCACGTACAGGCTGCAGGCGGACGACTGGCGATCCGCGTGCTGGTGCACATCGGCCAGCAATGCCTTGGCTACGCCGTTGCCCCGGTGCTTTGGGAACACCGCCAGGTACGGGATGAACCAATGATCCGCCGGTACGGCAGGGCTTGCGCGGATCAGCATCCGTAGCCTCGGCAAGAGCCGGAAAAACCGCCACGGACCGTACACGCGCAGGTAGGCCAACATCGTGGCTCGGTAGCGTCGCGCCAACTCCGTCCACGGCGCGTGGGACACCATGCCGGCCACCTGGCCGTGGACCTCGGCCAACGTAACGAGGTCGTAGCTCCACAGCGTCCCGGTTCGAGCGAAGAGCCGCTCCAGGTAGCTCGTGGAAGCCCCCTCGACTCCGAGACCAAACACGGCGTCCGCCAGTTCCGGAGTCAGCGCTTCGCGCAGCAGATGACCTGCGGAACGCTTGTCCTCCAGTCGGGCGCGACGGAGCTTTGGCCCTGCCGCCGTGGGCCGGAGACGCTGAGCGACGTTGAGATCAATGTCGGCAACGGCTTCCGCCGTCGCACTCGCCAGCACAGCCCCGCTCATTCTCCGGGCGGCCTCCCAACGCGTACCGGATAAAATCTATTTTGCGGAGACTAGCGGCTATCTGTCGAGCGGGCGTGAAGCCTGTGTGCAAGTCCTATGCACGCGGCCAACGAGAATCTGGTCAAATGCCGCAGGCGCAAACCTGGCGGCGTTTCACCACCCCAGCGCGTGCCCGATGATTCCTTTCGGCGACACCGCTCCCGCGATCACGCCGCCCGGCCCGCCGTATCGGATCCCCATCGGCTTGCCGTTGGCCCAGTCATCGGTGACTTCCACCTCGTGCCCGCGTCGCTCGAGTTCCACCAGCACCTCGCCGCTGATGCGTCCCTCGGCCACCAGCCGTCCCGGGTATGCCTCGCGCGGGTAGAACGACGACGGGAAATGCACGGAGTGCACCGTCGGCGCGTCCAGCGCTTCCTGCAGGTTCATGCCGAAGTGCACGCAGTTCAGGAAGAACTGCAGCGTCCATTGATCCTGCCCGTCGCCGCCCGGCGTGCCGAACACCATATGCGGCTCGCCGTTTCTCGTCACCAGTGATGGCGTCAGCGTCGCCCGCGGCCGCTTGCGCGGCGCCAGCGCGTTGGGCCGCAGTGGGTTCAAATAGAACATCTGTCCGCGCGTGCCCAGCGGAAAACCCAGGCCTCGAATAACCGGCGAAGTCCCCAGCCACCCGCCGCTCGGCGTGGCCGCCACCATGTTGCCCTCGTGGTCCACGGCGTCCAGGTGCGTGGTGTCGCCCACGTGCGCGTGGCCCAGCCCCAGGTCCCGAACCTCGCGCGCTGCCACCTGCAGCGCCCGCCGGTTGTCCTCCGCTACCTCATTCGTCGCGTAGGCCGGGAATCCGCCGCCCGCGTCGCCCGGTCGCATGTCCCGTGACGCCTGCTCGCCCACCAACGCCCGACGCTCGTCCGCGTAGTCCTTCGATAGCAGCCGCTCGAACGGCACGTCGTCGAACTTCGGATCGCCGTAATGCGCCTCGCGGTCGGCAAAGGCCAGCTTGGCGCACTCGATCAGCGTGTGCAGGTAGTTCGCCGAGTTGTGCCCCATCGCCGCCAGATCAAAACCCTCCAGCAGCGTCAACTGCTGAAGGAACACCGGACCTTGCGTCCAGCTCGAGCACTTATGCACGTCCAGGCCGTGGTAGTTCACGGACACCGGCTCGTTGAACTCCGCTTCCCAGTCCGCGAAGTCCTCGAAGCTCAGCAATCCGGCGTGCGCCGAGCCGCTGGCGTCTTCGACCGGCGTGCTGATGAAGTCCAGGATTCGCTCGGCAATCTCGCCCTTGTAGAAGGCGTCGCGCGCGGCCTCGATGCCCGCTATACGGCCGCGTCCTGCGGCCGCTTTCTCCGCTCGACACAGGACGCGCAACGTCGCCGCCCACTCGGGATTCCGATGCAACTCGCCCACCTCTGGCGCCTTGCCGCCGGGCAGGTACACCTCGCCGGAGCTTGGATACAGCTCCGTGAACTTGTCCACGTTGCTGGCCAGGCTGTTGTACAGGCTGTCGTAGACCGGATACCCGTTCTCGGCCAGGTCGATTGCCGGCTGCAACACTTCGCCGAAGCTCAGGGTTCCAAACCGCGCCAGCGCCGCCGCCCAGGTACCCACCACGGCGGGCACGCAGGCCGGCAGGTAGCCGTCGCCCGGGACCAGGTCGATCCCGTGCTCCCGGCACCAGTCGATCGTGAACGCCTGCGCCGACCAGCCCATGCCGCTGAGCTCGTACACCTTGCCTTCGCGCGCCGAATAGATCAGCGTCGGCACTTCGCCCGCCAGCCCGTTGCTCTGCGGCTCCAGCAGGTTCAGGCAAAAGCACATCGCCGCCGCCGCGTCGATCGCGTTGCCGCCCTGCTCCATCATCCGGAACCCGGCGGCCGTCGCCAGGTAATGCCCCGAGGTCACCACCCCTCGCCGTCCCATCACCACCGGCCGCGTCGTAAACCCCGTCCGCATCCCCACGCTGCGATCACCCAAAAACGTCGTAATCGTCATTCGCTATCACTCCGTCCGACGCCAGCGCGGCCACAGATCGCAGCTTAGCCCGATCCCCGCACCGCCATTGGTCCAGCGCCCAGTCACGCGAGCCACGGACGAAGAGTGTCGACGGAACCCTTCACGCCCTCGCTACGTACTATCCCAACGAAGAGCTCCGGAGCCCCACCACCCTCGAGTGAACACTCGATGACTCGCCAGCGACGGCGAGTTCCGCTATTGATCGCCGCCTTGGTGGCGCTGTTGGTCGCATTGACGCTGGTGTTTGCATTGCAGCCAAACTCCGGCTTCAGGTACATCGCCGTCAGTAGCGGCGATTACCACACCTGCGCCCTCCGAGAAGACGGAACGCCGGTCTGCTGGGGTGCACAGCTGAACGATGAGTCGCCAGGCCTCGGCCAGGTGGGCTGGGGCCAATCCTCGCCGCCGGCCGGATTGCGGCTCATCGCAATCAGCAGCGGCGCTTACCACACGTGCGGCCTTCGTGAAGACGGTACGCCCGTGTGCTGGGGCGCCCAGCTCAACGAAAAGTCGCTAGGCCTCGGCCAGGTGGGCTGGGGTGACGACGAGTTCGGAAGAGCGTCGCCCCCTGTCGGCGAGCGATTCAAGTCCATTTCAAGTGGCTTCGATCACACCTGCGCAGTTCGTCTGGACGGTTCGCTCTCGTGTTGGGGCGAGGACGGCAATGGTCAGGTCTCACCACCCACGGGGCACTCGTTCACCGAAGTCAGCAGCGGCCAGGGTTACAGCTGTGCTCTACGCGAAGAAGGCGCCGCCGTCTGCTGGGGACGCACCATTTACCAGAGCGCGGAAATCTTCGACGGGCAGCAGTTTTCCGCCATTAGCAGTGGAGCGCTTCACTTCTGCGCCCTGCGGACCGACGGCACCCCCGTCTGCACCGTGGATGAGGTCTTTCTCGACGAGCTGCCACCCGAAGGCGAGACGTTTTCGGCAATTAGCACTGGATTTGAGCACGTCTGCGCCCTTCGACCTGACGGTACGCCGGTGTGCTGGGGCGGCAACAGCTACGGACAGGCCACGCCACCTGCCGGGGAGCGCTTTGTCGCCATCACCAGCCACGTCGAACACACGTGCGGCCTCCGAGCGGATGGCACGCCGGTGTGTTGGGGCGCCGCCGATCCGCTCATCGATCAGGGTCAGGCTTCTCCGCCGCCGGGGGAACGGTTCGTCGCCATCAGCAGCGGCGACGCATTTACCTGCGGCCTCCGTGCGGACGGTACCGACACCTGCTGGCGCTTTTACCCCACGACACACGGCGTCGACCGGAAGCGCGATCGCGTTCACCTCTATCTCGGCCTCTTGGTCCCGGAAGGCATCAGCAGTCGTGGCTTTAGTGCCATTGGCGAGCGTGCGCTTGCTGTGGCCAGTGCCGGCAATCGGTTCACCTGCGCCCTCGACACGGACGGCGCTGCGGTGTGTTGGGGCATCGACGACTACGGCCAGGCGTCGCCGCCGGAAGGCGAACGCTTCACCTTACTTAGCAGCGGGGAACGCCACGTGTGCGCGCTGCGCGGCGACGGCACACCCGTCTGTTGGGGCGACCCTGCACAGGGACGCACCACACCGCCTGATGGCGAGAGGTTCGTCGCCCTCCAAAGCGGCTGGGCGCACACCTGCGGGCTTCGCTCCGACGGTGGTGCCCTCTGCTGGGGCCGGGATGACTACGGTCAAGCGTCGCCGCCATCAGGCGATAGATTCGTGGACATCGCGAGTGGACAAGCGCACACGTGTGGAATTCGCGAGGACGGGAATCCCGTCTGCTGGGGTCGGAACGATGTACGACAAGCCTCGCCTCCGGAAGGCGCGGCGTTGGTTGCCATTAGCAGCGGTCTGGACCACTCGTGCGGTCTCGCCGCGGACGGCGGCCCGATTTGCTGGGGCGATGACGACAGCGCTGTCGTCCGGGTGCAAGTTGTCGACCAATTGACGTCAATTGTCAGTGGTCGCGATTTCGCCTGTGGCCTGCGACCCGATGGGACTCCCGTGTGCTGGGGCGACGACGATGCGGCATTCCCGCAGGGCGAAGGGTTGATGGCCCTTAGCCTCGGGCTCACCCACAGTTGCGGCCTGCGTCCGGACGGCCGACCTGTCTGCTGGGGCGACGGCTACGAAGCGCCAGTCGGATCCGCCCGTCAGTCGAACTAACGTTCACGACCATAGCCATAGGCCAGACGGTGTCCGGACGCACCCTTACCCTGATCCTGACGCCGGTTCAGCCCAAGATCTACTACCCGGTGACGGACCGATGGGCCGGCCGTCATGAGCGGCAGACGTACCGGACTTCGGAAAGAGGGGTGGTTGAGTGAGTAAGACGAAGAAGCAGACTCGGATTCCGACGTTCAACAGCCGCGAGGAAGAGGCCGAGTTTTGGGACACGCACGACACGGCTGACTTCGAGGACGAGTTCGAGCGCACCGAGGTGCGCTTCGCCAAGAACCTCTCCCAGGGCATCACAGTGCGCTTTACGGCTGAGACCCTCGAGACCCTGCGGGCGACGGCCCAAAGAAAAGGCATCGGCCCAACGACGCTGGCTCGTATGTGGATCCTCGAGCGCCTCGAAGCGATTGACCAGGGGACTGCCGCGCCATAGCTCAGGACTTCGCCGGCGACCTGTTTGACTCGAAGCGCTCCGCCGAACTCTACGCCCGCGCTCGCCCCTACCACCACGACCTCGTCATCCAGCGAATCGCGGCCAAACTGGAAATCGACGACCGTCTCGACGACGTGCTCGACGTCGCCTGCGGAACCGGGCTGTCCTGCATCGCCTTGAAGCAGATCGCAAAGCGAATCGTCGGTTCCGACATCTCAGCCGCCATGCTCGCCCAGGCTGAGCGCGACGAGCGCATTGACTACCTGCGCTGTCCGGCCGAGGCCCTACCCCTGGCCAGCCGGTCCTTCGACCTCCTAACCGTCTCGTCCGGCTTGCACTGGTTCGAGCGACACGCCTTCCTGGCGGAAGCCAGCCGCGTGCTCAGGCCCCGCGGCTGGCTCGTCATCTACGACAACTTCTTTTCCGCCAATCTTCGCGGCAATCCGGCCTTCAAACCCTGGTTCAATTCGACCTACCTTCAGCGCTTCCCCACGCCCCTTCGCGACAACCAACCTCTTGGCGATCAGTCGGCCAGACACGCCGGCTTTCACTTGCTCGCGCAGGAGAAGTACGCCAACGTCGTTTTCTTCGATCGAGAGCAGTTGGTCGACTACTTGCTCACCCAGACCAACGTCCTCGCGGCCATCCAGGGTGGCGATTGGACCCTCAACGACGCCCGGACCTACCTCACGGACGAAGTCAGCCCCTACGTCCCATCATCCGAGCCGCAAGCCTTCGACTTCGGCGGCCCGATCGCCTACCTGCGCAAGATCGGCTAACCCGACACCACGCTCCGCGCCATTTCCTTCAGCGTCGGCCGCTTGCCGTACATCAGCAGGTAGGCCCGGAACAACCGCATCGCCAGCCACAGCGCGCCCGACGCACTCGCCGCCAGAACCAGCAGCGCCGCGACGGTCTCCAGCGGTCCCATCGCGCCAATAGCAAGGCGAATGAAACCAGTGACGGGCGCCGTGACCGGGATGTACGTCAACACCCGAGCCACGGTGCCCTCCGGTTCCGTAAACAGGATGAAGTTCAGCCAGACCGGAATGAAGGCCGGCACGATAACGATGGCCGAAATCTGATTGGCCTCGCGCAGCGAGGTCGTTATCGCTCCCACGGCCGCCATCAGCGATGCGAAAAGCGCGTAGCCGAACAGGAAATACCCGGCCGCGATCGCAATGTCGCCGACGCCCGGCATGGTCAGAAAGTCGGCCGGAATGTCCACGATCCGGCCGACCACTAGCACGCCCACCCCGACGGAGGCCAGCCACGCCGCCATCTGCAACAGCCCCGCCGCGCCCAGGCCAAGGAACTTGCCCAGCAGCAGCGCGTCCGGCTTGACCGACGACAGCAGCACCTCCATCACCCGGTTTTCCTTCTCCTCCACCAGCGCGTTAAGGACATAGCCTGAACTGAAGAAGACGGAAAACAAGAGCGAAATGCCGGCAACGGCAAAGAACGCCGCCCGGCCAATGTCGAACCCCGCCGACTCGTCCTCCGCTCCGTCCGGCCGGACTTCCTCCACCGCGAGTGTGAAGGGGACCTGGAGCCGCTCGGCCAATCCGGCCGGGACCTCATCGGCGAACAGATTCGAAAGCACGAACCCGCGCAGCGTCCCGCTATACGAGGGACCGTCCGGTCCAAAGACGCCCCCGTCGTCGGCGATCTGAACCCGCACGACCGTTCCCGTCTCGGCAAAGTCGGGCGGGAACACGAAGAGAGCGGCGATCTGCTCGTCCATGAGCGCCGCTATGCCGGCCTCACGATCCGACACCGGTACGAACACTGCGCCAGGCTGTTCCTGGTATGCGCCAAACAGCGCCGGACCGTCCGTAAGGTCTACGTAGCCCAGTCTTGGCGTCTCAGCGCTGGACTCGGCGCTCGATGAGGTCTCGGCTTCGGCGTCCTCCCGCGTCACCAGCGTGAAGATCGCAAAGCCCGCCACCGCCAGCGCCACCAGCACCGATACGGCCGCCGTCAGGATGATGTATGAGGGACGGGTGACGGCCGTCCGGAACTCGTGCCTAGTCACAATGCGAACGCTACCCACCGGGGCGCGCCCCTTCATCCGGCGTCCCGTTCCCGTTGGCGCTCCCATCAGCGCCGCCTACGATTTGCAGGAATATCTCCTCCAGCGTCGGCGCCTCACGCTCGAACCGCTCGATCTGCACGCCCGCATCCAGTAGCGACCGCAGCACGCCCTCGGCCGAACCGTCGTCGTCCAGGCTGATTCGCCAGCCATCGCCGTGCGACTCAACGGTCGCCACGCCCGGCAAGCTCAGGGCGTACGGCAGGTCCGATGCGCACTCCACCAGTAGCCGGTCGCTCGCGTGCTGCCGTCGAATCTCCCGTACGCCGCCGTTCAGCACGATCTCGCCGCGGTTGATCATCACCACCCGGTCGCAGAGTTCCTCCACGTCCGTCATCTGGTGCGTCGAGAACAGCACGGCCACCCCGTCGTCTCGCAATTCGGCCACCGTGTTCTTCATCAGTCGCACGTTGACCGGATCCAGGCCCGAGAACGGCTCGTCCAGCACCAGGAAGTCCGGCTTGTGCTGAATCGTCGCCGCAAACTGCAGCAACTGCCGCAGCCCGCGGCTCAGCTCGCCCACCTTCTTGGGGCGGTGTTCCGTCAGGCCCAACCGCTCCAGCGCGGCGTCTGCCAGCCCCGGCGCCTCCTGTGTGGGAACTCCCTTTAACTCCGCCATGTATTTCAGGATCGGCGGGATGCGCAGCCCCGGATACAGCCCGCGCTCCTCCGGCAGATAGCCGATGCGCCGCCGCGCCGCGTCATCGATCGGCGCGCCAAACACCTCCACCGTGCCGCGGTCCGGCGCAAAGATGTCCAGCATCATCCGAATCGTGGTGCTCTTGCCCGCGCCGTTGGGCCCCACAAAGCCCACCACCTCGCCCTGCGCGATCTCCAGCGAGACATCCCGCACCACGTCCAGCGCCCCAAACCGCTTCCACAGGGCGCTGGCCCGCACCGGAACGCCGTGCGGTCCACCGTCGGATGCAAGAGCCGCCATGGCGGAGAGTCTATGCCCCACCGTTACCCGCGACCGTGATGAACACCCCACAAGCGGAGCCATGCGACGGAGCAACCATGCTTGTGATGACCTGAGCGCAAGGTATTCTTTTTGTGTACTATGCTGCCTGTTGACCGGAATGATCAGTTGGACGACTGGCGGTCGTTGCTCAGAAGCGTGGCCGCCGGCGACGTGATCCTTACGCCGTTCGTTGATGCGGATGGCTTACAGAGCGAGAGAGAGCAATTCGATGGGTGACCCAATGATCCGTGTCATGAAGCGGCGACCAGTGTCGTCAGGATTCTGGGTGCAGGACTTCCGGGGCGGCGACCTGATCTACGCGGACGCCCACCTGGAGGCTGGCAGCTCGGTGGTGTCAGCCTATCCGGTCATGGACCGGTGCGACGCCTATCGCGTCGAGCGCGCGGTCGATTGGATTCTGAATGCGGCGGCGGCTAGCCGGGATCGGGTCGCGCGAGCCTTCCGCGCGATCTATCCAGGGAGCCGCGTTGAGTCCGAGGTGCTGCCGTCGGATTGGTGGGGCCGACAGCTTGACGGCGTCATCGGCATCGATTTTTCGGCGTACTTCGGGCATGAAGCTGCGGTGACGGCGGACCGCAGCCGGGCGGGGCTGGTGATTGACGACAGCACGACTCTCATCAATGTCAGTGGATTCACGACCGTATCTGGCAGCCAGGGGTATCGAGGCTCGGGCCCGGGTGGCGGTGGTGGACTCTTCAATGGCGGTTACGCGGGCGGCGGTGGACATGGAACGGCCGGTGAGAAGGGTCGGCGGACCGATGGTGCTGGTGCCCTTGGAGGTCCAGCGATCCCGGCAGTCTGCGCCATTGAGGCGCTTCGCTCGGGCACTTATACAGCCACAACGCTGTCGATGGGCGGCAGTGGCGGGACGGATGGGCATGAAGGCGGTGATGCCGGAGACGGCATTGTCCGTATTTCGTCCGGGAAGATCACGGAGTCCATGGACCGGAGCTTTACCGGTTCACAGGCGAGCCATAGCTACGGGGGCGCGGGTTCTGGCGGTGGTTACTACATTGTGAGCCGCCGAGGCTATAGCTTGGCCTCCGGCACGACAGTTGAGCTAGCGGGTGGTGCTCGACAAGGGTCCAGCAGCACCCGTTACCCAGGTGCGGGGGGCAATGGTCGGTTCACGACCTTCACGGTTGATCAGCCCACAATCGACGGCACCGTTTCCAACGGAGTTCTTACCCACTTCCAGATCTACCCGTCGATTCCACTTGGCGCTGTTCGTGTGATGTAACAAGGAGTTGCCAGCTTGGCGATACCTTGATTCGGTCTGCTCCGGGTTCCCCGCGGCAATCAAGGGGAGAACTTTCGATGAACCGGTGCAGCAGCCGGCGGTTCACACGAGGATCGGCAAGTCGACAACCACCCAAGGCTGCGTAGGCGCAAACGTCACCGGGATGCCACAAGCGCACCGCTCCACCGCCGACTACGATACGCAGGCAACGGCTTCGCGGGGAGGGTGAACGAATGCCGGTAGGAAGTGGATCGCATCGCTACGAGCGCGTGCAGGGGTGGCCGCAGCTGCCGGCGGACATCTACCTGGGCTGGATTGGCAGCGTGGGCGTGGACAGCCAGGGCCGCGTCTACTGCTTCTGTCGCGGTACCCACCCCATGGTCGTCTTCGACGCCGACGGCCGCGTCGTCGACACCTGGGGCGACGACCTGCTTAACCACGCCCACGGCGTCTATGTGGACGCCGACGAGCACCTCTGGCTCACCGACCGCTACGCCCACGTCGTCTGGGTCACCACGACCGAAGGTCAAGTCGTCCGCCGAATCGGGTATCCCAACTTCACCAGCGCCGACGGCGGCCTCTTCAACCACCCCACCAACACCCACCTCGGCGCCGATGGGTCCATCTACGTGTCAGACGGCTACGGCGACACTCGCTGCCACCGCTTCGCGCCCACCGGTCAATTGCTCAACAGCTGGGGCGAGCCGGGCACCGGTCCCGGCCAGTTCGACCTGCCGCATGGCATCTGGGCCCTCAGCGATGACCGCATCCTGGTCGCCGATCGCGAAAACCACCGCATCCAGATCTTCGATCCCGACGGTGTCTACATGGACCAATGGACCGGCTATCGCCAGCCCTCCGACTTCTACGTCGACGAGGACGCCGGCGTCATCTACCTGGCCGAAGTCGGCGGTCGAGTCTCGATTCTCGACCTGACCGGCCGGATCATCACCTCCTGGGAAGACCCCGGCGACGGCGGCGCAACCTTCAGCGCCCCCCACGGCATCTGGGTCGACCCCGAAGGCGCCATCTACATGGGCGAAGTCCAGCGCGACGACGCTCTCTATAAATTCGAACCCATCAGCTGACGAATAGGCCGTCGCTGCAATGCGGACGGCGCGTCGGTTCCGGTCGGTGGCCGTTTCGCGGCCGTGACGGGCGCTGGCGGGTACGGGCGGCCGCGATGCGAACGGATCCGGCGTTGCACGTAGCAATGATGCGCCGGTATTGACAAGACCGGTGGTACGGTTCGGGTGTGACCAGTGCACTCCCGGCGGCCGTGTTTTTTGATGCGTACGGCACGCTGATTCACTTTCCGGCCGACCCCTCGCCGTTCGCCTACATGGCCGACGCGGTGCGGCGGGCAGGGGTGGACTTGCCGCGCGAGCGCCTGGATGCGGCGTTGAACGCCGAGATGCGCTACTTCAAGGCCCACTTCGCCGGGGTTCGGACGGCGGAGGACTTTGAACGGCTCAAGCTTGACGATGCCCGGGTGTATGTGGATGAGCTTGGAGACACCGGTCCCGTGCGCCTGGACGTTGCCCACATGGCCGCCGAACTGCACGAAGCCTTTGCGACACGGGTGCTTCCGGATTCCCTGCCGGCGATCGATGCGGTCCAGGCGGCCGGGGTGCGGGTTGGCGTGCTCAGCAACTACAGCTACCTGCTGCCGCTGGTGCTGGACGGGTTGGGGCTGGCCGACCGGCTGGACCCGGTCGTGTTCTCGGCAGCCGTGGGCGCCGAGAAACCGGATCGGCGCATATTCGAGACGGCGGCCGCGGCCGTTGACGCGAAGCCGGCGGATTGCGTGCTGATCGGCGACGACCTGCAGAATGACGTAGCGGGCGGGCGTGGTTGCGGCATGCCGGTGGTGTGGATCGCGCGCGATGGGGCAACCGCTCCTCCGGGCGTGGCGACGGCCCGAGACCTGGCAGAGGCGGCGCGCATGGCGCTGGCGCCCGGGTGGCGGATGCTCTCGCTCACCGAGCCTGGGCGTTCAGGGAGGGACGCCTGACGTGCCCCTTGCCACGCTGCGTGTCACGACCTCGTCTCGGACGTCGGTACATCCGATCGGCCGGCAGATCCAGGCGGCAATCGAGGGCAAGGTTCGGCGCGACTGTTTGCTGCTGGTCAGCGTTCCGCACACGACGTGCGCCGTGACGCTAAATGAGCCTGAGCCAGGTCTCCTGGACGACTTTGCGCGGGCGTTGGAGCGCTTGATTCCGTGGGATGGGGACTACGCGCACAACCAGGGGGCCGAGGACAATGCGGCCGCGCACGTGCGGGCCAACCTGATCGGTCACCAGGTGCTGTTGCCGGTGACGGCCGGGCGGCTGCAGATAGGCGTGTGGCAGGACGTGCTGCTGGTCGAATGCGACGGGCCGCGAAGCCGGACGGTCGACATTCGGCTACTGGCCGACCCGGACTCCAGCTAGAGCCCGCGTCTCTCCAGGTCGGCCAGGAAGCGGTTCCCGAAGGGCAGGGGCTGGCGGTAGCCGGGGCGGTCGGCTGAGGCGGACCAGTTACGCAGTCGTAGCTGCCGGGTGATGAGCGCGTCCGCTTGGGCCAGATAGGCGGCGGCTTCCCGGTCGCCCTGGCGCACCACGGCAATCGGGTCACCGGTCAGCACGTGCCAGGTCTTGGCGCCCGGGTGCGCCGGGCTGCGCATGGCCTGCGCGGCGGCCTGGATCAGCGGCGTGCGGTTGTACGGCTGCTGGTTTGGGTCCAGGTACGCCGGGTCCTCGAGCGTTTCCAGCCGCACCGGGGTCAGCAGATTGGTGCGGGCGAGCGCGCGTTGCGCCGGGGAGTCAAGCAGGAAACGGGCAAGGGTCCAGGCGGCGTCCGGCTCGGCGCTGTGCGACGAAATCGCCACGCACAGCTCGTTGGCCTCGGTGCGGGATTCACGGCCTTCCCAGGCGGGCAGCGGCGCCACGGCCCAGGGCAGGGTGGCACGGACCCAGCGTCCCACGTCAGTATGGTCGATGTGCATGGAAGCCAGGCCGCCGCTGAAGGGCGCCACGAACCGATAAGCCGTCGGTAGTTCGATCGCCAGGTTGGTCTGCCAGCTGGTCAGCCGTTGCAGGCGCTCCTGGCGCTGGGGCGTCGTGAGGGTCGATGCCCGCTGCTCGGCGTCGAGAAAGTCATCGCTTCCCTGGGCCAGAACGGGGCGCGCGTACGCCGGGATGGCCGTGAGTCCGAATCTCTCCACGCGCTGATTGTTGGCGATGACCAGGCGTCGCGCGGCCTCCTCGAATTCGGCCACAGTCCAGGGAGATTGCCAGCTCATCGGCGCCGTGACGCCCACCGACTCGAGGTGTTGCGCGTTGTAGAGCACGCACTGGTGCGTGGTCCGATGCTGAGTGTCGAGATCTCGCCGCCGGCGCCGGTCCGGGCCACTGGGGCGCCGGGCGCCGCTTCGCGCAGGTCGGCGTCCATATCAACGCGCGCAGCCAGTCCGTGGAGAAAGCCCGCCGCCGTGAAGTCGAAGACGTCCTCGGGTTCGATTCGAGTGACGTCTGGTCCCTCGCCTCTTCGCAGGCGAGTCCGCAGCCGGTCGGAGGTCAGCGCGTTGTCCAGGCGCGCCTGCACCGTGACCCAGGGGATTGCCTTCCGAAACTCCTGCTCGATCTCGCGAAAGGCGCCGAGCAGCACCCGGGGGCCCCAGGTTTCGAACTGAATGGTGGCGGCGGGAGATTGGGAGGCGACGACGCTTGCGGACGCAGCTAAGGGCCGCGATGCGGCCGGTTCCGGGGTTGCGGTGGGTAGCGGCGGCGGTTGCACGACTGCCACCGGCGGCAGAGTCACTGGCGGTAGCTCAGACCCGCTCCGGTCCAACGTGCATGCAGCCAAAAGCCCGCTGCCCGCGATCAGGCTGGCCCGCATCAGTGCCCGACGCGAGAGCTCCGCGGGGTTTGCGGCCGACCGCGGCTTGCGGCGTGCCGGAGGCAGCGTGCTCATGTGCGGGCCGCGTCGGGCAGGAGCATCAGAAATGACGGGTAAGTCCTGGTTGCTCGAGGCTCACTGGCTATTCTGACCTGAACTCCTCCACCGCTGGCGAACTCGAAAGGCTTCGCGCCATCGACGTGCTGCTCTGGGCTGGCGCCTTGGCGGTGTTGTCCATTCTCGGACTGCCGTGGGCGTTCCTTTTGTGTCGACGTTTGCCCTCGCGTGGCGTGCTGCTGGCGGCGCCGGTTGGGCTGTTCCTGGCCCATTATCTCGCCTGGGCCGGACTCTCAACGGGCCTGCTCAGCAATGGCCGCGGATACGCAGCCGCCACGCTGGTGGCGTTCGCCACGCTCAGCGCGTTGCTGACCTGGATGCTGCGTCCACATCTAGGTGATTTGCGCGGCCGCGGGCGCCTGTGGGTGGTGGGCTGCATCTCGTTGCTGGTGCTGTTTGTGGTGGGCGCTGGACTTCGCTGGCTCAATCCCGAGATCGGCGGAACGGAGAAGCCCATGGACCTGGCACTGCTCAACGCCACCGCCCATGCGACGTCCTTTCCCCCGCCCGATCCGTGGTTTGCCGGCGAGACCATCAACTATTACTACCTCGGGTACTCCATGGCCGCGTTCGGTCTGCATCTCAGCGGCGCGGAGCCGGCCGTCGGCTACAACCTGGCCCTGGCCGCGCTCTTTGCGCTTGGCGGCGTGGCTGCCGCTTCCGCCGGCTACGACCTGGCCGTGCTGACGGGCGCCGGGAGGCGAGCCCGCAAGGCGGCGGCCGTGCTGGCACTCATGCTCACCATGGTGGCCGGCAATCTGGCCGTCCTGCGCGACATCTTCTCGGAGAGCCCGGACGCGCCCACAGGCTTCTGGAGGGGCATTGGCTGGAATGCCTCGCGCACAATTCAGCGCGAGGACGCCGGCCAGGTGATCGACTACACGATCAATGAATTCCCGGCCTTCTCCTTCGTCCTGGGCGACTTGCACCCGCACGTGATGGCGCTTCCGATCACGCTGATGGCCGTCTCGCTGGCCGTGCAGTGGATGGTGGCGGGGGCGCGGCCGCAGCCCGATTCCCTGGCCGAGCGACTCGCGCGCGGCGCCCTAACGGGGCTGGTGCTGGGAGGTCTCTATGCGCTCAATGCCTGGGACGCGCCCACGTTCGCGGGCCTGGTGCTGGCGGCTGGCGTGCTGGCGGCCTGGCGTGTGCGGTCGCGACTGCTGGCCCTGGTGCCCCCAACCGCCGCTGCGCTGATCGTGGCCGTCGCCGCCTGGCTGCCCTATACCCTGAACTATGCGCCCGGCAGCCGTGGGATCGGCGTTGTGACGGTCAGAAGCGAGGCAATCGACTACTTCCAGGTGTTCGGACTGCTGTTGGGCGCGGCGGTCGTGACTCTGGCCGTCCTGCTCTGGGATGTCCGGCCGGACGGCCGCCTCTTTCTGGTCATCCTGCTCGCCGCTGGCGCCGGGGCTACGCTGATCGCACGCGGGGAGGTGGTGGTTGCGCTGGCCGCGCTGCTCGTTCTCAGCGTCTATGCGCTCTGGACCCACCGGGCCGAGCCGGGGCTCGCGGCGCTGCTCTGGCTGCTGGTTGCCGGCCTGGGGCTCCTGACGGTCGTTGAGGCTGTCTACGTCGACGACTTCTTTGGTCCGCCTAACGAACGTATGAACACGGTGTTCAAGCTGCACTACCAAGCCTGGAGTCTGCTGGCGATTGCGGCCGGACCAGGCCTGGTTCTGGCCTGGCGGCGGCTTACCCAACCGGGCGGGTTGCGCCTGACGCTCACGCGCGCGATCGCGCTGACCGTGTTTGCGCTGCTGGCGGTCCCGGCGCTGACCTATCCGATCGTCGCCACCAAGGCCAAGTCCGAGGCCAGTTCGGTGTCCGGATCGTTGGACGGACTGGCCGCCGACCGGCTCGGCCGACCCTCGGAGGTTGCCGCGGCCGAGTGGCTGCGCAGGCACGCCCCGGGCGGCGCCGTGCTGCTTGAGGCGCCCGGCCGCGCCTACTCCGGCGACTCGCGAATGTCCACCTGGACGGGAATCCCGAGCGTTATCGGCTGGACCCAACACGAAGAGCTGTGGCGGGAGTCCGATCCGCGGATCGCCGCTCGTACGGCCGATACCGACACCGCCTACCGGACCGACGACTCGGCGCTGCGGCGCGCGGTGCTGGACCGCTATAGCGTGACACACGTCGTGGCCGGCGACAGCGAGCGTGACCGATATGGGCCCGAGGTCGTGGACCGCCTGGGCCAAGACCTCACGGCGGTCTTCACCGCGGGCGGCACCACGATCTTCCGGGTTGGAGCGGGCCGGTGAGCGCCGGCACGCACTCGGTCGGGGGTTGGCTGTCGCGCCCGGGCTGGTTTGGCTGGTCGCGCGGGGAGTGGCTGCTTTACGTCCTGATTCTGGCCGCCGCCGCGGGCCTGCGCTTCTTCGATCTGGGCGAGCGGGTCTATCACCACGACGAAGCAATTCACGCCAAAGAGTCCAACGACATGATCAACGGCAAGCAGTTCCGGTATGACCCGGCGTACCACGGGCCGCTGCTGTATTTCGGCAATGTGGTCGTGTTCCTGGCCGCCGGGGTCACCGATGGCCTGGGGCGCGTGATCCCGGCGCTGTTTGGCGTGGCTTCGGTGGGCGCCCTGCTGATTTTCCGCCCGGAATTGGGCCGCACCGGCACGCCGCTGGCCATGGCGGCAATGACTATCTCCACGTCGTTCCTCTACTACTCGCGATTCCTGCGGATGGACATCTATGTGGCGCTGTTCACGCTGCTGCTCATCGGCTCCGTGATGCGCTATCTGGAACAGCCGCGGCGGCGCTGGATCTACCTGGCCTGGGCGACGCTGGGGCTCTCGCTGGCGACTAAGGAAAACACCTTCATTCACGGGTTTGCGCTGTTGATGGTTCTGATTGCCGTGGGTGGGCTGGCCTACCGCGCCTGGCGCCGCGGACCCGGCGCGTCTCCCCTGGGAGACCAGGCGCTCAATGCGTTTCGGTCGTTGGGATACGACGTCGAGCATGTGGTCTACGGCGCTCTGACCTTTGTGCTGATCGTGTTTGCGTTCTATACGTCGTTCCTCACCCACCTTCCGGGTTTCCGTGCGGCGTTCACCAGTTCCATCGAGTACTGGACCAGCGTCCATGAGTCCGAGCGGGTCAATCAGCCGTGGTTCTATTACGCGATGTTCCTGGGTCTGTACGAGCCGTTTGCGCTCTTGTTTGGTGCGGTTGCCCTGGTTCGCGGGCGCAGTGCCAGGCACTTGCTGCCGTTTGTGCTGGGCGTGTGGATCGTCGTGACGTGGATCGTCTATTCGGCGGCCGGCGAGAAGGCGCCGTGGCTGGTGCTGCACCTGCTGTGGCCGCCGATGTTGCTGGCGTGCTGGTGGGTGGGCCGCTGGTTCGATGAGACCCGTCCTCGCATTCCTCGATTCGTTGTGGGGCTGCTTAGCACCGGCCTGCTCTTCTGGACCCTGTGGTTCGCCGTTCCAATTACGTACGAGCGGGGCAGCGTGCCCAACGACCTGGTCGTGTACGTGCAGTCCACGGATGACGTGAAGACAGTCGCCACGATCGCGGACGAGGTCGCCAGGCGGACCGGTCAGGGCGAGAAGCTGTCCATCCTCATCGACAACAACTACGCCTGGCCGACGGTCTGGTACCTGCGCGACTACACGGACGCGCTGTACACGAAGGACATGAACCTGGAGGACGCCCAGCAGGCGCAGATCGTGCTCATGTCGCCGTCCAGTGCCGACACACTGGGCATCCAGCTTCCCGAATTCGTGGGCCGACGGATGAAGCTGCGGTGGTGGTTCCCGGAGCACACGTACAAGAGCTGGAGCCTGGGATTCCTGGGCGAGTTCCTGGCGGATCCGCAAGCGCGGACTTCGTTCCTACACTGGTTATTGACGCGCGAGGAGCCGCCGGTTCCCAAGGGCTCGTATGACTTCATGCTGTATGTGCGAACCGACCTGCTGAACGAGGGACCGCTGGGGCCGTTCCGGCTGTGAAAGTTGTGATCGTCGGCGCCGGAATCACCGGCCTGGCTCTGTCGCATGAGCTGCTGAAGCTGGGCCACGGCGTCACGCTGGTTGAGGCGGCGCCGCGGCCGGGCGGCGAGCTGGCGACGGTGGAGGTGGGCGGGGAGCCGGTGGAGCGGTTCTACCACCATCTGTTCACCCACGACAGCTTCATGATCGGCCTGGCGGAAGAGCTGGGTGTCGGGAACCGGCTGGAGTGGCCGGAGCCGGAGATGGGCTACTACCTGGGCGGCCGGCTCTACCCGTTCACCTCGCCGCTGGATCTGCTGAAGTTCGGGGCATTGAGCCCGTGGGCGCGGCTGCGGCTGGGGCTTGGATCGGTACTGCTGCAGCGCCGACGCGACTATGGGCCGTTTGAAGACCGGACGGCGGCGGAGGTGTTGCCGCGGTATGTGGGCCGCGAAGCGTTCGAAGCCATCTTCGCCTCGATGCTGCGGGCCAAGTTCGCGGGGCACTGGGAATCGGTGTCGATGGCCTGGATGTGGGCGCGGCTGATGGCCCGGGCGCGCACGCGGACGGCCGACAAGCGGCGGGAACGGCTGGGGTATTTCCGCGGGAGTTTCCGGGTGATTGTGGACGCGCTGGCGGACTCGGTGACAAAGCGTGGGGCGGAGCTGCGGCTGGCTTCGCCGGTGCAAGAGATCACGATCGGGGAGCCGGGCGCGCCGGCTTTGCGGGTGAATGACGAGCCGCTGGAGGCGGACGCGGTGGCGGCGACGGTGGGGCTGCCGATCATCCGGCGGCTGCTGCCGGCGTCACGGCGCGGGTTCACGGACTCGCTGGCGGCCACGTCGTATGTGGGGGCGTGCGTGGCATTGATCCAGATTCGCGAGCAGCTGTCGCGCTATTACTGGACCAACATCGGCGACCGCGACCTGCCGTTTGCCGGGCTAATCGAGCACACGAACTACGTCGATCGCGAGCGCTACGGCGGCAAGCGGCTGCTGTACGTGAGCAATTACCTGCCGCCGGAGCACGAGTTTTTCCAGCTGGACGACGACGTGCTGATCGAGCGGTTCGTGGATCCGATTGCGAAGGTGTTTCCGACGTTTCGGCGGGAGCACATCGAGGAGGCGTGGGTGTCGCGGGATCCGGTGGCGCAGCCGGTGATCGAGGCCGGATACCAGCGACGCAAGCCGCCGTATCCGTCGCCGATTCCCGGGTTCTACATCTGCAACACGGCGCAGATTTACCCGGAGGACCGGGGGACGAACTACAACGTGCGGATAGCGAAGGAATGCGCGGCGCAGCTGGAAGCTGATGCGCCGAAGCTGGTCGCGCGGCGGAGCGCGGACACCTAGCCACCGCCCCAGACCCGGATGCGGCCCCGGCCGCCGACTTCTGGAACTGCGTGCGACACGTCGACCTGGGCGCAGTAGATCACGTCGTCCCACAGGCCGACGGGCTCGAGCGCCTGCCCGCTGCGGGAGGCGGCCAGGGCGGCTTCGGCGGAGGGGTAGGCGCCGGCCACGTGGAGCGCGGCGACGGCTGATTCGTCGAGGGTGAGGTCCGGTGACGCGTCTCGCAGGCGCTGGACGATCACGCCGGCCGTGTAAACGTCGTCCAGCGCCAGGGCGCCGCTGCGGCCGGCGCAGGCGATGGTGATGGTTGGGGCGTCGGGGTCCTCCAGCAGGCAATCAGCCACCGCGCCCGCGTTGCGGAGTCCGGCGATGCAGGTGCGGCGCGAGTGGCCCCAGCGTTCGATGGCGTAGGCGCCGTTGGTGGTGGAGAGGACGGCGCGGCGGCCGGTCAGGTCGGCGTGTTGGAACTCAAGCGGCGAGTTGCCGTGGTCGAAGCCCTGGGGCGGCAGGCCGCCGCGTTCGCCGCAGAGGAGGGTGCCGGGGCCGAGCTGCCTGGCGGCCTCGCGGGCGGCGTCGACGTCGCCCGCAATCCAGACCTCGGGGTCACCGGCCTCGGCCATCGCAACGAGGGTGGTGGTGGCGCGGATCACGTCCACAACGGCGCAGACGCCCTGGGGATCGGGGGGCAGGGTGCCGGGGAGGAGTTCGACGCGGACGAGGGTCATAGGCGAATGGTCTGCCAGCGGCCGGACGCAAAGCGGATCAGGGAGGCGACGGCGATGGTGACGTAGTTGACTCCGGCGCCGATCCACAAGCCGGTGAGACCGAAGCCGAGGACGACGCCGAGGACGAGGGCCAGGGGAACCCGGATGGTCCAGAGGGCGAGCAGGGAGATCAGCAGCATGGCGCGGGTGTCACCGGCGCCGCGCAGGGCGCTGGGCAGGATGGTTGCCAGCCCCACGACGGGCATGAACAGCCCGATCGTTCGCACCGGCAGTTCGCCCGCGTCCAGCACTGCCGGATCCGTTGTGAAGACCGACATCAGCGCCCGCGGAAACAGGAACACCACCACGCCCACCAGCGTGGAGACCAGCGTGCCGGCGATGGCCGCCTCGCGCCCGTAGCGGTGGGCCAGCTGCGGGTCTCGCGCTCCCAGGCTCTGGCCCACGGCCGTGGAGGCGGCGACGCCCAGGCCAAGCGATGGCATGTAGGCCAGCGACATGATGGGGCCGACGACGTTCTGGGCGGCGAATGACACCGTGCCCAGCTGCAGGCCGATGATGCTGAACGCCATGATCCCGCCGATGGTGATAAACATTTCGCCGACGGCGGGCCCGGAGACCCGCAGCAGGCGCCGCTGCATGGTCCAGTCGGGCCGGTAGGAGCCGAAGCTGCCGGCGCGGTGGGGGGTGCGGTAGATGGCGACGAGCATGAAGATCGCGGTGGCCAGGCGGGCGACGCCCATGGCCACGGCAATGCCCAGCAGGCCGAAGCCGGCGGTCACCAGCACCAGGCCAACCACCAGGTCGACACCGGCCATCAGCACCGAGCCGAGCATGGGGGTGCGGGTGTCGCCGACGCCGCGCTGGACGGCGCCAACCATCACCACCACGGTTTGCAAGGGGGCGCTGATGGCGCTGATGGCCAGGTAGGGGGCGGCCATGGCGACGATGTCCTCGGAGCCGCCGACCAGGCGAAGAATCGGGTCGGCCCAGAGGACCAGGACGAACACGGAGATGAAGGAGGCGAGAACGGCGGTGAGCATGCCCTGGCGGCCTGCCGTGTGAGCCGTGGCGAGGTCGCGCGCGCCAAAGGAGCGGGCCACCAGCGCCAGGCACCCGATGCTCATGCCAAAAAACAGCGAGAAGGTAAAGAACATCAGGAAGTTGGAGATGCCGGCCGCCGCCAGGGCCTCGGCGCCCAGGCGGCCGGCGAGCGCGGTGTTGATCATGAACAGCGCGCTCTGCATCAGGTTCTCGAGCATGGCCGGCCAGCCGAGCGCGAAGAGGCGGCGGCGGATCTGACGCAGGGGCAGTTGAGGTGGGCCCGCGGCGGGGGAGGGCGCAACCGGACGCGCAGACGGCAACCGGCTTCCCCCGAAATGTCAGCGACCGAGAGTGGTTCGAAGGGATTCTAAGGCGGGGCGGGGTGGCCTGTGGCGACGGTGCTGAATGGCGACGCCTTGACCGGCAGACCCTCGCCCCGACCCTCTCCCACTGGCGAGTGAGGAAGAGGGGACCGGGGTGCGTTCGACGATCCGATCGGAGCGGGTTTGGGGGGCGATTGACGCGCGGTGGTTCAGCGGTTGGGGGTGCACGGAAGACCCTCACCGCATGCCGGCGGGACGCCGGAGGCTTCCTCTCTCTCCTAGGAGACCTTTGCAAACCCGGGTGGGCGCCGCATGGTGACGACCAGCAGCTTGACCACCGAGGATCGTGGCGATGCATTGGTCGACCCAGCCGCTGGAATTGATCGACGCCTGGCTGCCGCCGCGAGTGGGCCGCAATGTACGGCTGGAGCGGCTGACCGAGCTCATCGACTGGACGCCGCTCGCGGTCTTGGTCGCCGACCTGCACGCCGCGCCGGTGCGGCGGCTGAGCACACATCACCCCCGACTGAGCCCGGCGGCGCGCCACCGCCAGGCCCGGATCGACCGGGTGCGGCGGCCGGTGGAGCATGTGTTTGGGACGTTGAAACGCTCCTACGGCTACCAGCGGGTGCGTTACCGCGGCCTGGCCTGCAATTCCGCCGAGATGTGGTTCAAGGTGCTGGCCTACAACCTGCGCCGCGCGGACCGGCTGCCGACCGACGCCCCCGCCTAGCCCTCGGCGCATTGCGTCCTCGCCCCGGTCCGGGGCGGGGTCGACCCGCCGCCACGGGCGGCCACCGGGGCTGTCGCACCTCTCGCCCCATCCCATCACGCGACCGCGCCGTCCTTCGGCGCTGCCCAGGGCGCATTGCGCAGAGGTCTCCTTGGAGAGGGTGAAGAGTCGCCGTACTTTCGAGGGCGAGGGGCGTTATGCAAAGGTTTCCCAACAACCCTTCAACCGGACGAAAGGACCACGGGCATGCCGTACATCCCACGCGCTGAGGCGCTGAGGCGCCTGCGGGCCACGCTGGATGCCGGTCAGCCGATCATCGGCTGCGGCGCCGGCACCGGCATCACGGCCAAGTTTGCCGAGCAGGGCGGCGCGGACCTGATCATCATCTATAACTCGGGGCGATTCCGGATGGCGGGCCGCGGGTCGCTGTCAGGGATGATGCCCTTCGGCGACGCCAACGCCATCGTGGTGGACATGGCGTCCGAGGTGCTGCCGGTGGTGCAGGACACGCCGGTGCTGGCGGGCGTCTGCGGGACCGACCCGTTTCGGCTGATGCCCACGTTTCTTAAGCAGCTCAAGGCTATGGGCTTCGACGGCGTGCAGAACTTTCCGACGGTCGGTCTGATCGACGGCATCTTCCGCCAGGGCCTGGAAGAGACCAACATGGGCTTTGGCCTGGAAGTGGACCTGATCCGCCAGGCCAATGAGCTGGACATGCTGACCTGTCCCTACGTGTTCGACCCCGATCAGGCGGTAGCCATGAGCCGGGCCGGTGCGGACGTGCTGGTGCCGCACATGGGCCTGACCACCAAGGGCTCGATCGGGGCGACGACGGCGCTGACGCTGGACGACGCGGTGGCCAGCGTGCAGGCCATTCACGACGCCGCCGTGGCCGAGAAACCGGACTCGGTGGTGCTGTGTCACGGCGGGCCGATCGCCGACCCCGGCGACGTGCGCCACGTCCTGGCGAACACCGAAGGCGTGGCCGGGTTCTTCGGCGCCTCCAGCATTGAGCGCCTGCCGACCGAAGTCGGCATCCGAGAGCAGGTCGAGGCACTGAAAGCGGCCAAGGGCTGATTGTGTTCGGCGACCCGCCGCCTGCCTGATTGAGGGGGCGCGCTTGGCCCAGTTGCCCAAGGACGACAACATAGTCGCGGCCGCACCGCTCACCGGCGAGCACCGATTCGATGTCCCGGGATTCCAAGCCGTCTTTCAATGCACGTCGAATGTCCATGTCTGTCAGTAGGATCTGGACAACTTTGTGGCCGATCTCGGAGCCGTGCGCGACGAATACGACGTTCCGTTCTTCTACAACTTCCACCGCCCGGCGCGGGACGAGCGGACGGCCGCTGCACTCGCGTCGCTGGACGAAACCTCGCAAGGCATCATGGTTCTGCACCACGCGCTGCTGGAGACCTATGCATAACTGCGGTGTGCGCGGCCACGGGAGCGCGGGGGGCGCGGTGCAGGTTGCAGGCAAGGCATTTGAACCACAGTTCCACAGCGCTCCGTGCCAGTCCCACGTACGGGACGGTCTGACACCCGAGGCTCGGCTTCTGGGTCCTGAAGACGTGCTGCATCGGTGCCCGGCGCGGCGTGAGCAGAGCAGTGCGCTGCGACTGCCGAGAGGGCAGGTCGCCCGACAAAGTCGCTGCCTACGCCCTTGCAGGCGCGAAGATTGGGGCTTGGTCTGATGGCGCCGGGGGTTGACCTGGACTTTCGGCCGGAGGTGCCGGCGTTTGATGCGAATGCGGCGCTGGGGCGGCGGCATGACCGGCGGGTGGCGGTGGACGATGCAGCCGGGTTGCTGGCGGAGATGGATCGGGCCGGGGTGGAGCGGGCGCTGGTGTACGCGCCGCATGCGGCGGCGTTCGACTCGGCAGAGGGCAACGCGGGGCTGCTGGAGGCGATTGGCAGCGAGTTGCGGCTGGCGCCGCAGTTCGAGGGCAACCCGACGTTCGACGACCTGGACGAGACCGCGGCGCAGATCGAGGCGGCCGACGTGCGGGCGGTGCGGATGGTGCCGACCCTGCATCACTACCCGTTCAGATCGTGGGTGGTCGGCGAATGGCTGGAGTGGCTGTCGGCGCGGGGCATCCCGTTGTGGCTGCCGGCCAGCTACGAGACGAACTGGCACGACGGCGCCGACCTGGACCCGCACGCGGTTCACGAGACGGTACGCCAGTTCCCGGACCTGACCGTGGTGCTGTGCGAGGTGCACTATGTGCAGGCCTCGTGGGCGCCGCCGCTGTTGCGGAGCCTGTCGAACCTGTCGATCGAGGTTTCGCGGTACGTGATCGCGGATGGGATCGCGCAGTTGCTGGAGATTGTGGGGCCGGAGCGGGTGCTGTTCGGGTCGCGTTTCCCGGAGCAGGCCATCGCGCCGCAGCTGTATCACCTGCACCGGCTGGGGCTGAACGAGACCGACCTAAGGGCCGTGTGCGGGGGCAACCTGGCGCGGCTGTTGAGGATGTAGCGCGATGGACACACCGGTCATCGACTTTCACAGCCATGCGGGTAGCTGGGGCAGGTACGGCGTGGATGCCGACTGCGACCTGTACCTGAAAGTGATGGACGCGGCGGGGGTGGACCGGACCTGCATTAACTGCATCTGGTTCGGGGACGCCCGGCGTGGCAACGACCTGGTGATGGAGTACGTGAAACGGGCGCCCGACAGGTTCATCGGGGTAGCGTTCGCGACGCCGCACTATCCCGAGGAGGCGGTGAAGGAGCTGGAGCGGGCGGTGCACCAGTTGGGCATGGCGTACGTGAAGATCTACCCCGACTACTTCGGACGCCCGAACGACGACCCGGCCTACTTCCCGATCTACGAGTGGGTGGACGAGCAGGAGATGGCGGTGATGTGTCATGCGACCTACCCGTTCGATCCGCCGGGGACGACCATCCAGGGCCGGTTCACGGCGCTGAGCGATCGCTTTCCCAACGTGCGCTGGGTGATGGCGCATACGGCGGGGACGCTGGACGCGGACGCCGCGGAGACCGCGCGGGTGCTGCCGAATGTCTACATGGAGACCTGTAGTTCGCGTACGGCGCTCGGCGCCACCGAGTTCAACGTGGAGCGCGCGGGCGAGGACAAGGTGCTGTACGGCTCCGACATGGCGCTGATGGATGCGCGGCAGCAGATTGCGAAGGTCGTGACGGCCGACATTCCGCGGCGGGCCAAGGAGAAGATCCTGGGGTTGAATGCCATGCGGCTCTTGCGTTTGGACGGTCGACCATAGGCTTGCGTAACCCGCGGCTGGTTGCGCGGAAGACCCCTCACCGGTTTCGGCCGAAGACGGCCGAACCTGCCTCTCCCCTTGGAGAGGGTGAAGAGCCGCTGCGCGATCGAGGACCACGGGCGTCGGTAAGAGGTCTCTAAAGGGGGAGCGGCATGAACGAGCGATTGGCGGCGCAGACGGGTGAGGCGGCGGCGATGCTGGACCTGGGGGCGACCCACGACTTTGGCGACGACGACATCGCGGCGGTGGCCGAGGTGCTGCGGTCGGGCCACGTGGGGCTGGGGCCGAAGGTGGTGGAGTTCGAGGAGGCGTTTGCGGCGAAGCACGGGGCAAAGCACGCGGTGACGGCCAGCTCGGGCACGGCGGCGATGCATGTGTGTATCGGGGCGCTGAACCCGGAGCCGGGCAGCGAGATCATCGTGTCGCCGTGGACGGCGGGCGGGTCGATCATCGGCGCGATCCTGCACAACTGCGTGCCGGTGTTCGCGGACGTGGACGACACCTACACGCTGGATCCGGCGGACGTGGAGGCCAAGATCACGCCGCGCACCCGGGCGATCATGGCCGTGCACCTGTTCGGCAATCCGTGCGACATGAACGCGCTGCAGGCGATTGCCGACCGGCATGGCCTGGCGCTGATCGAGGACTGCTGCCAGGCGCATTTCGCCGAGTCGCAGGGGCGAACCGTGGGGACGGTGGGCGACATCGGCGGGTTCAGCTTTGGCGGCAAGCACCTGTCGGCGGGCACCGGCGGGGCGGTGGTGACGAACGACCAGGCCCTTTGGGAACGCGCCATCCTGTTCCGCGACGCGGCGCTGCCGCGCGACAACGGGCCGCTGCAGGGGCAGCCGTACGCCAACTACTTCCTGGCGCCGAACTACAAGATGGGCGACCTGATGGCGGCGGTGCTGCGCACCCAACTGGAGAAAGTGGACGGATACATCGACCGGAAGATCGCGACGGCCGAGGCGATCATCGATGGGCTGTCG
Source organism: Chloroflexota bacterium (assembly GCA_009839425.1). Taxonomy (GTDB): domain Bacteria; phylum Chloroflexota; class UBA11872; order UBA11872; family UBA11872; genus UBA11872. The sequence continues at coordinate 31,003 of VXPS01000110.1, forward strand.
GACATGGATGAGATCACGCCGCAGCGGGTGCGGCCCGGCGACCGTCACACGTACTGGGTGCTGGGCTTCACGCTGGATACGGACACGCTGGGGTGCTCGGCCTGGGACTTCGCGGAGGAGGTCAGCCGGGCGGGCGTGCCGCTGGGCGGGCCATACGTCGGGTCGGGCCGCCACGGGCCGCTGTACCGCAACCCGTTCCTGGCGGGGCCGCATGGGTACGGCCAGAGCCGGTTTCCGTTCGACTTCGACCGCGAGACGCCTATGGACTACTCGCAGGTGGAGTGCGCGCGCGGCGAGGACATCATGGGCCGCGGGGTGTCGCTGCAGATGACGCCGAACATCAGCGAAGAAGCCGTGGAGACCATCGTTTCGACCGTGAGGAAGACGACGGCCGCGTACCTGTCGAGTCGCTAGGTTGATGGTGCGGGCGGGTTGGGCCCGCGCGGGCGGCCTGGAGGGAGCGGCGTGAAGACGTTTGTGTACGAGTCGTCGATCTGGTTGCCAAGACCGCTGGACGAGGTGTTCGCGTTTTTTTCGGACGCTTCGAACCTGGAAGTCATCACGCCGCCGTGGCTGAGTTTCAGCGTGGTGACGCCGGCGCCGATCGAGATGCGGCCGGGGACGTTGATCGACTACCGGTTGCGGTTTCGCGGGTTTCCGTTGCGGTGGCGGAGCGAGATCACGTCGTGGGACCCGCCGCACCGGTTTGCGGACGCGCAGGTGAAGGGTCCGTACCGTCAGTGGATCCACGAGCACACGTTCGTTGAGAAGGACGGCGGGACGCTGGCCGGAGACCGGGTGGAATACGCTGTGTGGGGCGGCGCGCTGGCGAATGCGCTGGTGGTGCGCCGCGACGTGGAGCGCATCTTCGACTACCGCAGGCAGACGCTGACGGCGATGTTCGGCAGCGGGGACGATTCATGAGCCTTCAGATGCAAAGGAGCCGCTGAGCGGTGCGACTGGCAATCATCGGGGCGCAGCACGGGCACGTGCTGGGGATTACGCGGCAGCTCGTTGCCGAAGACGGCGTGGAGCTGGTGGCCGTGGCGGAGGCGGAAGCATCGGTGCGGGAGGAGACGGCGTCGGCCTTCGGGGTGCCGGGCATTGCGGATTACCGCGAGCTGCTGGACGGGTCCATCGACGCGGCGGCACTGGCGCCGATCAATAACGAAAAGGGCGACGTGGCGGTGTCTTGCCTGGAGGCAGGGGTGAGCGTGCTGCTGGACAAGCCGGCGGTGACCACGCTGGACGACCTGAATCGGCTGGAGGCCGCGGCGGGCGGCTCGGCGGCGCTGAGCTGCGCGCTGACGCTGCGGTTCAGCGGTCCGTACCTGGCGGCCCAGCGGGCCATCGAGGCGGGCGAGATCGGGCAAGTGGTGTCGTCGATGGCGCAGCGGCCGCACAAGTGCGGGCCGGCGCGGCGGCCGGCCTGGTTTTTCGACAGGGAGCTGAACGGCGGGGCGCTGCTGGACCTGTGCATCCACGACGTGGACGCGGTGCGCTGGCTGCACGGCTGCGAGCCGACGGGCGTGGCGGCACAGCACGGGGCGACGCGATTTGCCGAGTACCCGACGTTCGCGGATCACGCCGAGGTGTGGCTGCGGCTGGAGGACGGCGGGTCGGCGTTCCTGCGGGCCTCGTGGCTGACGCCGGACAGCGCGCCGTATCACGGGGACTGCCGGATGTTGATCGAGGGCACGGACGGGTCGATCGAGATTCGGACCACGGCCGAGGACTCTTGCACCATCGACAAGGGCGGCAGGCAGCGGACGTTGACGGACTTCGAGGGGCCTTCGCTGGACACGCCCACGGCGGATGCGCCGAATGCGCTGGCGCGCGATTTCATTTCGGCAGCTCGGGGCGAAACTGACCTGGCAATTACGGCGGCGGACGTGATTGCCTCGCACCGGTGGACGTTGCTGGCGCGGGACGCGGCCGACCATGGGACGCTGGTTACCGGTTCGTAGGGTCCGGCGGCTAAGGTTCAACCAATCAGATTTGGCTGGTAGATCACAGGGGAGCGCGTGATGGCCTGGAGTTTTGAGCAGATCGACGGCCCGTACGGCAACGTCACCGAGGGTCCGGCCTGGGACGGGGAGGCTCTGCTGTTCACGAGCATCCAGCAGAGCCGGATCATGCGCTACGACCCGACGACGGGGGAGTCGACGGTCCACCGCGAGGGCACCAACTACTGCAACGGGCTGATGTTCGACCCCAACGGCGTGCTGTACGGCTGCGAGGGCGGCGCGCGTCGGGTGGTGCGCTACAACGACGATGGGACGACGACCGCGCTGACGGACGGGTTCGACGGGCAGCGGCTGAACATTCCGAACGATATGGCGATCGACAACGTGGGGCGCATCTGGTTCACCGACCCGTATTACGAAGGCGCCGCGGGCGATTGGACCGAGGATCGCGGGAACAAGGATCTGGACCACGATTCGGTGTACCGGTTGGATCCGCAGGATGACGGGTCGTGGGTGACTAGCCGGGTCACGTTCGACACGACGCGGCCGAACGGGCTGCTGTTTTCGCTGGACCACTCGGTGCTGTTCGTGGCGCAGAGCGGGCGGCGTGAGGACGAGCACCGGCAGCTGCGGTCGTACCCGGTCAACGACGACGGCTCGCTGGGCGAGATGTCGGTGCTGCACGACTTTGGCGCGCACCGCGGGATTGACGGGATGGTCCTGGATACCGACGGATACATCATTGCGACGGCCGGCTGGGACCAGGGTGGACCGGGTTCGTCGGTGTATGTGTTTGCGCCGGACGGCGAGGTGATCGAGCGGCACCCGGTGCCGGTGGCCAATCCGACCAATTGCACGTTTGGCGGGGATGACCTGTCAACGCTGTACGTGACCAGCATCGGCGGGTACCTGCTGCGGGTGGAGACGGAGCGGCAGGGGCGGTTGCACTACCCAGCGGCGGGGTAGTGGTCATTGGCGCCGAAAACGGCGACTCGGGTGGTGACTCCGGGTTAGGGCCGAGTCGGTGAGTGTCGGCAGCTCGCGGCGGGCCGTGCTTGTGGTCGCCGTTGGCCTGATGGCGCTGGCTGGCTGCGGGGAGGGGAGCGGGCCGACGACCGCGACGCCGGCGCCAGCGGTCGCCATCGAGTCGACGCCGACGCCCGAGCCGACGCCCGTCGAGGCACCGCCAGCTACCCCGGACACGACGCCGGGTCCGGCACTGCCGCCGCTGCCTGGCACCGGGGCCGATGGGCAGCCGATCAAGACCGAGGCGTACTCGCTTGAGGACTACGCGACGGACGTGGGCAAGGACGGGAGCCGTACGCGGCGCGGGCAGGGCTCGGAAAGTTCGATCGTCTCGCTGCCGCCGGGCGAGAGCTTCTACGTGACGTTCAGCGTGACTCTCAACTTTGGGATTGTGCAGATTGCGTGGAGCTCGGTTGGCGGCGATTCGAGGGACGCGACGCCTGAAGCCGGCCGGACGCCGTCCGGTGAGCCTGAGTCGGTGGCAAGCGGAACCGCGCAGATCGCGTTGGACGATGGGACCGCCTTGATCGGTCCGGTCAGGACCGCAATTGCGCTCCAGATTCAGTCGAGTGACACCGGGTCACGGTGGACGCTGAGG
>VXPS01000123.1 GCA_009839425.1 Chloroflexota bacterium
CGTCCCCGCCAGCACCCCCACAACCAGCAACACGCTCCACCAGCGCAGCACACCCCACTCGGGAACAATGAACGCTGAGTAGGGCTCAGGTATCAACGGTTGGAGCTAGTCGTCGTCCCAGGTGATCAACACCCCAAGCGCCGCTTCCGGATGGTCGTGCAAGAAGTGGAAGGCCTCGGGCGCCTGCTGGTACGGAAACCGGTGCGTCACCATCCGCTCCGTGGCGATGCGGCCCTCGCACAGCAGGTTCAGCGACCGCGCAGAAGCGGCCACCCGGTCGCTGTCGGGCAGCGCGCCGCCGATCAGGCGCTTGCGCTGGATGTAGCTGGACGACAGCGGTAGCGGGTCGTCCTCGTACAGCCCCACCACCTGCAGCAGGCCGCCAGTCGCGGTCATCCGCTGCGCCTGGTCGAAGGCCCGCAGGCCGGCGCGCCCGCCCACGGCGTAGATCACCACGTCCGCCCCGCGCCCATCCGTCAGCTCGAGCACCCCCGCCACCGGGTCCTGGTCCGACGCGTTGATCACCTCGTCGGCTTCCACCTCGGCCGCCAGCGCGCAGCGGTTCGGCAAGGCATCCACCGCCACCAGCCGGCCCTGGCCGTTGGCCCGCGCCACCTGCAGCATCAGGCTGCCCACCAGCCCCTGCCCCACGATCACCACCGTGTGGTCCGGCTGGATGTCGTCGTTGTCGATCCACATGACCGCGCTGGTCGTCAGCGGCCAGAACGTCGCCTGCTCGAAGTCCAGCGCGTCCGGAATGCGCACGATCTTTGGACCTTCGGACGGCGAGGCAATCCGGCTGTCCTGCACCACGAACTGCGCGTGCGGCCCCGAGACCCCCACCCGGTCCCCGGGTGCGAACCCCTCCACCTCGGCGCCAACGGCATCCACCACGCCGGCCACCGAATAGCCCATGATCTGCGGGTCCACGGCCTCGGGCCGGATGTAACGACGCCACAGCTCCGAGCCGCGGCTGATCAGGCTGCGCACGTTGCGCACCCGCACGTCGTGCGGGCCAACCGCCGGCACGGGCGCGTCCTCCAGCACCACATTGAACTTGCCCTCGGGCTTCGCTACCCGCTTCATGGCGCCCTCCCCGCGTTCAGCTACGACTGCAGCGCAACCCACTTGCCGCGGCGCGCGCTGGCGCGCACGGCGTCCAGCACCCGCATCTGGCGGATGGCCTCGTCGCCGTCCACCAGCGGCGCCGCCTCGCCGCGAATCGCGTCGCCCAGATTCTCGACCTCGGCCTGGTAGCTGTCGAACGGTGGAAACAGCTCCGTAACGGTCCCGCCCACGGTCTGGATCTCGATGCTCGTCGACTCCCCCGGCGCCAGCACGTGACGGTCGACGCGAAGCGTCCCCTCCGTGCCCACCAGCTCCAGGAAGTGCCGCCGTGAGGTCGTGAAGCTAAACGCCACCATCGCCGCTCGATCCCCCTCGAACTCCAGCAGCGCGTTGCCGTCAAAGTCCACGCCAAACTCCGGGTCGTCCGTCATCCGCGCCGCCAGCCGCCGCGGCTCGCCGCCCATGTGCAGGCGGCTCACGCTCACGCAGTACGTCCCCAGGTCCCCCAGCGCCCCGCCGGCCAGCTCGGTCGAGAGCCTCACGTTTGCCGGGTCTCGGGTGATCGGGAAACAGAACGCCGTATTGATCTGCCGCAGGTCGCCAATCGCCCCGTCGGCGACAAGCTCACGCAGCCGCGCGTGCTTGGGGTCGTAGCGGTACATGAAGCCCTCAAGCAGTTGCACCCCCGCCGCCCGGCAGGCATCCACCATTTCGACTGCCTCGGTCGCGTCCACTGCAAACGGCTTGTCCACCAGCACGTGTTTCCCCGCCCGCGCCGCGGCGATCACCCATTCGTGATGCAGCGACGTCGGCAAGGGGATGTACACCGCATCAATCTCCGGATCCGCCAGTAGCGCCTCGTAAGGCCCATACGCCCTCGGAATCTCCAGCTCCGCCGCAAACTCCCGCGCCCGCTCCAGCGACCGGCTCGCCACCGCCCGCAGCACCCCATTCCGAGCCTTATGAATCCCCGGCCCCACCGACCGGCGCGCAATCCGCGCGGCGGAGATGATTCCCCAGCGGATGGGGCCCGTGCTCACGACCTCTCCGGATAGCCGCGGCGCCGGAGGGGTTTGCGGGGTTCAACCTCGGGGTTGACCGTATCCCGCGGCCAGTACCCCTGCGCGATCCAGGCCATTTGTTCGGCCGACCCCTGGCCGACGCGGTGGACGCTGACGGAGGTGGATCCGCCGATGTGGGGGGTCCAGATGACGTTGGGCAGGTTGATCAGGGGTGTGTCGGGGGTGGGCGGCTCGGACTCGAAGACGTCCACGCCGGCGGCCGCGATGGCGCCGGACTCGAGCGCCGACACCAACGCCGCTTCGTCGACAATAGGGCCGCGCGAGACGTTGATCAGCGCGGCCGTCGGCTTCATCCGCGCCAGCAGGCCGGCGTCCACGAAGTGATGCGTCCGCGGCGTGTACGGCAGGTGCACCGAGACGATATCGCTCTGTTCAAAGGCCTCGTGCAGCCCTACCAGCTCCACGCCCAGGCCCTGGGCTTCCCAGGGCGAGACTGTGGGCGCGTAGGCGATGCAGCGCGTGCCAAAGGCCTGCACGCGCACGGCCACGGCCCGGCCGATGCGGCCCAGCCCGATCAGCGCCAGCGTGCTGGCCCGCATATCCCCGATGTGGTCGATCCGGCGTTCCCACTCCGCGATGTTGCGGTGTCCGGTCTCCCACTCGGTCAGAATCCGCGGGATCCGCCGCACGGCGCCCAATATCAAATACAGCGCGGTGTCGGCCGTCTGCTCGGTGGCGAACGTGGGGATGTTGCCCACCACCACGCCGGCCGCCGTGGCGGCCTCGATGTCCACGTGGTCCACCCCCACCGTCGGCGCGATCACGCCCACAAGCTCCGGCAACTCGTCGAAGGTATGCAGGCGGTAGTGCCCGTGCGAATAGATCACGCCCTGGTAGCCGGAGAAGCGCTCCACGGCCTCGTCGTCGCTGGTTGGCGCGGGGACCACGTCCAGCGCGGCGCCAATGGCGTCCAGCGGCTGGCGATGCTCCACCACCCGCTCATGGCGCAGGCCGTCGGTCAGGGCAACGCGGAAGGAATCGTCGGACATTGAAGAGCGGCCTCGCGCGTTCAGGTCGCCGAACCGTAGCGCATCACGCCGCTGCAGACGCAACGGTCCTCAGCCCGACGCGCCGCCCGCCTCGTTCCAGAGATAGCGCCCGCTGGCCAGGGCCAGGACCACGAACAGCGCGTTGACCAGCGGGAAGTAGATCAGATGCGCCGTCACCGCGTCCCCGGTTTCGCTGGAGGGATTCAGCGTCCAGTACCACTCCCACAGCATCAGCATCACCAGGACGATGGCCCCGTAGTAGGCAAAGCTGCCTCGCAGGTACTCGACAGCGGACACGTCCGCGCGTTCCGGGTCGCGCCGCCGGCGGAGGCCAATCACGAGAATCATCAGTGCGGCGGCGACCATGAACCAGTTCAGGATCCGCCAGACCGGGTAATCGGTTGTTCCGTCGTTGTAAACCGGCGTCAGGATGAAACTCACGGCAACGACGATCCCGATAGCCACCAGATAGAACGCCAGCAGCCGCTTCGCCACCGTCATGAGTGCCGGATCCTCGCCAGAACCGATCTCAGCAGCCGCGGCTGATGGGCCGCCCGCCGGATCGCCGCCCGGGCCAAGTCTATGTCCTAGTCGGACCGGCCACTGCAAGTCGCCGTGCGATGAGGCTATCGATCAGGCCGCACAGGTCGTCGCGTAGTCGTAGTCGTAGAGCGCGTGCGCTTGCAGGCCCGGATAGCCCGAAACGTCCTCCAGCACGCCGCGCCCGTCATCGCCGGGATCGCTCAACCACACGTCTACAAGGCGCTCCTGGGCCTGCTCCAGCGGCGTACGCGGGGTGCCGGGCGAGATGTCCTGCCAGACCGCCGCTTGCGTGATAAAAGCCCGCACTTCGTCCGCGACGCAGTTGTCGAACCCGCTTTCGTCGGGGATTGGGGAGACGGCATGCCAGAACTCGTGCGCGATCACCGCAGCGAGGACTTCCGGCCGCTCGCCGCGTAGGCTGGGGGACATGCCGATGAGCCCGACATTGGGCGCCCAGCCCGCCAGGGCCGTATCGGGGAGATCGGCGGCCCAGTCAATTTCAACGACGGCCTCGCTGCCGGGGAGCCGAATCAACTGCGAGCCAGCGTGACTGCGACGGAGCACGTCCCAGGCTGGCCGCAGGGAAGGAT
>VXPS01000364.1 GCA_009839425.1 Chloroflexota bacterium
TGAATAAGCGCCCCACCCCACTGAACCCCGCGGCCCGCTCCCAATGCCGCGCCCATCCGCACCACGGCTTCCCAACAGATTTGTTGCCAACAGTCCTGTTGGAACCACGACTTCCGGCAACGCCCGCCGCCGGCCGCCGCCCTACTGCATCGGCGAAAACCCCGTCGGCGTCATATAGCTATTGATCACCCGCGCCACGATCTGCCCACTGGCTTCCGTCTCGGCTCGGACTTGCAACCATTCCGGGTCGGACTGAAACGCCGTCCACTTGGCCTCGCGGTCGGCCTGGCTGTCGAAGCGGGTGATGTAGACCAGCCGGTCGCTGCGGCCCACCACCTCCTGCCAGAACCCCACCACCTCGATGTCCAGGCGCTCGAAGATGCGCATCGTGTGCTGGGAAAAGCGGTTCATGATGGCGTCCATGCGGCCCGGCAGGATTTCGTAGATACGCAGTTCGTAAAGCATCGGCGGGTCCTCCACTGGCAGGAACCGCCGCAGCATGCCCTACAAGACCGCCGCTTGCGTACCATGGCCGCCCAACACTTCACCGGGAACGCACAAAGGGACAAGTCGCGGTGTACGCCATCGTCATCGGCTGCGGGCGTGCCGGCGCCGAGATCGCCAGCCGCATGTGCGAGCAGGGGCACTCGGTCGTCGTGATCGACCGCGACCGCTCGGCCTTCCACCGACTGTCGGACAGCTTCTCCGGCACCACCATCGTCGGCCACGCCATCGACGAGGACTGCCTCGTCTCCGCAGGCATCGAGCGCGCCGACGCCGTAATTGCCACCACCTACGGCGACAACTCCAACCTGATCGCGGTGCAACTGGCCCGCAAGCGCTTCAACGTCCAGCGCGCCATTGCCCGCGTCAAGGACTCCGTGCGGGCCTCGGCTTTCGCCAATCTCGGTTTCGAGACCATTCCGTCAACCGTCATCGTCGGCGACGCCTTCGAGCAAGCCCTGGGCTGGGAACCGCACCAGCCAAACGGCCCGGCGGAGATCGGAAGCTAGCGCCTCGTGTTCGTCATCATCGCCGGCGGCGGCAAGGTTGGCGGTCAACTCGCCCGCGACCTCCTGGCCGAACGTCACGAAGTCGTCGTCATGGAGTCCAACCCCCAAAAAGCGCGCGCCCTCCAGGACGAAATTGGCGACGCCGTCGTTCCCCACGACGCTTCCGAGGGCCGCTGGCTCATCGACGCCGGCATCGGCCGCGCCGACCTGCTGATTGCGGTCACCGGCGACGACGAGGACAACATCGTCATCTGTCAGCTCGGCGAGGCTCTCTCGGAGGGCCGCGCCCGCACCATCACCCGCATCAACAACCCCAAGAACAGCGACACCTTCCGCACCCTGGGCATTGAGGCCATCGTCAACGCCACCGACCTGGTGATGACCATGATCGAGCGCGACGTCAGCGTGGCCCCCGTCGTCCACCTCATGCGCCTGCGCAATGCCGGCCTGGAGCTCGTGGAAATGACCGTGGCCGAAGGTTCGGCCGCCGACGGCTCAACGCCGCAGGAACTTCGACTGCCGGAGCAGGGCGGCCGCATCAGCGTGATCCTCCGCGACGGCGAGGCCGTCCTTCCCTCGCCCACCACACGTCTGCAAGCCGGCGACTCGATTGTCCTCGTTGCGCAAACCGAGTTCGAAGAGGCCCTGGGCCGCCAATTCGCGGCCCCCACCATCGTCTAGCCTCCGCGCACCGCCCTGCTCGTCCGCCAGCCCGGGACGCCCCCTCGCGAGCTGAGCCTCACGCCGCCAGAGCCAGGAATTCGGTCACGCTCCGGCGGATTCCCTCCGCGTCCAGCCCATGCGCCCGGTCGTGCTCCCAGCGGCTGCCGTAGTGCCGGTGCTCGCGGCGCGCCACGCCCAGCGCCAGCAGACGATGCGGGGAGCCCTTGAGGGCCTCCGAGACCTCGGCCGAGGACGTCCCAGCGAGATACGGCTCGACGAGAACGACGGCCGGTGCGGCCAGGAACGTCCGCAGTCCCTCCGCATCGAACGGTCGCACCGTCGCTGTGTAGAGGACCGTCGCATCCAAGTCGGCGGTGGCATCCAAGACCGGCGCCAGGCACGGGCCCACCGCGATGACCGTCACGGCCGTGGTCGACCCACCCCGGATCGGCGTGAGGCCACCCGAAATGGGCACGGCGTCGACATTCGTTGACTCCGAGAGACGGATGTAATCGAGTCCCGTGCCGCCGGCCGCCGAACGCAGAATCGCTTCCACCTCGTCCGGGTGCCCGGGCACATGCACGCGCCACCCCGGCAGCGTCGATATCAAGGCCACGTCTTCCGGCGCCTGGTGCGTTCGCCCCGCCGCCGCGGCGTCGTAGGACGCCCCAACGGACACGAACACCCCACCCAAACCCTGGTGGCCGAAGTCGAGCTTGACCTGCTCGAACGGCCGCTCGACCAGGAACGGCGCGTAGGTGTGCACGATCGGCCGGAACTCCTCCATCGCCAGTCCCGCAGCGAAGCCGATCAGCAGTTGCTCCCGGATCCCCACGTTCAGAACTCGCCCGGGATGACGCGTCACCACGCCGGCCTGCTGAAAATACCCATAGCCAATATCGGCCAACACAACGGCCAGATCCGGCCGTTCGTCCAGCAACACGCCTGAAACGCTCATGAATCGGTCCCGCATCGTCAGACCTTTCGAAACTCCGCAGACTCTCGAATGCGTGGCCCCTCTTCCTCCCTCTCTCTCTGGAGACCATTGCGTATCGCACCACGACCTTGAAGGCGTAGCGGCTCTTCACCCTCTCCAAGGGGAGAGGCAGGTTCGGCCGTCTTCGGCCGAAACCGGTGAGGGGTCTTCCGGGCACTCAACCCCGGGTAGTGCAAGAGCCTGCTCTGGGAGAGGATTGCAGCCTGCCCCGGACTCGATCCGGGGGTGACGGTCGTGCGGGCAACCATCCCTGGGCTCTGCACGGGTCGCATCGTGGACATCCGGTCTACCCCTATCGTCCCACCTCGGCCACCACAACGTGCGGGCGGTCCTGCTGATCCGCCGTCACGGCGGCCTCAATGGCGTCGTGGTCGCGGCCGTCAACCGTTACGGCGGACCAGCCCTCGAGCCTGAAGCGCGCGTCAATGCCGCCCGGCCAGCCGTGGGTCGCCGAACGGTTGTCGATCACGCAGACCGTCAACCGGGACAGGCCCCATCGGCCCGCTAACGCGATCGCCTCGTGGTTGCTGCCCTCGTCCAACTCCGCGTCGCCCACCAGGCAGAAGACCCTGGGTCCAGCACGCCCTTGCAGATCCAGCGCCGCGGCCACGCCCACGGCCATGGGCAGCCCGTGCCCCAGCGATCCGCTGGAGAGTTCCACGCCCGGAATCAGCGCCCGGTCCGGGTGCTGGCCAAGCATCGAGTCGTACCGTCCGAACGTGGGTAGGGCCTCCAGCGGGACAAACCCCGTCGCCGCCAGCACCGCGTAGTAAGCCATCGGACCGTGCCCCTTGGAGAGCAGGAACCGGTCACGGTTCGGATCGTCCGGAGCCTGCGGGTCCACCCTCAGCACCCGGTCGTACAGGACCCACAGCACGTCCAGCGTGGACTCGGAGGCGTGCCCATGCTTCTCATCGCCGGACATCAACGTCATCAGGGCGGGCAGGTCCTCATACGACATCACTGGCGGCTGCATCGGTTCGTTCGAGAGGGGTCCTCAGTGGCCTGTGAGTTCATTCTGAAACTTCAAGTACACTTGAAGTCAAGGCCTCTGGAGGAAGTTTGTTGCCGTCGCTACCGAATAGGCTCACCATCGGCCAGACCGCCGCCCGCAGCGGCGTGCGAACGTCCGCCCTCCGCTACTACGAGTCGCTCGGGCTCATCGCCTCCGAGCGCACGTCGGGCGACCAGCGCCGCTATGCCCGCGAGACGCTGCGTCGCATTGCGGTCATCCGCGCCGCCCAGCTTCTCGGCCTCACCCTGCGCGAGATACGCGTAGCGCTGAATGAGCTTCCCCAGGGGCGCACCCCCGATCCGAACGATTGGCAGCGGCTGTCCCGCACCTGGCGCGGCTCCCTGGACCAGCGCATCGCCGATCTCCAGGCGCTGCGTGACCGCCTGTCTGGGTGCATCGGCTGCGGCTGCCTGTCGCTCGAGAGCTGCGCGCTCTTCAACCCGGCCGACCAGGCGGCCCGCGCCGGTGGCGGGGGCCCCAATTTATCTGGGGGAGATACCACCCCAGGGGGGGGGCCGCGCGGGGGCACCGCCCCGGAGCGAGGGGGGGAGTGGGGCGGG
>VXPS01000112.1 GCA_009839425.1 Chloroflexota bacterium
CACGAACTGGGCCACACGCTGCCGACCAATCCGGCGTACGACGAGCAGTACGGACTGCGCCCCAACCAGGGGCGATACGAGGCCTATCTGGACATCGAGAACGGCACGTTCAACGGGCCGAACGCCATGGCGGCAAACGGCGGAAACCCGGTGCCGTACCAGTGGATCGACGAGGACTACCGCCCGGTCGCACCGAACACGCCCGGTGCGCGAATCGACTTCGGCCACATCGGCCCATGCGACTCGATCATGTCGTACTGCAACCCCGGCGACCGCGTTCGCCTCAAGCCCTCGGAACTCGACTTCGCGATTCTGCAGGACCTCGGCTACGACCTGCTGTCCGCCAGCGAGGCTGATGAGCCCGAGGTCTACGGCTACGGCGCGTGGGCGACGTACAGCGCCTGGGGCGCCGGCGTCGAACGGATCATCGACTACCGCGGCACCGGCGCCAACCTGCGGATCACCGACCGGCTGAGCGCCCACGTCGACGCCTTCGGCACCGCGCCCGGCATGAGCTTCGCGGACGCCAGCGCCGGGATGACCGGCTCCGCGACCTGGACGGGCGCGCTGCTCGGCGTCGACATCGGCCGGGCGATGCTGCCGCCGGTGTTCGGCGACGCCGCCATGACGGTGGACCTTGCCGACCTCGACGGGACGCTGGCGTTCAGCAACCTCACGACCGCGATCGACGGGGAGGTACACGACTTCCGCCGGCGCAGTCTCGACTATGCCATCACCGTGACCGGGAACGGTTTCGGAGACGGCAACGGCATCGTCCAGGGGAGCTTCTACGGCCCCGGGCACGAGGAGATGGCGGGCGTGCTCGACGACCGGTCCAGCGGCGTGAACCTGATCGGCGGGTTCGGCGGCGTCCGCTAGACCTCGCGCTGCCGCCGTGCCGCCAGCACAGCACGGCTGGAGCAGCCCATGCCAGGTAGGACGCTCCACGCAGTTCACGACCGAGGACTGCGGATGGCTCAGGGTCCCCGGGGTCGCCGTTCTCGGGTGCCCGCTCCATGCACACGTCGAGAGTCAGGTCGAACTGCTGCCCGCGGTCGTCGGCGCTATCGGCCAGCTGCCGGACCCGCCCGCGCAGGATGTACCATGTACCCGGGGCGAGGACTCGTTGACTTGGTGTGCCGGCCTCCGGGATGCCGGTCAGTCGATGCGGTCCCGATATCGGGACGGTTTCCCGACGGCTTCGGGGTTCCGGTTCGCCGATCCGTGGCCGCCGTCCGCTCGCGCAACGAGCAGGGAGAATCCGGAATGAGAACTTGCCTGACGGCTGGTGTGCTGATTGCTCTCGTCGGCCTTGCCGGCTGCGGCGGCAGCAATGCGATCGATGTGCCGCCGGCGGGCAGCGGGAATGGCGGGCCGCCGGACGCGATCGCGTGGGGGCCGAGGCTGGCCGAGTCGGGCCTGTCCGCACTGGCCGGCGCGGACGACGAGTTCGGGGGCACGGTCGCCGGCGCCCTGGCACGGGCGGCGCGGGCCGCGCCGAACGGCGGGTCGCAATCTTCGCTCGTCGACGCGGACGGCCGCACGGCCGACGAGGTGTCGGTGCGCGTGGTTCGCGACGTCGACCTGGGCGGCCTCGCGCACGAGATCACCGACGGTGCGCGCTTCATCGTGCAAGTCCCGTTCCCGGCGCCGCGCCAGGGATTCGAGCTCGCCGCCTTCACCGGCCTGATCCCCGGCATCGAGCCGGACCTCTCGAGCTACCCGCACGAGGTGCTGGGCGTGTGGGCCTGGGAGGGGGAGGGGGAGGCCGGCGCGTTCTGGAGCCGAAGCCCGTCGGTCCCGCCGGTCGACTTCGGCCCGGCGTTCCCGGCGGGCAGTGCCGTCTACGAGGGCGACGCGGCCGGCGTGCTCGCGGCCGCCGGCACGGCGACGAAGTTCGTGGCCGATGTCCGCCTGGAGGCCGATTTCGGCGACGGCACCGTCGGGGGCGCGGTGAGCGGCTTCCGCAGCCTGGCGGGCGCCGCGCTGGACGCCCTGTCGGTCACGCTCGGCGAGACCGGGTTAGCCGGGGACGGCGCCCCGTTCGCGGGCGACACCTCAGCTGGCGGCACGGCCGGCAGCGGCAAGTGGGGCGGGCGCTGGTCGGACGGCACCGGATCGGCCATCGGCGGCACGTTCGGTTTCGCGGCGGATGACTCCAGCCTGGCGGTCCTGGGCGCGTTCACTGCCTGCACGTGCACATCGGCACCGCCCGGGGAATAGCGGTTGCCCGCGCGAGCGACGATGGACGCGGACCGAAATGTCGGGTCGGGTGCGCGATCGGCTGGTCCTGGCTTGATGGTGTGAACTTCCTCTGCTTCGTCACCTGACGTACCTGTCTGACCTGCCTTGAGGGAAATCGGCCTCACCATCGTCCGACCACGGCAGGGAGAGGATTTCGATCAGTGTTGTTTCCCTGTCTGCCAGTCCTGCTTCGAAGCCGTCATCAGGGAGGCCCAGTCGCCGGGCGGATGACCCCGGGCGAGCATCTTGGCGAAGACCGCGTACGGATCGGTCCTGCTGCCCGTGGAACGGAGCGCGGATTGGTCACGGACCCGGGCGTAGACGATCACCTTCGCCCTGGCGTCAAAGCGGAAGCACAATCGGAACCGCCTGCCGATCCGGGCCCGTCGCCAACGGCGGTGGCGCGGGCCGAGCGTGTTGCCCGGGCGGAATACCGCCCGGGACGGATCCTGCGGGATGACCTCCAGCATGAGCCGGCTCAAGGCGTGGAACGGCCTGACGTTCGCGCTGGATGCGGACCGAGCGGTAGCGCGCCGCTGCGCGCGTTCGACGGCGCGGTGGAGTTTGCGTAGCTGGTCGATCAGGCATGGCACAGCAGCGTCCATCCGTGGCGTTGCATCAGAGGTCGACGTCGCCTTCGATTTCCCCGGCCGGTCCTGCTGCACGCTCCGCATGTTCGAGCATGTCCTGGGCCAGATCGGCCGGGATTGCCTGAACAGATCGACCGGCCCGGATGTCGTCGGCGAGTAGATCCAGGAACGCACCGACGGCCGGATCTTCATCTTCAGCGCCGGCGCGGCTGACGACGACTTGCCCGTTCTCGTGGAGCTCGAACGCCACCTGTTCGCCGACATCGATTCTCAGCACCTGACGGATCGACTTGGGCAGGGTGATCTGGCCCTTTGCCGTCACCGTGGCGGCTTCGTAGATGATCGACATGATCGGCACTCCTTGCATGAGGCGACGCTGTAAGGATTGTTCCTTACAGCGTCGAATTCGTACCGGAACTGCGATCTCAATGCAGGCCGACGCGCCTGTCACCTCGAACAAATCAATGAAGCCACGATCCGGTCCACCTTTGTGAGCACCCAGCGTTGGATCGCCCCGGCCAGCTCGCTGAACGTCGCCGGCAACGGCAAGTTGGGCGGGCGCTGGTCGCGCGGCGCAGGACGAGCCATGGGCGGGACGTTCGGTTTCGCGGCGGACGAATCGAGCGTGCCGGCCCTGGGTACGTTCACCGACTGCGCGTGCGCACCGGCAGCGACTCGGAAATAGCGGTCGAGCGCGGGCCGGAGAGTCGTACGGCGCGGCCCATGCAACTGCGCTGCAACGGCCAGTCGACGAGGTAAGGGAAAGTCCTTACAGTATGGCGGAACACCGGACGGGAGTGTCGGACATGCCGATCATTCATGAAGTCGCCACGATGACCGCGAAAGGACAGATCACGGTGCCGAAGCCGATCCGCCAGGCACTTGACGTCGATGCCGGCACCAGGATGGTGTTCGAACTGCGCGAGAACGGAGAGGTCATCGTGAGCCGCGCCGACGCCGAGCACGAGGATCCGGCCATCCGGGCGTTTCTCGGCCTGATCGAGCAGGAGATCGGGGCTGGGCGAGGGGTGGAAGACATCCCCGACGACGTGGAGCGAAGGATGCTGGAACACGCCGGGCTGAACATCGATCCCGATGCGCCAATCGAGGGCGATGTGGACCTGTAGTGGAACGATACGGATGGAGGCTGCTGTTCTACACGGAATTCAGCAGACAGCTCGGCAGGCTAGGTGACGCGGCCGAGCGCGCCCGGCGAATGGATCCTCAGGGATTCGCATCGAATGCGAACGTCAAGCTGTTGCGGGCAGTCGACCGGACGATTTCGGAAGTCATCCCGCAAGACCCGTCCCGGGCCGAGTACCGGCTGGGGAATACGCTCGGGAAAGGTTACCGCCACTGGCGACGCGCCAGGATCGGCAGGCGGTTCCGGCTGTTCTTTCGCTACGACGCCAG
>VXPS01000316.1 GCA_009839425.1 Chloroflexota bacterium
TGGCCGAACCACGTGCTGAACCGCGTCCACGTCTCCCGCAGCCACTCGACCACCTGGTCCCAGTTCTTGACCAGCAGGAAGATGCCGACCCCCAGCGCGACGAGCACGGCGATCACGAGCAGCACCGCCCCGACGATCAGCAAAAACTTCACCACCAGCGGGGCGCTGATGATCTGCAAAAAGGCCAGCGCCCCGCTCAGAATCATCGACGCCATGGACAGGAACGTAAACGCGCCGGCGAGTCCGAATACGGCCGCCCCCAGCAGCCCCAGCACGGCCAGGAATGGGACGATCTTGTCCTCGTTCTCGCGCACCACGATCACCAGCGACTTCAACGGGGGCAGCAGCTTGGAGCCGAAGCGGATGGCGACGTCGGTCACGACGGACTTCAATAGGGAGAGCTGGGCCTTGAGCGAGTCCAACTGGTTGTTGGCAATCTGCTCGGTCGTGCCGCCGGCGTTCTGCAACTGCGCCTCGTACGCGCGCACGGCGTCGGACGACCCCAGCAGCTGGAGCAGCGTCGCCTGCGCTTCTTTCTGGATCCCCAGCTCGCCCAGGATCACGGTCTGCTGTTTCGACGACACGCCGTCGAGCGCCTGCTCGAAGCTGGCGATGATGTCGGCGTAGTTCCGCAGGTTGCCCTCGCTGTTGAAGATCTCGACGTTGTGCTTCGCGAAGGCTTTCTCGTTCTTCCGCGCCACGTCCACCAGGTCCAGCGTCACGGCGGTCAGCCGCGTGCCGGCCTCGGACCCCTTGACGCCCTGGTCGGCATACGCGGCCAGCACCGCGACGCCCTCGGTCACGTCCTTGTTGTAGGCCTTCAACGCCCCACCGAACTGCCGGGTCAGCGACGTCGAAAACTGCTCGACTGTGGCGTTGGCCAGCGTGTTGGCTTTGACCAGGACGTTGGCCAGCCGCGACTGGTTGGCCATGTTCTGGGTCGTGTCGTCCACGGTCAGGCCGAGGGCCGACTGGGCGTCCGTCAACAGGTCCGTCGCCTGGGCCAGCGAGAAGTTGCCGGCCTGGGCAAACTGGGCCACTTTCGGGAGCGCGGCGATGGCCTGCTCGGCCGACATCCCAGCCGAGAACAGGAAGAAGTACGCCTCGGCCGCTTCCTCGGCGCTGAACGTGGTGGCCTTGGCTACCTCGCGGGCCGTCTGGGCCAACCGCTCCTTCATCTTCTCGTCGACGCCCACGGCGATGGCGACGGACTTGTTCAGCGTGTCCTCGAAGTTCGCAGACACCCCAACCGAGATCCCGGCCAGGGCCACCAGCGCCCCGCCCATGATGGCGGTGATACGGCGGGCCATCCGACCCACGTTGCTGAGGGTCTTGGTGAGCCGGTTGTCGGCCTTGTCTAGCCCCGACGTGTCGGCCCGGTAGCCGAAGTCGACGAACAGCTCGTCGAGCGTGCGGGCCACCTAGAACCTCCGCCATCCGCTACCTCGGCTGCCCGACCGTGACTGATTGGCCGCGTGCTCGGAGATCCGCCGCTGGTTGTCGTAGGTCACGCTGAGCGATTCGTTGTACTCGTAGACCTCGTCGAGCGTCCACGTCGTGTCCAGGTCGCGGGGGCTGGCGTGCCCGTTGGCAATCACCGGCACGAACAACGGGTCTAGTCCGATGGGTTCGGCGAGCTTTGGTCCTGTCCGGTCGCGAGCACCTTGGAACCGATTTTGAGTAGCGACGGCGTAAAATTTACAGCGAACGCTCGGATGAACACCTCGTCGACATCGAACGGCTCCAGGTGCTCGAAGGCGGTGTCCTCGGCCCCTTCCACCTTCTGCAGCGAGCGGGCGTTGGCATTCGTGTAGCGCACGTATTCGAATATCTTCGCCTGGATGCCGTCCAGGAAGTCCGGGTCCAGCGTCAGCAAGCCGCGGACCACGTGCAGCCCGGCCGACGTGTCGTCGCTACTGTCGTTGGCCGCCACGGCGGCCGCGATGGCCGGGAACAGGTTCGAGGTGCCCAGGGCGTGGACGGTTTCGCGCCAGACGCGGTGGGCCTTGCGTGCGGGCATCTTGTCGATCGTGAAGGCCGTCTGCTGGCCGTCCGGCCCCAGCTCGAGTTCCGTCGTCTCCGCAAACGCCCGCAGGTCGTCGCCGCTGAGTGCCCCAGGGTCAAACACTAGGCGGCGCTGCCAATGGCGCGGAAGCTCCCCGCCGTCACCGCGTCGTAGTCGGGAATGATTTCCTCGAACTCGAACATGTATTCGTAGTTCCCCACCGCCTCGGCGCCGTAGTTCGGGAACGGCTGGAATTGCCGCATGACGCCGTTCCGCAACTGGGCGCTGTAGCCGTGCCGCGTGTCCCGCACGCTGCCGTTCCAAAGGACCGTCCCACCGTTGAGCACGATGCCGGCCTGTTGCTGGAAGAACGGGATGGACGGGGCGCTGGGCAGGAACTTGAGCGTGAAGCCCTTGGCCTTCTCGGCCTTGGCGAACCACGCCTTGGATCCGTCCGCGCCGACCCGGGCTTCGCCGGCCAGCTCGATGGGCTCGAACATGATGGCGTCGGCGTCGTCCGAGTAGCCGCCCTCGACGGTGTGGCCGTTCATCTCCAGCACGACGTCGTTGATGTCAAATTGCATGGCGGCCTCCTATGCCGAGAGCCTGATCGCCACGTCGAGCGAATGCACCGCCGACGCGTCCCGGACCCACACGGACACCGGCGGCGCTTCGCGCGCGGCCCGGTCGGCGGCTGACTGGTCGTCCAGTGATCCGACGTGTACGAGAAAGCCGCGGCTGAGCGTGCTGCCGAAGTCCGTGCCCGTCACCCGGCGAATCTGGGTTGCCACGGTGGCAGGCACAGGGCCCGGGGCAATCCCGCCGGGGCGTCGCACCTCTTGGCACGCGTCCTCGATCACCGCCTGGATCCGGCCGATGCCGGCGACGGTGAGGGCTACGCGCGGGTTTCCGCGCAGCAGCGCGAACACCGTCGTCTGGATGCGCTGGATGAGCCAGTCGAGCCAGTAGCGGGTGTCCGTAAACCACTCAGCGCGCACCGTCACGCCGGTCTGCACGATGGCGTGCCCGCCCACAACCTCGTAGGTGTTGATGCGTTTGCGCGTCAACTCGGCGCGCTGGGTCGAGGTCAGCATGTCGGAGGCACGGCCAGGGAGTGCCTTGCCAAAGGCGGTGGGCAGCGAATCTCGAGCATCGAAGTCCGTGCCGCTGAACAAGCCGGCAAGGCTGGCGTCCTTGTAGTCTGCCACGGCCGACCAGATCAGCGTGGCGCGCTCCGATCCCAAGTCGGCCACCTGCGCCGCCCGGCTGGTGGCCTCGGCCGCCACCAGCACGTCAGGGCCCGTGACGGCAAACACGCCTTGCTTTGGCTGGGTCTGGAGCCAGGTGGCCACCGCGACCAGCGAGGCGCTGGCCACCTGGTCGGCGGACAGCAGCAGCCAGTACCAGGTGTCGTCGACGCGCTGCACACGGGCGAGCGCGTCCGTGATCGTTTCGGCCGGAAAGCCGGGGTGGTACGTGGCCGCGGTGTCAAGGCCCACGGCCTCGGCGCCGTCGCCGCTGAGCACACCGCCCAGGTCGACGCCGATCGCCCCCTTGACCTGGAACGCATCTGCAGCCGTGTCGTACGTGACTTCGACCGCGGAGAGGTTGGGGGCGGACGTGATCGTGCGCAGGGCGGTCTGGATGGCCGCTGCGGCGTTGCCGAACCCCGTGTCCCCACTGCCCGAGACGCCGGCAAGATCCACCGTCACCGACTGACCGCCGGCCACCCGAAACTCCGCCGATGAGCCTGCGGCCAGGATGCTGGCCAGGGACGTGGCGTCAGCGTATCCGGTCGCGCCCAGGATGTAGTCCTCGGCGCCCGCGGCCACCCAGCCAGCCACGACGAGCGCCCGCGGAAACGGGGTCTGGGCGAAGTAGGCCGCCGCCGCCAGGTAGGCGGCATGGTCGCTCGCAAAGTCCTCGGCGACGTCGTCCAGGCTGTCGTAGCGATTGACCCGCAGGTCGCGCGCCCGGTCGCCGACGATGGCCGCGCGCGTGGTGCCGCTGGCGTCGCCGGCGTAGACAAACAGGGATCGGCCGAAGTTCTCGCCACTGGCGCCGGCCGGCTCAATGGTGGCCGTCACCCGAACGATGCTGTCAAGGGTCATGGGGATACCTCGATTTCCTCGACGGCAACGTCGTCAAGGTGCAGGGTGATCCCGGCGGCCGCGGTCGCGTCCGCCGGCTGGCACCGGGCCTCCACCTAGCCGAGCGGCAGGGCCACGGGAGCGC
>VXPS01000427.1 GCA_009839425.1 Chloroflexota bacterium
CCGACGGCTCCGTGCTTCGGCTGCGCGCAAGCGTTCGAGCACTGCTTCCTGCTGGACGATCTTGGCTGCACTGGCGGCCGCCTGCTGGCGCCGCTGCGTCAGTTCCGCCTCGGCCGCCGCCAGCCTGGACTGCGCCGCCTCCAGGGTGCGCCGCGCGCTCACGTTCTGCTCGGCAAGATCCACCTGCCGCTCGTACTCCGTCTGCGTCAGGTCCCGCCGTTCCTCCGCGAGCGTCACCAGATCCGCTTGATGGCGGCTGGTCTCCCGGTTTTCCTGCAGTCGCGCTTCCGCTTCCCGGACCGCGGCGGCCGTCTCCTCGACCCGGCGCTCGTACTCGAACGGGTCCAGTTCGATCAGGATCTCTCCGGCCGCCACCGGCGCCCCGTTCGCGAAATGGTCCGACACCCGCAGAATGGGGCCCCCGACGATGGCACGGACATCGGCCGAACGCCGCGCGACCACCTCGCCGTAGGCGATGATCGTCGACGGATGGTCACCCTCCTGGGCCGTCGCCGCCGCCACCGGCAGCGGCGGCAGGGTCATGTCCAGGATTTCCGGCGGTGCCTTGGCGCGGACCAGAGCCACGAAGACTGCAATCCCGGCAGCCAGCACGCCGACAAAATGGAGGCCGTGCCAAATGCGCCGGAAACCGCGGAAGAATCGGAAGCGGCGCACCGGCGGATCGGCGGGGGCCGCTCCGTTCTCGGCACGCTTCGGTTCAGCTTCGATGCCAGTGGGCTCGGTCATGATGTTGCAACTGTTGACGGCATCGTCGAGCGACGGATCCGAACGTGCTCAGCCCGCGAACCTCCACGTTCCCGGCAAGAGATGCACACACGCCCAGGAAGTCTATGAACACAAGCATATAGCGTTTGTTTGGCGCGGTTCCACCGCGGGCATCCTGTTGCCGGCGCCATTACGATCTGCCCGCGATGTAATCCAGCCCGCCGAACAACAGGATCATTCGCATGACGATCGACTTGGAATACTCGATCGCGGCGGCGGCGTACCACGCGAGCGACCGGTCGTGGGGATTGTCGCCCGGGCCGGCAACCGGGTACGGAACGACCTCGATCTCAGGCGCCAGGTAACGGAACAGCAGCAGGCTGCGCGGCAGGTGCACGTCGCTGGTGACCAAGACCGCCCGCGCGATTCCACGTTCCTTTGCCCACTGCCGGCTTTCCACGGCGTTGCCCACCGTGTTGACGGCCGTCCGGCCGAGGTCCACCCGTGACTCGATGCCCTGCGGCACGACCAGATCGGCGACGCGCACGCCCGCTCCGACCCCGGATACGAGCAGGCGCGCTCCGGGATTGACCTCCAGCAGCCGAAACCCGGTGGCAATTCGACCCTGTCCTCCGGTGAGCACGATGACGGCCTCGATGTCGGAATCGATCGCGGGTTCCGTCGGCAGGGACTGGATGAAACCTTGAAGCCCCACGGCCCACGCGAAGACGCAGGAACCTGCCACAGCGAGGGGAACCGCCCGAATGACTCGCCTATAGCGCGCCAGGTCGTGCTCCAACCGGCATCGTCACGCGGGCGTGGCGCTCCGGTGTTTCAACGGAGGGAAATCGGCAACGGCTGCGCCCGGGACCGAGCGTGGGGAGCGGCGTCACCATGTGCAAGCCAAGCTGCGCATCAGAATGTCAAGTATATGTCAAGCGATAGGGGCGAGCCAGAAACGTGCACGTGATTTCAGCGACATCCGGCCGAATCGCCGCACGGGAGCCATCCCGCCGCCGCGGCTGCCGGGCCGTCCGAAGCGGGACGGAACGCGCGCCGCCGTCCCCCAGCCACGAAGCGCATCCTCGGACATTGGCGCCGGTGATGGCCGATGCTTGATGTTGGATGCCGCTGCCCGTCGCACTACCATGGCGTGCCGAATGGCCACGAGAACCCTGGCATGCGAACTACATTGAACATCGACGGCGATGTCCTGTACGCCGTCAAGGAACTGGCGAAGCGCGAGCAGACGACCACCGGCGAATTCGTCTCCGGCCTGCTCCGCGAGGCATTGCGGGCCCGGGCCGGTTCCGCAGGCCCCAGGCATTCGCGTCGAGACGTCTACGGCTTCAAGCCCATTCCGTCCGGGGGCGAGGTGGTTACCAACGAGCTCGTCAACGAATTGCGGGATGAGCTGGGAGTCTGATCCATGCGGGCCCTGCTAGACGTCAACGTCCTGATCGCCCTGCTTGACGAAAACCACGCCCAGCACCAGACGGTCTCGGAGTGGTTCGAAGCGCATATCAAGCACGGATGGGCCTCGTGTCCGCTCACGCAGAATGGCTGTGTGCGGATCCTGTCTCAGCCGCGATACCCCAACGTGCTGGGCGCCGCCGAGGCGGTCATGCGGCTCCGAATCGCCGTATCCACCCCGTGGCACAGATTCTTGGCGGATGACGTCAGCCTGCTCGACGATCACGCGGTCGACCGCCATCAGCTGCTGGTCCCGCGCCAACTGACGGACGTCTATCTGCTGGCCCTGGCCGTCTCGCACGGCGCCCGTTTTGTCACCCTCGAGAGGTCCGTACCTGTGGGCGCTGTCCGGCGGGCAACCGCCGAATCCCTCACCGTCATCTGATCCGTTCGGTAGCAGCTCTCCGACGATACGGCAGGTAGGTCCTGTCGGGGCCAAGACCGTCGCTGGCGGCCGGGCGGCCGGTGCAGGGCGCTCGACCACGTGACCGGGAGGCGCCAGCCGGTCGTCTCGCGGCACCCTCGTCCGATACGTTCGCGCGACGCGCCGACAGTATCGCAGCGACGGTCGAGGGGCGTCCACATTCCTCCCTCTTCGCGGGTCCCACCTCGCTCTCCAGCCTCGTGCCGCGCCCGACGCCTTCCCATGATATCCGCGCCTGTGCTATAGAAAGCGACCGCCCCGACGGGAATTTGAGCAATTGCGTCCACGAGAGAGAGCAACCATTGCAGGTCGTCGTACGAGATAACAATGTCGATCAGGCCCTGAAGGCGCTGAAGAAGAAGCTTCAGCGTGAAGGCCTGTACCGGGAAATGAAGAAGCGGAGGGCCTACGAGAAACCCTCCGAGCGAAGGGCTCGCGAAAAGTCGGAAGCCGTGCGCCGCTGGCGGAAGCTGCAGCGCAAGCGCGCAGCGCGCGAAGCCTGACCGTTTCCTTTACGCCCTCGGGGAATGCCTGCGCATCCCCGTCGCTACTGCTGAACCACAGCCGACCGGCTCGTCGCCTCGTCTAGCGCGCGGTTGAACGCGGCCACGGCCGTGCCCGGCCCGTCCGGGTGTTCCCAGACCGCCGAGACCACGGCCACGAAGGCTGCGCCGGCCTCGGCCAGAGGTCCGCAGTTCTCCGGCGTGATGCCGCCGATTGCGACCGCCGGCACCACGGTGGCGGTGTCCCAGTCCCTGAGCAGCGAGATGCTGGGCCGGGCCCGCGGTGTCTTGGTCGCCGTCGGGAAGAACGCCCCGAACGCCACGTAGTCCGCATCGGCCCTGGCCGCCGCCTCCATCGCTGCATGCCTGGAGTCGTAGCAGCTGACCCCCAGGACCCGGTCCGCCCCGATCAGCTCGCGCGCCGCCACGGCGGGCAGATCCTCCGCGCCCACGTGCAACCCGTCGGCGTCCGTCATCTCCACGAGGTGGGCCCGATCGTTCAACACCAGCGGCACGCCGCGCTCGCGGCATCGTGGCAGGAGTTCGGCCATCGCCGCCGCCACCGCGGCATCGTCCGCCTCCTTCATGCGCAGCTGCACGCAGCCCACCGGGCCACCGGCGAGCGCCTCCTCGAACCTTGGAACGAACGCCTCGAGGTCAAAGACCGACGGCGTGATCAGGTACAGGCGGCAGCGTTGCTCCGCGCCGCCCGACCCGGGATGCGTCAGCATGCACTCCGGTAGATGTCAACGATGGCGCTCAGCAGCGCGAGCGCGTCCGGCTTCTTCCGTTGGAAGCTGTTCCGGCCAATGATCGAGCCGGAGCCGCCGCCGCGGGCGATTTCGCCCACTTCAGCCAGGATGGCATCCTGCCCCTTGGCCGAGCCCCCGGAAAACACCACGATCCGCCGGCCGTCGAAGGCGGCCTGCATCACGTGCCGCACCCGATCGGACAGGGTCGCGGCAGCTACGCCCTGCTCGGCGTAGACTGCCGCGGCCTCCTTCTGCGCGAGATGCGCCGTCGGCGGCTTCACCTTGATCACGTGCGCAC
>VXPS01000088.1 GCA_009839425.1 Chloroflexota bacterium
GCGGTGGCACTGCCACCGCCGACTCCGGTGGCCGAGTCAACTTCGGTGGACGGTGGTTCCGGAGTGACGCTGGACCTGGCGGGCGGGCGCAAGGTGCGAGTTCGAGGTCGAGCCGACGGTCCGCCCGCAATCGAGAGCGCCAACGGATCCGATGGCGTGGCCGTCGACGAACTGCGGCGGGCGCTGCGGGCGGAGTACGGGCTGAACCTGGCGTCGTCGCTCGGACACGTGCCGCCGGCCCGCAGCGTTTTGCCGTGTCTTACGGCTTCGAGCTGGCAGGCCTTGCGGTTGACGCAGGGCGCGCTGGTGGCGGGGCGGCCGGTGTTCCTGCGCGGGCCGACGGGCTGCGGGAAATCGGCGCTGGCTCGCACGCTGGCGCACTTGTGGAATCTGCCGGCGGTGGAGTTCAGCCTGACGGGCGAGACGAGCAAGACGGACCTGACGGCGGCGCGGCGGCTGACGGGCGGGGCCACCTCGTGGTCGATCCAGGGATTCCTAGAGGCGGCCAGCGAGGGGCTGTTCGTGATCGTGAACGAGTACAACCTGGCGTACCCGGACGTGCACTCGATCATCAACGGGCTGTTCGACAAGGGCGGTCGGCTGCTGTTGCCGGACGGACGGGTGGTGCACGCGCACCCGGACTTCCGGCTGGTGGCCACGGGATTTGCCGAGGGGCCGGGCGTGAAGCCGTTGAACGAGGCGGTGGAGAACCGCTTTGGGGCGGTCATCCGCATGGACTATCCGCCGCTGGATGAAGAGGCCGCGATCCTGGCGTTCGTTGCCGGCGAGGCCATCGACCCGGCGCTGTTGCATGCGGCGGCGGAATTGGCGGCCACGGGTCGGTCGATTCTGTCGGGCGCCTGGGACCGGGATGCGCGGCACCCGCTGAACGACGTACCGGCGGACCTGGCCGGGGCGGCGGCCGAGCGGGTGAGCCTGACGACGGCCGAACTGGTGACCAGCGCGCGGGCGGGCGACGACGCGGCCACGTTCGTGCGCTGGTTGCGGCGGGGTGTGCTGGACGGGTCGGGCGACGACATTCGCCCGGTGCTGGAAGCGACGTTGGCCGGTTATGGCCTGGTCTAACGAAGGTCGGCTGACGACCGAACAGTTCGAGCTGGCCGGCCGCCTGATCCTGAATGAGCTGCCGGTTCGCCTGGAAGCCGGGCCGTGGTGGGCCTATCGACCGGCGCAAGAGGTGGTGGATTACCCGCGAGCGCTGCTGTCGGAGTGGCCGCCGGAGCTTGTCGTGGCGGCGCTGGCGCACGAGGCGGCGGAGGTGCGCTTTACGGGCAAGGCCGGCGCGATGGCGACGGCACGCTGGATCGAGCTTCACGCCAGCCCGCTGCTGTCGGCGGCCGCGCTGACGCTGCTGGTGAATGTGGTCAACGACATGCGGGTCAACCGCCTGCAGATGGCGCGTTACCCCGGAATCGGACGGCTATTCAGGCGCCTGTACGGTCGCGGGGTTGAGTTGGAACCGATGACGGATATGCCGGGCATTCGCGACACCGGGGGCGCGCCGCTCCATCATCAATTCCTCGATGCCCACATACACGCGTGGACCGAGCGGCAGTGGCCGGGCGCGCGTGCGGCGCCCGTCCTGGACCGGCCGGCGGCCAGGGCCTTCGAGACCACTCTGCAGGGCGTGCAGCGAGCGGCGGCTCGCGATGAGGTTTCGGGACTGTTGGAAGAGTTGACGGAGGACGTCCTACCGGACTACCGATTGCTGGTGACGGCGGAGCAGGAGGCGCGGCGGCAGGCGGCCGAGCGGGCTCGAAACGCGACGAAGGCTCCCGACGCGAGCGATCCGGGCACGACGCCAACCGAGGACGAGCCGGAGCCGCAGGACGCATCGGCCGAGGAGGCGCCCGGCTCGCAAACCGGCGCGGGCGCCAGCGACGAGCCAGCGGAGTCCGACCAACATGCGCCGGCCGCAACGACGCAGCCGCTGCAGAGTCGCCGGAGGGAAGGAGCGCCAGATGCTCCGGACGATCGCGCCCCAAGTTCGGTCACGCAGGGCGAGCGGCGGCGGTGGAGCCGGCGGCAGGTTCGGGACCGGGTGCTCAGCTCAACGGGGGAGTCATGGCATCCGGGGCTCATCTCGTACCTGCGGAAGGGTCGCGGACCGCAGATCGACTACGAGGCGTTCGACTACCTGGCGGCGGTTCGAAAGCTGGAGCCGCTGATCCGGGAGTCCATCCACGGCAGCGGACGGCGCCGAGGGCTGGCGGAGATCATGGACCGGCGGCGACACGGGGCAGTGGATCCGTGGCGGCGACCGCGGAAGCAGCGGCGGGGCGACACGGGCGAGATCGACCTGGAGCATCCGGAGCGGCTGATTACGGATCCGGCGTCGGCGTTTCTGCGCGGGGTGCGGGTGGCGCGGGAGGACCGGCAGCGGGACTTCGCCAGCGCGATCCTGCTGGACATCAGCGGGAGCATGGTGCAACGGGGGTTTCCGACCAAGAAGTTCGACCGGCTGGTGGAAGCGGCGGTGATCTTTATCGAGATCCACGAGCGGCTGCGGATTCCGTACGCGGTGCTGAGCTTCAGCACGGAGGCGGTGCTGCACTGGCGATTCGAGCAAAGCGTGTGGACGGCGGCCGGAATACCCTCGGAGGCGGCCTACCGTCCGCGCGATCACAGCCCGATTGTTCGGACCATCTACACGCTGGACCACCGCGAGACCGACGACGCCGGGGCGATGCGGCGAGCGTTGACGCACATCCAGCCGCAGGCCGGATTGAAGAGCGTGATCGTGATCACGGATGGGATCAGCAGCGATCCGGCTCAATTGCGTCGCGTGCTGACGGACCTGGACCGCCGGAATCGCAACGGACCGGGCGGGCAGGCGACGAAGGTGCTGGCCTTCGGGGTGGGCGTGCTGCGCACCGAGTTCGAGCGTGCGTACATGCCGCGAATCGACGGGCGACCGCTTGGAGCATGCTTTGGCGAGATCGTGCATGACAGCCAGTTGCTGCCGACCTTGATCCGAAACGCGGTTGATCAACGGATTCGGGCGGCATAGCGGTTCGAGTGCGAATGACCGAAGATGAGGCTCGCGAGCGAGAGAACGCAGAAGGGCACCCGACGTGCTGACGCGCTTGCAGCAGGGCCGGCCTGAAGATCCGCAACACACGCAAGTGGCGGTGCGGGCGCTGATCGACGCCGGATATGCACCACACGAGGCGGGCCGGGCGTTCGTGCAATACCGCGGGCGGGTGCGCGCCGCCATTGCTTCCTGGCCGACCATTGCAATCGCCGGATTCGCAACCGCCGCGATTCCAGCCCTGGTCCTGGCATTCCTCGGCGCCGCCCCAACAGGGTTGCTGCTCTGCGTATTGGGCATCGGCCTGGGCGTGATCGAGCGATGGCGCTGGCGGCGGGAGAATGTTCTTGTTGAGTTCAGAGTCCAGGCCGCCGATCAGCAATACCTGCTGCACCAGGGATTGCTATGGCTGGTACTGCTCGTCGTGCTGGCGGTGCAGCAGCTTGCCCAAGCCGGCGCCGTGATTGGCCTTGGCCTCTACGTCGGACTGCCGCTCACCTTCGTCTATCGCTACTACTTCTACCGGACGTATCCAACAGCGCTGGCAATGGCGAGCAATGCTCCGGCAGGGGCTCAGGCGCGCTCGATCATCGAGGGCGAGATTGCCGATGCGGATGCAAGTGCCGGGCAGGACCCCGACACCGCGGAGCCAGGTCGGACGATGCTGACGCGACCGGCCGCAAGCGGCGGGAGCCAACGCCTCCGACTGCGGATCGCCATCTTTGTGGGCAGCGTGGCTCTCTGGTGGCTGTTGGCGCGCTGGTGGGTCTGGCAAGGCGCCGAGGAGGGAACGGCGTCGCTGGCGCCCTTCAGTGGTGACATCGTTGTCGACGTCGTGGGAATCGTGGTCGGATCGGTGCTCGGCGTGGGTTCGGCGTGGTTCTACGAGAACTTCATGTAGGGCCGGCCCGGCGAACCGTCCCTATCCCTCGGCCAGGCTGACCCGTTCCAGGACTTCGCGGTTCCAGACGTACTCGGGCATCCGGCCTTGCAGGACGCGGACGACGGACAGGGCGGCGCGGCGTTCGAGTTCGAGGAGCGATTCCTCGGAGAGGAAGGCGGCGTGCGGGGTGACAATGGCGCGGTCCAGGCC
>VXPS01000054.1 GCA_009839425.1 Chloroflexota bacterium
GGCGTGCGGCGGCTGACCTGACCCCCTGCGCTCCGCCCCCCGCCGAGCCTCGGTCCGCGATCCAAACCACGGAATGCAGATCCCAATCACCGCCACCTCGCCCACTGACGTCTGCGTAACGCCCGACACAAACCGCCCCGGCGGCAGCGATTCAATCCCCAAATCATCGACCTCCTTCCATGGTTCCCTTGACCAGAGCAAAACCTTACGCCGGTTCTTCTGCATCCCGTATCCGTAATCCGGCTGCGAGCTAATCGCGTATCCACCCTGGCCAAGCAGCTCGTCATGCGTCTCGGTCAGACACACGATCTCCGGCTCATGCCGATCGACCCGGCCCAGGATTTCAGAAGTCCGCCACGACCTGGGCGTAGCAAACTCAACATTCCAATTGACTATGCGCAGAGACACAGTTAGACGGTCGTTGGATCGCCGCAATCAGTCGGACCATCGGGCCTGATTATCCTGGCGATACGTTCCAATTCTTCGACAATGGCGCACAAAGTTGTCTCGCAGTCAGCGCGCGGCGGCAATTCAATTGGCAGACAGATATCCTGCGGGAGCCATTTCAATGGTTCGGCCAATCCACCCAGCTTGTCGCGCACTTCGTCCAGAGGCACTGAATTGCGGGAATCTCTGGTACACCAGAACCAGAGCCACAGCGGCTTGCCCGTTTTCTTTACGGCTTTGTAGTCGATTCGAAGGCCCGTTGTTCTCCCAGCTAAACGAAAGAACCTTGCGTAGTGATCGCCTTCCAATCCGCCCACAGCCAACCCCTCGGTACTGGCCCAGCCCAATTCCTTTAGTTGAGTGACGGCACTGGCGATCAACCGCTTCAGTTGGGCGTCTCTTACAGGGTCGTCGTTCTTGATGGCGTCGCGGGCAAGCCCCCGCAGCTCGGCCAATTCGAAGCACGCTTGAGCTTCTCCGCCCTTCCAGGTTCTCTCCGCTAGCATGGTAAGTAGTGCGTCCCAACTGGTGAGCATCAGGCGGCGCTGGCCACCTTTGGAGGTTGCCGTAAGCACACCCTCTCGCTCATCAACCGGACCCAGATCGTGGCCGGCATTGCGCAACCGTTCCACCAATTCGTGCCACAACCAGCCCTCGTCAATGCCGGCTATGCGAGAGGCAGGTGCCAGGAACAGCAGCACGGCCGGCCGGTCGTCGGGAAGGTTCTTCCAATAGGTAACTGGTTGGCGGTAGGTGAGTGACGCCCAGAATTTTGACTCGACAAATGCCAATGGGTCGCCATTATCGTCAAGGCAAGCCATATCTGGATACGCGCCGACTGTAAAAAACTGTGTGCTAAAGCTGGCGATAGGAAGCGAACCACCGCTATGGCCCAGAAACTCGGAAAGCGCGGCTCTAGCCGAATCCGATCGCGACAAGATGAAACACAAAGCCTCCGTAGCCGCATCCTCCCGCCCCGCGGCATACCCCCGCGCAATCAAACTCAGCAGACTCTGGGCATCGGCCATAGTTGAGCTCCTTTCGATAACCAGCTAGGCGGTGCAATCTCGATTCGCCTGCGAACAATCCGCTTAGTCTGGGAGCAAGGCTGCCCTTGCTCCCAGAGAGTGCGTGTCGTCGCTACAGATTTGCGGCTCGGTACCAGCTTATCGTCCAAGCACCTTCTGCGTCGACTTCGAGGAAGAACGAGCCTCCGGCGATCCTCTGTGTCACTTCGTGGTGGCCGTCATCCCACAGCTGGTTGAATAGCAGCGTTGTACGCTGGCCTACCAAATCAACGATGAAGTTGTCGTTCGGGTTATACGTAGCGGAAAACACGTAGAGACCCGGATCGAGTGAGATGGGGAACACCCCGCCTGAATTGCTGGACACACTACCCTGTACGTTGCCGCTAGGAGCGGGGGTCGGCTGCGGTGCGGGCGCGGCCTGCGCTTCTGGGAATGCCCACATAAACGCGCCACGCACGTCGGCGCGGTGATCAGACTGGCAGGCCGCTTCCGCGCCGTCACCAAACGCTCGCTGGTAGATGCCAACGGCGCCCGAACCGAGTGGCGACGCCTCCACCATGTCGTTCATTTCCAAACACGTCTCAGGCCAGCCGCCCTCGATATAGGCGGTCGTGACAACCGCCGACAGCACCGCAGCCGTGAGAGCGCTGGCCACTGCCAGCGCAAGTCGCTTCCTCATGAGTGTCCCCTCCCCGGGAACTGAACGCCGACCCGACTGGCCGACCTCAGAAAACAGAGTTTGAATTTTCGCATGGACGCGCGTGGCTAGATATCGATATAAGCTTCATCATAGTTTGATTTCTTTCGTGGTTAGCTACCAGTATCTCAACGCGAGCGAAAATCTAAACTCCTCGACTCACGCGGCCGAACTAGCCTTCCGTACAGTTCTTAGTCGTTGAGTTGACAATATGCTCAACTAGGAGACTTTTGTACAACGCCCTGCGACCTCCGATTTGCAGCCGCTCATTATCCCTGTCCTGCGGGAGAGGATTGGGGTGAGAGTTCTCCGGGCAATCATCTCCGGTCCGGGTTCCGCAGAGGTTTCATCGGACGCAGAGACTCTACGACTACTCTCCTACGTCAGAGAAATTAGTGATAGCCACTTCGCCGTCTGGAAACTTCGCCACGATCTTGAGTTTGCCGCCCACCGCCTCGATATAGGACCGCAGGCTGGACACATACACGTCGGCCCGCTGCTCCAACTTCGACACCGCCGGCTGATTCACCTTCAATAGCTTCGCCATGTCGCGCTGCGTCAGCGCCCGCGCCCGGCGAAGCTCGTGCAAGGGCATCTCGGCCAGCAACTCCCGCTTCATGTCGTCCACACGCCGGCGACGCTCCGGCGTGAAGTCCCTGGTCAGTTCGCTAAACGGCTGGCGTCCACTCATTCGATCAATCATCGCGCGACAATGCGCGGTTAGCCTGAGCCATCGCCGCCGCCGGGCCCGCCTGTCGGGCGCCATAAGCGATCCCGCTCGTGGTCGCCGTCTGTTACCAACCGCCGCCGCGCGCGCCGTAGCGCAGCCATGTAGCCCGGGTCCACGTCGTGGCGCGGGTCCGATTCCGACCGCAACCAATAGACGATCAGGCTGACCAGCACGACGGCCAGAACAATGACGCCGAAGACTTGGGCAACCTCGGCAAACCCCCACGCCTCAGGGCCCGACACCGAGCGAATCGCGGGCTCCATTGACGAGTCTAGGCGCTACGACTGCGCGCAGGCGATTACGATCCTGGCAGCACTCGGCCCGCCCCGTTCGCGGGTAGCCTGCGTTAGAGCCGCCCTCGCCTGTCGCCACACCAGAGCCCTTATCCTTGCCTCCATGAACGCCCCGGCAGCCGCTGACTCCGAAACCCCTACTGGCGGTCGAAAACCGATGCGCGTAGTCGAAGACCCCCTCAACCGCGAAACCATCCAGGCCATCACCCAGCTCATCGTCGAACGCTTCCAGCCCGAGCAAATCATCCTCTTCGGCAGCGTCGCCCGCAGCGAAGAGGACCACAACAGCGACCTGGACCTCATGGTGGTCCTGCGCCACAACGACGAGCAGGGCCGCGACGGCTATGCCATCCGCCTGGCCATCGCCCAGAACTTCGTCCTGCCGGTCGACATCCTGATCCGTTCAGCCGACCTGCTTGCTCGCTATCGCCAGGATCCAAACTCCATGCTCAGCCGCATGTTGGAAGACTCGGAAGTTCTATATGACCGACCGGCGGCCTGAACACGCCTGGTTCTCCAAAGCCGACGACGACCTCGTACTCGCCCGCCGCGCGCTTGGGCCGGACCGCCCATTGCCGGGGCTGGCCTGTTTCCTCGCCCAGCAATGCGCCGAGAAGTACCTGAAGGGATACCTCGTCGCTCACGGCGTCCCATTTCGTTTCGTCCACGACCTCGGGTATCTCATTGACCTTTGCACCGGCCTGGATCCAGCGTTTGCAGACCTGATGCCCGCTGCCATCACGCTGAACCCATACGCCGGTGCCGCCCGCTATCCAGCCGAAGCCGCCCAGGAACCCGACATCCCAAGGGCGCAAGACGCCGTCCGACGAGCCCAACAAATCGCCGACTTCGTCCTCCAATCCTGACCCTCCGCCCCATCCCTCGTAGCGGGGCGGGGGGGAGCGCGCCCAGCCGCCACCCCCCACCCCCCCCCCCCCGGG
>VXPS01000101.1 GCA_009839425.1 Chloroflexota bacterium
GCGCCGCTGTTCGACGGGCTCGATATTCGTCTGGAGGCCGGGCTCTGGACCTGCCTGTTGGGGCCCAGCGGCGTGGGGAAGACCAGCCTGCTCCGGTTGATCGCCGGACTGGACGGAGCGGCCGCCGGTCGCGTGCGCACCGGGCCCGTTGCCTACATGGGTCAGAACGATCTTCTGCTGCCCTGGGCGAGCGCGCTTGAGAACGCCGTGTTGGGCGCGCGCCTGCGGGGCGAGCGGCCGGACTTCGACCGCGCGCGCCGATTGTTTGCCGATGTCGGCCTCGAACATGCCGTGCAGGCGCTGCCGGCGACGCTCTCGGGTGGTGAGCGCCAGCGTGTCGCGCTGGTCCGCACGCTGATGGAAGACCGCCCGGTCGTGCTGATGGACGAGCCGTTCGGCAGCCTCGACGCCATCACCCGCCATGCGGCGCAGGACCTCGCCTCCCGGTTGCTGGCGGGGCGGACCGTGCTGCTCGTGACCCACGACCCGCTGGAGGCGCTCCGGCTCGGGGACCGGGTCCATGTCATGACCGGGCGTCCGGCTATGCTGGTTGCGCAGCCGGTGCCGGAACTTGCTCCGCCGCGCGACGTGCGCGACCCGGCCGTCCTGGCGGCGCAGGGCGAGCTTCTCGCAAGGCTGGCAGGATGAAGGCAGCGCTGCGCATGGGGGCCGTAGCGACCGGTCTTCTGGTCTTGTGGCAGGCAATCGTATCGGTAACGGGCGCGCAGCCCTTCATCCTGCCGGGGCCTCCAGCCGTGGTTGCGGCGCTTGCGGGCCATTCCGGACTCCTGCTTTCCCACGCCGGGACGACCCTGGCGGAAATATTGCTCGGCCTCGGAATCGGCTCGGCGCTCGGCGCGTTTTCGGCCTTGGTCATCGCTCATCTGCGTCCCGCGCGCCTGTGGCTGCTGCCGGTGCTGGTCGCAAGCCAGGCCGTTCCGGTATTCGCGATTGCGCCCGTTCTCGTGCTCTGGCTCGGATACGGCATGGCCTCCAAGGTCGCGATGGCCGTGCTCATCATCTTCTTCCCGGTGACGGCCGCCTTCTATGACGGTCTGTCCCGCACCGATCCCGGCTGGCTCGACCTCGCGCGCAGCATGGGCGCCTCGCGCTGGCGCCAGCTTATCCACCTGCGTATTCCGGCCGCCCTGCCGGCCTGCGCGTCCGGCCTGCGCGTGGCCACGGCCGTCGCACCCATCGGTGCGGTGGTAGGCGAGTGGGTCGGTGCGTCGGCCGGCCTCGGCTACCTCATGCTGCACGCCAATGCGCGCATGCAGGTGGACCTGATGTTCGCTGCGCTCGTCGTCCTCGCGGCGATGGCGCTGATTCTCTACTTCACCGTCGACCGCCTGCTCCGCCTCGCGGTGCCCTGGCAGATCGATACCTTGTGGCGCGAGCACGATAAGGAGCCAGTCGAACCATGAAAGTCCGCTTCCCGGCGCTTGCCGCCGCATGCCTGCTTGCCGCTCTCCCGGCGGCGGCGGAAGAGAAACTCACCGTATTGCTCGACTGGTTCGTGAATCCGGACCACGGGCCGCTCTATGTGGCGCAGGAGCGGGGCTATTTCGCCGAGGCCGGCCTGACGGTCGAGTTCGTGCCGCCTGCGGACCCGAACGACCCGCCGAAGATCGTGGCGGCCGGCAAGGCGGACCTCGCAGTCTCCTACCAGCCGCAATTGCACATGCAGGCGGCTGCCGGCCTGCCGCTGGTGCGTATCGCCACCCTGGTCGCGACGCCGCTCAACACGATCGTGGTGCTCGAGGACAGCCCGATCCGCACGATTGCGGACCTCAAGGGCAAGCGGGTCGGCTTTTCCGTGGCGGGGCTGGAAGACGCGCTCCTTGAAGGCGTGCTGCAGCCCCACGGCCTCACGATGGACGACATCGAGAAGGTGAACGTCAACTGGTCGCTCTCGCCCTCGCTCATCGCCGGTCAGGTCGATGCCGTGATCGGTGCTTTCCGGAATTTCGAGCTGAACCAGATGGATATCGTGGGCCATCCGGGCCGCGCCTTCTATCTGGAGGAGGAGGGCGTGCCCCCTTACGACGAGCTGATCGTCGTCGCCCACAAGGACACGCTCGACCGGCCGGCCTACCGGGCCTTCGTCGATGCCGTGGAGCGCGGCGTCCAGTACATGGTCAACCATCCCGCGGAGTCCTGGAAACTGTTCATCGCCGGCGACCGCAAGGACCTCGACGACGAGCTCAACCGCCGCGCCTGGCGGGACACGCTGCCGCGCTTCGCGCTCAGGCCGGCGGCGCTCGACCGGCGGCGCTACGAGAGGTTCGCGGCGTTCGTCGTGGAACGGGGCCTGGTGGAATCCCTGCCGCCGGTCGATACTTACGCGGTGGAACTGGAATAGCTGGCCTTGCCGCTCAGACCGTCGTTTTGCCCTTGAAACGGCAGAGGTCGGCGACGGTGCAAGCCGGGCAGTCGGGCTTCCGAGCCTTGCAGACATAGCGCCCGTGCAGGATCAGCCAGTGGTGGGCGTGCAGCTTGCGATGCGCCGGCACGCGCCGTTCGAGCTTCTTCTCCACTTCCAGCGGCGTCTTGCCGGGCGCGAGGCCGGTGCGGTTGCCGACCCGGAAGATGTGCGTGTCCACTGCAATGGTCGGTTGGCCGAAGGCGGTGTTGAGGACGACATTGGCCGTCTTGCGTCCGACACCGGGCAGGCGTTCCAGCGCTTCCCGGCTTTCGGGCACGGTGCCGGCATGTTCCTCGACGAGGATGCGCGAGAGGCCGATGACATTGCGCGCCTTGGCGTTGAAGAGGCCGATGGTGCGGATATGGCCGCGGACACCGTCCTCGCCGAGCGCAAGCATGGCCTCCGGTGTATCGGCGGCGGCGAACAGGGTCTTCGTCGCCTTGTTGACGCCTGCGTCCGTCGCCTGGGCGGACAGGACGACGGCGACCAGCAGCGTGTAGGGGTTGACGTAGTGCAGCTCCCCTTCCGGCTCCGGCAGGGCTGCCGCCAGCCGGTCGAAAAAGGTCTCGACGTTCGCCTTTTTCATGCGCCGCGCCGGGGGGTCAGGAAGCCGACAATGTCCCTGACCTCGGCCATCGTCGCGGAGGCGATGGCGTCCGCCCGCGCCGCGCCGTCCGCCAGCACGCCGTCGATATAGACGGGGTCGGCCATCAGGCGGCGCATCTCGGCCGTCACCGGAGACAACATCTCCACGGCCAGTTCCGAGAGCGCGGCCTTGAAGTCGGAGAAGCCGCGCCCGCCGAATTCCCGGCAGACCGCCGCCTCGTCGCAATCCGCGAGTGCCGCATGGATGCCTACCAGATTCGCAGCCTCGGGCCGGCCCTCAAGACCGGCAGGCTCGCCCGGCAGCGGCTCCGGGTCCGTCTTCGCCCGGCGGATTTTCTGTGCGATCGCGTCTGCATCGTCCGAGAGGTTGATGCGTGAATTGACCGAGGGGTCGGACTTGCTCATCTTGGCATTGCCGTCGCGCAGGCTCATCACCCTGGTCGCCGCGCCGAAGATGCGCGGTTCCGGCAGCACCAGCGCTTCGCAGCCATAGTAGCGGTTGAACGCGCCCGCAATATCGCGCGAAAGCTCCAGATGCTGCTTCTGGTCTTCGCCGACCGGCACATCGCTCGCGCGGTAGAGCAGGATGTCGGCGGCCATCAGCACCGGATAGGCGAAGAGGCCGACCGCGGCCGCGTCGCGGCGCTTGCCGGCCTTTTCCTTGAACTGGGTCATGCGGTTGAGCCAGCCCATGGGCGCATGGCAGTTGAGCACCCAGGCGAGCTCGGCATGGCCGGATACCATGCTCTGGTTGAAGACGATGCAGCGCTCCGGATCGATCCCCGACGCAATGAACGCCGCGGTCACCTCGCGGGTGTTGGCGGTCAGTTCCGCCGGGTCCTGCGGAACCGTGATGGCGTGCAGATCGACGATGCAGAAGATGCAGTTGAAGTCGAAATCCCGCTGCATGCCCACCCAGTTGCGGATGGCGCCCAGATAGTTCCCGAGGTGCAGGTTTCCGGTCGGCTGGATGCCGGAGAAAATTCGCTTCATGGTCCACCGTTCCATATTCGGCGGGCGGTTTATCCGCACGGGAAGGCGAAGGGTCAAGGGCGCTGCCGTCTCGACGGGGCAGGCGGGCGCGGCTATATGGTGAAGCCATG
>VXPS01000040.1 GCA_009839425.1 Chloroflexota bacterium
AGATGCCGTAGCGCGGAATGCGGCGTATAGGGTTGTGGGGGATGCGGTTGGGGCCGGGCTGGCGGTCGGGTCGGGCAGGCGGACGAAGGCGGAGGCGTAGCGGCGTTCGAGGGTTCGGCGGGTGATGCGGTCGAGGTCGGACTGGTAGGCGAGGGCGCGGAGCATCGGGCCGAATCGTTGGGTGACGTCGTGGAAGCGGCGGTAGGCGTGCAGGGCGGCGTCAAGGGCCTGGGTTCGTTCCAAGTCCGACGGGGCTGGCAGTCCGTCGGCAAGGGAGCAGTGGCCGACGTGTTGCATGGCGAGGGCGGCCCATTGGCCGGGCGCGTAGGCGGCGGCCAGGGGTTGGGGGGCGAGGCCGGGGGCGTAGCGATGGAGAAGGTCGAGGGCGCGTTCCTCGCGGCGCCAGCGGTGGGCGTAGTAGATGTCAATTTCCGGCAGGTAGCCCTTGGCGACGACGGGGTGTGGTTGGGTTGCGACGAGCCACATGCGGTGGCGTCCGTCGGTAGCCATGGGGCGCCAGGGGGCGGATGCGTCGCCGAGTCCGGCCGCAATGGCTGCGCGGAGATGAGCGGGGACGTCAAGGTCTGGCATGGCGTTAGGGCCGGCGGACCTCGGCGATCCACTGGGATAGGACGTAGGCGTTCTTGGGGTGACCGGCGACTTCAGTGCGGACGGCGACTTCGGCCAGGCGGCGATCCCTGATCGTCTTGAGATGCCGGTACAGGCGAACCGGCCCGAGCCGGAGTGGGCGGCCGTGCATGACGGAGACCGTGTCGTCCTCGACGTGGAGGAAGGCTGGACGGAGCCACATGGCGCTCAGCCAGAAGGCCAGGCCGACGGCGCCGCTAAGCGCGAGGGCCAGAGCGGTGGCGGCAGATACGTGGACGGCGACGACTCCTGCCGCGGCTGCCAGAAGCGACGTGACCCAGAACAGGACGACGATTGAACGGCGGTCGAGGCCGAGGAGCTCCCAGTGGTAGTGGAGCGGAACGGCCAGCAGCGGAAGCGAAAAGCACTGGTGCGGGAGCGGATTGCCATCGGGGTCGCGAGGATCGACCACGCGGCGAATGAGGGGAATGAGGATCTTGAACTGGATCAATGACGAGAAGCCTTCGAGCAGGAGCGGGGCGCCGATGAGGGGCCAGAGGAGGTCGTAGCCGGCGACGATGGCGGCGACGGCCATGGTTGCGCCGAGCATGAGAGCCCCGCTGTCGCCGATGTAGGCGCGGGCGCGGCGCGGCCGTTCGCGGGCTGACGGGGCCCAACGGGAGGGGAGGTTCCAGACCAGGGCGCCGCCGGCTCCGGCGGCGGTGAGGCCGGCCCAGACGCCGGTGACGGGGCCGGCGGCGAGCCAGAGTCCGGTCATCAGGATGGTGGACGTGCCGGCGGTGAGGCCGTCCATGCCGTCGCTGAAGCCGGCGGCCAGGGTGGTTCCGAGGATCAGGACGGCGTACCAGAGGGCAAGCGGCACAACGGCGTCGGTTCCGACATGGGTCGCGAGGGCGAAGGGCGTAAGGGTTCCGAGGTCGTGGAAGTCGCGGCCGAGGATCAGGAGCGCGGCGGCGATCGAGAGGAAAACAATGACGGCGAAGTAGAAGCCTTCGCCAATGCCGCGGCCGCGGAGCGTCTTGGCAAGGTCGTCGATGAAGCCAAACGCGAAGAAGCCGGCGACGGCGGCCAGGGGCCAGAGGGGTGCGTCGGGATGGAAAAGGACGCCTATGGCTATGGCGAGGGCCAGGATTGGACCGCCAACGAGGGGGAGCCGGCTACTGGTGCGGGTGGCGAAAGCGACCTGGCTGGTCTGGGGCTTGGACTCGCGGGAGCGGAAGCGGGGGAACAGGGCCAGGGCGATTGGGGTGAGAGCGGCTGTCAGTACCAGGGGGACGAGGACGAAGGCCAGCACGATCACGATCGCCATGACTACTAGTCCAGGCTGGCTTCCGTCGAACTCGATCTTGGTCGCCCGAGCGGCTCAACAGGGCGAGTATAGGAGTGGGGCTGGTCAGTGCCCGGCTTGCAGGGAATCGTAAACGCGGAGGACGTGTTGGATCTGGCGGGTCCAGCCGTACATGCGTTCGGCGCGGCGGCGGAGGGCGTGGCCGTGGCGGGTGCGGAGGTCGGGGTCGGCGAGGTAGCGGAGGAGCCCCTCGGCGAGGCCTTCGACCGAGCCGACGGGGACGCGGAGGCCGGACTGGCCCAGCAGCTCGCGGGCGACGGGGCCGTCGTAGGCGACGACGGGGAGGCCGACGGCCATGTAGTTGAGGACCTTGCCGTTGCCCTCGGATTCGGAGCGCTTGGGGGCGACGGCGATGTCGAGGACTCGGAGCATCTCGGGGGCATCGGCGTAGGGGACGCGGCCGGTGAAATGCAAGTGGCCGGCGAGGCCGGCGGCGTGGGCGGCGTGGCGGTAGGCCTCCTGGTTGGGGAAGCCCATGACCAGGAAGTGGGCGCCCGGGTCTTGCCGCAGCACGAGTTGGGCGGCGCGGATCAGGTCGTCGGTTCCCTGGTAGGGGGCCAGGAGGCCGAGGTAGCCGACGAGCAGGCGGTTGGGCGGGATGCCGAGGCGATGGCGCAGGTTGAAGAGTGCATCGGTGTCGTCGGGTTGGCGTGGGCGGAAGCGGGTGAGGTCGACACCGTCGGTTACGGCGACGACGCGGTCTGAGGGAAGGCCGGACTCCGCGATGAGGGAGTTTCGGGCGTTCTCGGAACTGGTGAGAATGCGGTCGGCCAGGCGGTTGGCCAGCTTTTCAAGCCAGGAAAAGACGTGGAGGAGCGGGTTGGCGGCGCGGATGAATTGATGGTCGAGCATTTCGCGCGTGAGACTGCCCTGGTAGTCGAACACGAGCCCCGCGCCATGCATGCGAGCCAGCAGCCAGCCGATGAGCACGCCTTCGTGCAAGTGGGCGTGGACGATGTCGACGGGGCGCGACGGCAGGCGGGTGAGGGCGGTGGCCAGCAGAGCGGGGTCGAGCATGAGCTTGCGCCAGTGCGAACCGACGCGCGGACCGCCGCGGTGGAGCCAGGAGGGGATGCGGACGACGGGCAGTCCGGGCGGGTCATTTCCGCCTGGGTACGTTACAACGGTAACGTCGTATCCACGCTGCTGGAGGGCGCGGGCTTCCTCGAGAATGCGGACGTGGCAGCCGTAATCCGCAAAGAAGCCGGTAGGCGCGATCTTCACGACATGGCGACGCACGACGCGGGGCTCCCGTACACGCGAAACCTCCGCCGGTCGAGGCCGACGGAGGCGAGTTGGATTCTATGGGTGCGGTGGGGGTGCGGCAACGTCCGGAAGCTCGGGGATGATCCTCAGGCGGGTCGATTCCCCGGGACGTGGCTAGTCTGTACACCACCAAGCCCGAAGACCCTCAGCCTGTCCTCTCCGAGCGGAGGCTGTTGCGAAACCCGAGGCACGGTGCCCGGACGACCCCTCACCGGTTTCGGCCGAAGACGGCCGAACCCCGGATCAAGTCCGGGGCAGGCTCTGCCTCTCCCCTTGGAGAGGGTGAAGAGCTGCCACGCCTTCGAGGTTGCGGTGCGTGATCCAAGGGTCTCCAGAGAGAGAGGGGAAGATGGGCAAAGCTCCTCTGTGCATAGGTGCCCCGGAGAGGCGTTGTCAACGCCTGCTCCCAGCGTGCCCGGCCAGGCGTGATGGCAACCCGCAGTTTGGTGCTGACGACGCGTAACGAGCGGGGGACGCGTGAGATAGGGCGGGCGCTGGGGGTGGCGTGTTGCGGGCCGCTGTGCGTGGCGCTGAGGGGGCCGTTGGGAGCGGGGAAGACGGTGGTGGTGAAGGGGATGGCCGAGGGGCTGGGCATGGCCGACACTGTGACCTCACCGACATTTACTTTCGTAAACGAATATCACGGGGGCGGGCGACGGTTGACGCACGTGGACGTTTACCGGATCGAGAGCTACGAGGACCTGGAGTCGATTGGATGGTCGGACGTGGTGCTGGAGGCTGACGTGCTGGCGGTGGAGTGGGCGGAGCGCGCGGACGGGGAGCTTCCGGCGCCGCGGATCGACGTGACCTTGGTACTGGGTTCCGGCGACGAACGACTGGTGGAGTTGCGGGCGGTGGGCGCGGAGGCGGAGGCGGCGCTGGCGCGGTTGCAGGCGCAGGGCCTGGATTT
>VXPS01000142.1:0-2444 GCA_009839425.1 Chloroflexota bacterium
CGCCGAAGCCGGTCAGCCGGTCGTCCCAGGCGATCCAGGGGCTGGCGCCGGGTTCCAGGGACTCGACGGTCCGCTTGGTGAGGGTCAGCTTCACCCTCGCGATGCGCTTTCGCGACGCTTGTGTCATGGACGTACAGCTCCGGGGATTGGCGCGCCGCGATCAACCCGTGATCAACACCCCGTAGAGCAATCCCTTTCGACCGGCGGCGCGAAACGAGAGGGGGAACGGCATTTCGGGCGGATCAGTATATGTCACATGTGACACGGACTCCTTCTCCTTCTTACCGTGACCCTGGGCGCCGGTCTCGTGCTCATGGGTTGCGGCGACGACGACACGACGACGACGCCAGCCCCGGCGCCGCCGCCACCGCCGCCGCCGGCCCCTGAGCCGGAGCCCGAGCCGGAACCCGAGCCGGAGCCCGAGCCCGAGCCCACGCCGATGCCGGATCCGCTCCACGCCCACTTCGAAGTCGGCGAGGACGCGAAGTCCATGCACATGATGGTTGCGGACGACGGCACGGACAAAGACACCGCCATGGCCTCGCCCAACCCGGAGATGATGGTCGAGGTGAACATGCTGGCCATCATGACGCCGGGCTACATCGAGGGCGCGGCCCACGTGGTGCTGCTCCCGGACGTGGAGAACATGCCGTTCGCAAACGTTTCGTGGGACATTCCGCAGGCCGCCGTGGTCGAGGCCGGGGCGACCTTCATGGTCACGCCGGTGCAGCTCGGCGCCAACCAGATCCCGCTTCCGGTCGGCGATCCGGTCCCGGTCACCTGCGGCCCGTTCGCGTGCGCCGAGAACAGCATGACCGCTCCGGAAGTCACGATCGCCGACTCCATGGCCTGCGAGATGTGGGAGCCGACCCTCACGCTCCACACCGGACTGATCGACAACAGTCTGACCACGCATCTCGGTTCCGCCTACCTGTTGGATGACGACGCGGCAAGGACGGGAAACCAGACGATCGAGCGGGTGTTGGTCTTCGACGGCGTCGATCTGGGTTGGCACTACACGTCGAGCCTGGACGTGAATGTCACGCACGACCTGACGGTTGTCCAGAAGACGAGCAAGGGCGTCAAGAAGAAGTCATCGCCGACCTCCCTGGCGGTGGGTTCGATCGGCAAGATCGAACTCGGCACCAACGAAGCGATAAACGAGGAGACCTACTTCGCTCTTTCGGCATCGCCGGACGAGACGGTCACCGACGGAATCCCCGACACCAGCGCTCGCACAGCCGCGAACGTGGGCTCCTGCCAACCGGCGAACCACGACAACCTGTGGGACTACAACGACAACCTGGTGAGCCGGGTCTCGAAGCCCGACGATTGCTTCCGGATCACCGTGGATAACGGTCTCGATCGGAACTACCTGGACGCCTACAGCGTGGAACTCGAACCCATCGGGGGCGACGTCAATGGAAGTTGGGGCAAGATCAAGTGGGATGCCTGGAAGGAGCTCACCTGCGAAGCCAAGACCTTCACCGCCAGTGAGGAGTTGGAGGTCGGTATCTGCGAACTGTTCGAGGCCGAGGTGGATCGCCTGCCGACCCCGACGGCCGTGCCGGTCGTGCAGACCAACGTTGCTGCCAACGCTCCGGGCGCCGACAACCTCAGCGGCCCGACTCTGGCCGGCTTCAACCTCATGTACAAGGACGCCGCCGCCAACCGGCACAACTTCACCTCGATGTGGTACAGCCGGACGCGGAAGCTCGATGCGCGGGGGCGCGCCCAGATGCCTCCTCCGAACCTGTACGACAGCATCAGCGCGGACAACATGGCGGTCAACGACACGGATGGTGCCGTCGCAGCCTTGGTGACGGCTACCAGCAGCCACAACGAGCGCCAGACCCAGAACCTGGTTTCAGGTGAGTACAACGCTACCGACGGCTCGGCGGGTGCCCAGGCAGCAGACAACCACTGGAACACGGCTTGGGTGAAGACGCTCGACAAGGACTTCGACCCGATGTACGGCGACCTTGGCAAGGTGGACGCTGGTAATACTGACGGTACTCTCAACGGTGGCGACGACATGGCGGACAACTACGTGACGACCGACGATTCCAACGCCTGCACCGCGGACGACGGCGGCACGGCGCACGGCTTCACGGCCACCGGCGCGGCCATCGACAACGGCACGCTGTGCGATGCCGAGGACGTCGAGATCGAGACCTCCGTTACTTTCCCGCTCGGTTTGG
Source organism: Chloroflexota bacterium (assembly GCA_009839425.1). Taxonomy (GTDB): domain Bacteria; phylum Chloroflexota; class UBA11872; order UBA11872; family UBA11872; genus UBA11872. Next base: position 2,202 of record VXPS01000142.1, read on the forward strand.
GCTACGGCTGCGATCCGGTCACGGTGGACTACACCCTCACCTGCCAGTGGGACAGTCGTGGCAACCGGACCAACGCGATCCCGATCCCCCAGGCCCAGATCACCCTCCCCGACGGAACGACTGCGTCGAACATCGCCAACTTCGTGACCTGCAAGGTTGCGAAGAACTAACTGGGAACCGGGCTGAACGGGCAACGCAGCAGCGCTGACCGTCCGGCAGGGCAACGGGCCCCGGGGCATCGGC
>VXPS01000142.1:2454-4130 GCA_009839425.1 Chloroflexota bacterium
CCCCCCTTTTTTTTTTTTAATCCAATCTTCCGCTAACGCGTTTTCCTCTACGTCTCGTGGGGTCGTATATTTGTATATGACACAGCCGGGGCATCGGCCCCGGGGCCTTCTTGGTTTGAAGGGTGGCTCGCGGGATATCAGAAGGAGTGACGACACCGGAATGATTCGAGCGGTCTTACGCGATGGGGCGGCCGTTTTCAGAGGGCAGAGGGTCTTCCTCGTCCTCGGGACCCTCACGATGCTCCTGTGCTTTGGCGTTGGCTGCGGGGGCGACAGTGCTTCGGGGCCAACCACTTCGCCCGGTCCTGCGGCTTCGCCCCCCACCAGTCCCGCGCCGCCGCCAGCTCCAGGCGTTCGCGGCTTGACGATCACCACGGCGCCGTTCGATCCGCGCGGTTACGCGGTGAGCGAAACCATCGGGATTCGGGTCACCTTCAGCGAGGCCGTGACGGTCTCGGGGTCGCCGGTTTTGAAGCTCGGTATCGGGGAGGACGTCCGTGACGCTGAGTGGGATGAGGAAGCGAGCGACGGCGGTTTCGTCACCTTCCGGTACGTGGTGACGCTCGAGGACCGGGACGAGGACGGGATCAGCGTCGGCGCTGACGCCCTCGATGCAGGCGACGGGACGATCGAAAGCGCAGGCGGCGTCGAAGCGGACCTCGACATCGGCGATCACGTGATCGCGGACGACCGCAACCACCTGGTACTCGGTTCGCCTCCCGAAGCGGCGTGCGCGGGCCAGAGAGAGCTGGCCTTGACCCACACGCCGATCGTCGTTGGCGCCTGGGACGGGACGCCGTTCCGGGTAGACATCATCCGCAACTTCCCTGACTTCGTGACCGACGCCGATCTCGAGCAGTTGCTCGCTCCGATCGGCCGGCTTGCGGATCAGATCGAAGCCCAGTTGGGGTACCGGATCGTCGAAATGGGCGATCTGGTCGAAGTCCCGGCCGGCGCGCCGGCAGGCTGGGACCAGGAATACGAGCGCTACTGGCGGAACCGGCTGCTGGTCAGCGAGCCCGGCGAGCTCCTGGCCTTCTATCTAAATGACGACAACCAGGCGTGGGGCGGTGGAGGATCCGGGATGTCCGCGCACCTTTGCTGCGGGACCACCAGCTACAACAAGCGCGCCCTCGGACTGATGTGGACTGGCGACGATCCCTGCTGCCAGGGTGACGCCAACCAGTACACCCGTGAAGGAGAAGCCATCACCCACGAGGTGTTCCACCTCCTGGGCTTCAAGCACTACTTCGACCAGCACGAACTGATCGGCGTCCAGATGTCACCCGGCGGGCTCGACAGACCCTGGGAAACCGGGTCCCGGATCTACTACGCGACGTGGACGGACATCGAGAATCTGCGGTGCATCTTCCCCGAGGGAGGGTGAGGTGCTTTGTCGCACCGGATCTTCATCTTCGGCTCCGTCGCGGGTTACCGGTTCGATGGGGCCGACCTCGGAGGAACCAGCTTCATGTACACCGATGTCACCGGTGGAGACTCTTGCGGGGCGAAGCCATCGGGGAGGACTTTCGGTTCGCCGATGCGCACATGCAGGCGGGACGGCTCCCCCCGCTGCCAAATGGGGTCGCGTGGGCGGGCGGGAGTTGCAACCAGTTCGAGTTGCCGCGCCGCCAGGAGCGCGCGGTCCGACCATTTACCGCTGAGAGGACATTTGA
>VXPS01000097.1 GCA_009839425.1 Chloroflexota bacterium
GCCCAGGCTGCGTGCAGCCTGGGACCCGCGCTCGATCACACCACTTCGCACCCCCTCCCCACGTATTCGGCTCAGGCTTCGAGCGGACGGCGTTTCAAGCCCCCACGTATTCCGCCCAACCCGCTGGCCGCCCACCCAACCGTTCGTGATGAGCCTGTCTGAAGTCCTCGGAAAGCCTGTCCTGAGCTAGTCGAAGGGCCTGTCCTGAGCCAGTCCGAGGGCATGTGTCGAACCTCACCCCTCAGCACCCAACCCGCCCAGGCCGATCGGCCTCCGCCATCCCGGCGTCTTCAGCCGGGACCCAGCGCCCCGATCAATCCCAGCCACCAGGGCCACTCCGACCTCCCCGCCATCCTGAGCCCACCATTACTCCGATTCACCACCCACCAGTTTTTTAGAAAAAACTCTTAATGCGCGCGACACCGCCCATCCCGCACCGCCCATCCCGCACCGCCCGGACCGCACCCGCCCGCGGCCGCCGGTTGTCCGACTCCTGGCCCGAAACCTAGAATCCGCCATCACTTGAGGAGCGCCCATTTGGCCGGATTCGCCCACCTCCACGTCCACAGCGAATTCAGCCTGCTCGACGGCTTCTGCCGCATCCCCGACCTCATCGAGCGCACCGCCGCGCTCGGCATGGACTCGGTCGCCATCACCGACCACGGCGCCATGTACGCCGCCGCCGATTTCTACCTGGCCGCCCGCGACAGGGGCGTGCGCCCCATCATCGGCTGCGAGGTGTACGTCGCCCCCCGCTCCCACACCGACCGCGACCCCGCCCTCGACCGCCGCTCCTTCCACCTCACCCTGCTCGCCCGCAACCTCACCGGCTACCGCAACCTCGTCCGGCTGGTATCCCGCGCCAGCCTGGACGGCTTCTACTACAAGCCCCGCGTCGACCGCGACCTCTTGGCCACCCACGCCGAAGGCCTCATCTGCCTCTCCGGCTGCCCCTCCAGCGAACTTTCACGAGCGGTCACATCCGGCAATCCGGCCCGCGCCGAGGAGGTCGCCCGCTGGCACGCCGATACCTTCGGCCCCAACAACTACTTCGTCGAGATCCAGCGCCCCGGCCTGCCCGACCAGGAACCCCTGGCGCAGGGCCTCATCGAGCTGGCCGGCGGCCTGGGCCTGCCCCTCGTCGCCTCCAACGACGTCCACTACCTCACGCCCGACGACAAGGACGCCCACGACATCCTGCTCTGCATCCAGACCGGAAGCCTGGTAGCCGACACCGACCGTATGCGCATGGAGGGCGAGTGGTACCTCAAGTCGCCCGAGGAGATGGCCCAGGCCTTCGACGACCAGCCCGACGCCCTGGCCAACACCGTCGCCATCGCCGAGCGCTGCGACCTCGACCTGCCGTTCGGCCGCATCGCCATGCCGTCTGTCGAGGTGCCGAAGGGCCACACGGTCAAGTCGCACCTTGCTGAACTGGCCGCCGAGGGCCTGGCCCGTCGCCTTCCAAACGCCGACGCCAGATACCGCGAACGCTTGGCCTATGAGCTCGACGTTATCGACCAGACCGACTTCGGCGAATACCTGCTGCTGGTGCGCGAAATCTTCGACTTCGCGCGCGGCCGAGGCATGTTGACCGCCCCACGGGGCTCGGTGAACGGCAGCCTCGTCGCCTACGCCACCGACATGTCGGACATCGATCCGATCGAGCACGACATCATCTTCGAGCGCTTCCTGACCATCGGCCGCAAAGGCTCCATGCCCGACGTGGACATGGACTTTCCCAGCGACCGCCGCGACGAAGTCATCGAATACATGATCCGCCGCTTCGGCGCGGATCACGTGGCCCAGATCGTCACCTTCGGAACCCTGGCCGCACGCGCCGCGGTTCGCGACGTCGGCCGCGTCCTCGGCATGGAATACGGCCTGACCGACCGGGTGGCCAAGCAGATTCCCGTCAACCCGGTCGATCCCTACACCATCGGCCGCTCGCTGGACGAAGTCGACGAACTCAAGCGTCTCTATCAGGAGGACGACGCCGTCCGTCGACTCCTGGACTCGGCCCAACGCATCGAGGGAGTTGCGCGCCACGCGTCCACCCACGCCGCCGGGCTGGTCGTCTCGCGAGATCCGCTGCAGGAACATGTCCCGCTCACGCGCTCAGCCGAGGGCCGCCCGGTCGCGCAGTTCACCTTCCAGACCATCGAGAAGATCGGCTTGCTGCAACTGGACGTGCTGGGCCTGTCCAACTTCCGCACCATCCAGCACGCGTTGCGGCTGGTGGAGCAGGCCACCGGCCAGGCGCTGGCGCCGCAGGAGATCCCGCTGGACGACGACAAGGCCTTCGCGCTGCTGCGGCGCGGCCGCACCGTCGGCATCTTCCAGATGGAGGGCGCCGGCATGACGCGCACGCTGCGCGACCTGGCGCCCACCAGCATCGGCGAAGTCGCCGCGATCATCGCGCTCTACCGCCCCGGCCCCATGGCCAACATCCCAACCTACATCGACCGCAAGCACGGGCGCACAGCGCCCACCTATCTTCACGAACGGCTCGAGCCGATCCTCAGCGAAACCTACGGCGTGCTCGTCTACGCCGACCAGGTGCTCATGATCGCCCGCCACCTGGCCGGCTATTCGTGGGACGAAGCCGACAACTTCCGACGCGCCGTTGGCAAGAAGATTCGCGAAGCCCTGCAAAGCGAACACGAGAAGTTCGTGGCGCGGTCTGTGCAGGAAGGGATTCCAAACGACGTCGCCGAGGAGATCTTCGCGCTGATCGAGCCCTTCGCCGGCTACGGATTCAACAAGGCCCACGCCGTTTCCTACGCCGTCATCGCCTATTGGACCGCCTGGCTCAAGGCGCACTACCCCGTGCAGTTCCTTACCGCGCTGCTGGACACGGACGCGGGCGACGTCGGCAAAGTCGCCAGCACGCGTATGGAAGCCGAACTGCTCGGCGTCAACGTCCTGCCGCCCAACATCAACCAGAGCGGCGTCACGTTCGAGCCCAGGGACGACTCGATCGTTTTCGGCCTCACCGCCATCAAAAACGTGGGGGAGGCTGCCGTTGAGGCCATTGCCGCGGCTCGCCAGGAGAGCGGCCCGTTCAGTTCCCTGGCCGATGCCTGCGAGCGCGTTGACCTGCGCCGCGCGCCCAAGCGCGCCTGGGAATCGCTGATCAAGGTCGGCGCCCTGGACGAGCTTGGCGAGCGTCAGGCCATGCTGGAAGCGCTGGAATCGGCCATGAAGCGCGGCCAGCGTACCCAGGCTGACCGCGCCGCGGGACAGACAACAATGTTCGGAATCGGCCTGCTGCCCGAGTCGACCGAGCCGGCGCTGGAGCTCCCGGACGTGCCGGCCGCCGCCGAGGCTGAGCGGCGTCGCTGGGAGAAGGAACTGCTTGGGCTTTACGTGACACCCAGCCCGCTTTCCGACCCGATCATCGGCGAGCAGCTCGCCGCCAACGTCGACGCCCGCATCTATGAGCTCGAAGACACTCACCACGGGCAGTCCATGACGATTGGAGGCATCGTCGCCAGCCAGCGCGCCTTCATGACCCGCAAAGGTCAAATGATGGGCGCCGTGACCCTTGAGGATCCGCCAGGGGCGATCGAAGTGATTTGCTTTCCCCGCATCTGGCAACACATTGCGCCGGACTTGAACAACGACCAGGTTGTTCTGGCGAGCGGTCGAATCGAGGGTGACGACGCCTCACCCCGCATGCTGGCCGACAATATCTTCACCCTCTCGGCCGCCACGGCGTCAAACGGATCCTCGGCGGACAACGATGCCGCGAGCCGTGCCGCCCAGGCCGAATACGAGGACGAGCCGCCCATGCCGCGCGAGGCCGAGCCGTCAACCGATTTCTACATTCCCGATCCGGTGCCCGAACCTGAAGCAGCTGCTCAGCCTTCAGAAGACGCCGAGCCCGTGGTCGCTGGTGCGTCGGACGCTATTGCTGATTATGAGCCTGACCCGGTACCCGAGCCACAAGCTACTGAGCCGGCGTATGCCACCGCCAACGGTTCAGATTCGCCCCGCCCCGCTGACCCGCCGGCGGAGTCCCCGCCCAGCGGTGCAGCCAACGGAGCCGATGACGTGGCCGTGCCCACCGGCCGCGGCCAAGACGCCAGCCCCGCAACCAAAGGATAGCTGAGAGGCTCGC
>VXPS01000335.1 GCA_009839425.1 Chloroflexota bacterium
ACGTTGGTCGGGATGTAGGTGGTGACGTCGCCTTCCTGGGTCTCGATGATGGGGAGGGCGGTCAGGCTGCCGCCGCCGTGCTCGTCCGACAGGCGCGCAGCCCGCTCGAGCAGGCGCGAATGCAGGTAGAACACGTCGCCGGGATAGGCCTCGCGGCCGGGCGGGCGTCGCAGGACCAGCGAGACCTGGCGGTAGGCCCAGGCGTGCTTGGTGAGGTCGTCGTAGATGACGACGGCGTGCTGGCCGTTGTCGCGGAAGTACTCGCCGATGGTGCAGGCGGCGAAGGGCGCCATGTACTGCAAGGCCGCGGGTTCGCTGGCCGAGGCCAGGACCACGATGGTGTGCTCCATGGCCCCGGCTTCCTGCAGGGTGGCCACCACCTGGGCGACGGCGCTTTCTTTCTGTCCGATGGCGCAATAGATGCACACGAGGTCGCCGCCGCGTTGGTTGATGATGGTGTCCAGCGCAATAGCGGTCTTGCCGATCTGGCGGTCGCCGATGATGAGTTCACGCTGGCCACGGCCAATCGGCGTCATGGAATCGATGGCCTTGAGGCCGGTCTGGACGGGCGTGTCCACGTTCTGGCGCTGCGCGACGCCGGGCGCGACTTTCTCGATCACGTCGGACTGCGCGGCGTTGATCGGTCCCTTGCCGTCGACCGGTTCGCCGATGGCGTTGACGACGCGGCCCAGGAGCTCGGGCCCGACCGGTACCTCGGCAACCCGGCCGGTGGTACGGGCTTCGTCGCCCTCTTCGATTCGCAGGTAATCGCCCAGGATGACCGCGCCGATGGTGTCTTCCTCAAGGTTCAGGGCCATGCCGGTCACGTCGTGCGGAAATGCCAGGAGTTCGCCGGCCATGGCCTGCGAGAGGCCGGAGAGCCGCGCCACACCGTCGCTGACTTCGAGGACGTGGCCGATGTTGGCCTGCTCGGCCTGGGCCTGAAAGCCTTCGATCTGTTGCCGAAGCGCGTCTGCGATCTCTTGTGGGCTGATAGCCATTCGGGGCTCCCGCTAGCGCAAGGTGGACGCCAGGGCTTGCAGCCTGGCGTGGACGCTCAGGTCAAGTACATCGTCGCCGCGCCGGACGACAAAGCCGCCCAGCAGGGCGGGATCGATATCGGTGGTGAGACGAAGCGTGCGGCCCGGCGCCGCCAAGCTGTCGCGCAAGTTGCGCAGTTCGGCCTCGCCCAAGGGTGCGGCGGTTGTGACATGCACGCGATCGACGCTCTGGGCCTCATCGGCAGCGTCGCGAAACCGGCGTACGATCTCCTGCGCCAGGTCGATCTCGCGCTGCTCGGCCAGCAGCCGCAGGAGGCCAAGCCCACGGGCGGAAATCGCTGCACCAGCCGCGCGCTGCACGGCCTGGAGGCGGTCATCCAACCCGATCGAGGTGCTCTGGAGGAAACGTCGCGCCTGATCGTCGTCCGCGACCGCGCCGAGGACTTCCAGGTCTGCCTCCCAGGCGTCCCAGGCCTGCCCGCTCCGGGCATCGGCGACCACAGCCTCGACGTAGCGCGCGGCGCGCCGGCGCCGGCTGCCGCGCATGCCTAGCTCGAGCCTCCGGAGACTTCCGTAATCGCCTCCTGGACCAGCCGCCGATGTTCGGGATCGTCAATTGAACGCCCCAACACGCGTGCCGTGGCGCCGACGACGAGATCGGCTGTCTGCGAACGAAGCTCGGCGGCGACTCGCGCACGATTGCGGTCGACCTCGGCGGCCGCCTCGGAGCGCATCCGTTCCGCCTCGACGCGGGCTTGCTCAAGCTCGCGCGCACGCAGGGTCTCCGCAGCGCGACTGGCCTCCTCTCGGATGCGCTGGGCTTCGGCCCGAGCGTTGGAGAGCTCCGACTGAAACTCTGCGCGTTCGGTTTCAACCTGCTTGCGCAGGTTTTCGGCCTCGTCCAGGCTCTCCGCAATCCGCTGTCGCCGACGTTCCAGCATGGCGACCAGCGGCTTGAAGAGTAGACGATGCAGCACCCAGAGGAACAGCAGGAAGTTGCCGACCTGAAACAGGATGTTCGGGAAACTGATCCCGAGCGGCGCGGGCTCACTCATAGCCACATCTCCGTAGCCGTCATACGCGTCGGGCCTATCCGAATGCCAGCAGGATCCCGATGATGAACGCGTAAATGCCGATGGCCTCAGCGAGGCCCAGGCCGACGATCATCGTGTTGCGGATGTCGCCCGAGGCTTCGGGGTTGCGCCCGATGGCGTTCATGGCGGCCTGAACTCCGAAGCCGATGCCGAGGCCCGGCCCGATGGCGCCTAGCCCGATTGCCAAGCCCGCGCCCAGTGGCGTGAGGTCCATTGCTTGTTCCACGAGGTCACTCCCCCTCTGCGCGCATCAATGCGCTTCGGCCGTATCCGGCCCAACCGACTGGCCCGTGAACACCATGCTGAGCATGAAGAAGATCACGGCTTGAACGAGACCAAAAAGAATCTCCAGAACCAGGAATATCGCCCCGATCAACGGTAGATGCCCGAGAGCGAAGGCGCCCAGGATGGGTCCATTGAGCAGCACCTCGCCCGCGAACAGGTTGCCAAAGAGTCGGAACGACAGCGAAATGATGACGAAGAGCTCAATGATGATGAAGACCGGCGCCAGGAACGCCACCTGCGTCATCTCCTTCAGATGGCCCAGCGGGCCGTGTGACGCAATGCCGGACGCGTGGATGACCACAAAGGCCGTCAGGGCCAGCGCAATGGTCATGTTGATGTCGGCGGTGGCCGGACGAAAGATCGGCGCGGCGATAGTCTCCAGGTGACCGTCGTGATAGATCTCGGAGGGCTTCCAGATCGTGCCAATGCCCGGCAAGAGGCTGGACCAGTTGGAGATCGTGATGAAGACGAAGAACGTCGCGCCAAAGGCAAACACACGGCCGGCGTAGCGCCGGCCAACGGTGGACTCCACCAATTCCATTAGGAATTCGGTGACCGTCTCCGCCACGTTCTGAAGGCCTTCCGGTACCAGGGCGGCCTCGGGGTCCTTGCGAATGCGCCGCGTGGCAAACCAGGCCAAAGCCAGGATGCCGCCCATTGTGAGCCACATGGTGAACATGGAGTTGGTCAGCGTGAAGTGACCGAGCGGTGTCTCCCATGGACCGGCCAGCGGCTCCGCCGACGCGCTGACGTGAGGGGCAAGATCCTGGCCCGGCGCGGCCATTCCTAGCGATTCCCCCCGCGCTGCCAGCTAAATATCAGGTACATGACGTAGACGCTGGATGCCAGGGCAAGAAAAATTCCTCCGAGTAACACGAAGGGCGCGGTACCCAACCGGTCATCGATCCAGCGTCCTCCCAGGATGCCGGCAACCATGAACGTGCCCACGATGAATCCGAACTCAAGTGCAAGCGCCGCAGACCGAAGCGCACCCACAAGGACACGCAGCCCTCACGACTTTGTGAAAACGTTCACGTACTCGCCGCCGGAAGTCTAGCAGAGGCCTCACGGCAGTCCAGCCCAAGCCATCACCGTGCCGGGGGAAGTGTTGCGGAGGCACGGCAGGCGGCTCTAGGCTTGCCCCGCGACGGACCGTCGGGTCCGCGCCTGGTTACGCCAACGTCCCATGCTGCGACGCCCAAGCCGAGCCCGCGTCACGGTCCGCACGCTGATTGTCGTCCTCACGCTGTCTAGCGCGTCGCTGGTGCTGGGGACGTGGCTGTACTCGGTCGTTCCATAGCCAACGCCGCGAAGTCGAAGTTCGACGCGAACCTCGGACGGGGAACAGCCGACCGCTAGATGATGTCCGTAGGCTGTAGTTCCTCGCCGCGCAGGGTTGCCGGATCGTCGACCAGCCGCCAGATCTCACCGCCCAACGCCATCGCGAAGACCGTGGAGTCTTCGGCATAGTTGGGCGAGGCAGCCACTCGTAGGACCGCGCGGTTTCGAAGGTCTGGATTGAACTCCGACCATCCGGCGCCGCCGTTGGCCGACTTGAAGACGCCTCGACTGGTCGCCGCATACACCGTGGTGTCGTCGGCGAACGTCGGCGTGGCATCAATCCAGAGCACGGCCGTCTCGGCGTCGGCCGGGTAGCTTCCCGACCACACGTCTTCAAACCGGGCGGCGGGACGGAACACTTGGCTGGCCGTGCCAAAAAGCCATGTCCGCTCTCTGTCCGTGTAGATCGCCGGAATGGCCAGCGACACCCACGGCGTATTGGTCTCATGTTCGACAAATCGTTCGAACGACTCACCGCCGTCGTAGCTCACGTGTACCGCCGCGGCGCCCTGGCCGACAGTCCCGACAAACACGGCCCGGTCCACCTCGAAATTGGGGCCGGTAGCCAGCGCTACGACGGTCTCGCCGTCAAAGTCGTGCGACAGCCGTTCCCAAGTCTCGCCACCGTCGATGCTGCGGTACGTCAGGCCCAGCGCGCCGCCGGCGAACGCGGTGCGATCGCTCCCGAAGTCCGAAGAAAACGCCACCGCCCGCACGTCGTCAAGGTCAAAGCCTTCCACGGCTTCGTCCCAACTGTGTGCGTGGTCGGTGCTGCGGAAGAGCCCGGCCTGCGTAGCCACCAGAACGTTGCCGTCGGCCGCATACTCGGGCGAAACCCCGATCCCGGCGATATCCAACTCGGCCAGATCCTCGCCGCGTGCTTCCCAGGTCGCGCCCCCGTCGGTTGACACATGCACCCCGCTGCCGGAACCGCCCGCGAACATCGTCCGGTCGACCCCGAAGTCCGGAGAAATGGCCAGCGTGACCCAGTTCTGGCTGGTAATGCCCGTGTTTCGGGGCTCCCAGGTGGCACCCAGGTCGCTGGAGCACAGCAGACCGGTCATGAACGTGCCTGCCCACAGGAGCGTGGCGTCGTCGGTTGGTAACAGCGCAAGAGTCAGAATCGATCCGTAGGTGTCTTCCAGCGCCCGCGTTTCCCAGGTCTCGCCGCCGTCGGTGCTGACGACGACACCCTGGCCGCCCGTGCCGGCCACGATCGTCTGGTCGGCGGTGAACGCCGGGGAGATGCACACGGCGTTGACGGCTTCGTCACCGACCTCTGCGACCTGCGCCCAGGTTCGACCGGCATCCTTGGACACCCACAAGCCGCGCTCTTCGGTCGCCGCAACAATAGTTCGGTCGGTGGAGAAGTCCGGGGCCAGGGCCAGCGCTTGCACCGTGGCCGTGCCGAAGTCGTCGCCGCCAAGCTGCTCCCAGGTGCGCCCGCCGTCGCTCGAGCGGCAGACGCCGCCGTTGACAATGCCGGCGAAAACCATCTGATCGTTGCGAAAGCCCGAGGAGACCGCCAAGGTCTGGACGGAGAGCCCCGACAGCCCGACGTTGGAGGGATTCCAACTGCGGCCGCCGTTTGTCGTGCGGTAGACGCCGTCGCCGTCGGTTCCCAGCAAGGCGATACGGTCGGTCGCGTACGAGGGAGAAAGCGCCAGGGCCACCACGTTGGGGATCGCGCCCCAGAAGGACAGGCGGTTCCAGGTCTCGCCGCCGTCGAACGACTTGAATACGCCGCCCTGCACGGCGCCGGCGAACGCATTGCTGTCGCGGCTGTAGTCCGGCGACACCGCGACGGCCTGAATGTAGGGACTGGTCAGCTGGGCGTTGGAAATGCGCCAAGACTGGCCGTCGTCGTCGGACAGGAAGACACCGGACATGGTGCCAATGAAAATGCGACGGCCTTCGGCATGCGAGGCCATCGCGATTGATGTCACCGTGCCGCCCTCTTGGCCGCCGACGCGCTGCCAGCGGTTGACGGCCGGGTCGATGGTTTCGACTTCAACCATGCGTTAGAGCCTCCGGACTCGCAGATCGACGAAGTGGAGAGCGCCGCCGGCGCCCCGGCGTCTCAACTCATTCTCGAAAGGACGCCCACAGAATAAGGCCCGCGATGGGGCATTGCGCGACCATCGGGGCTATCTGCAGTGTACGTAGTGACAGTAGCCCGCAACAACCATTTCCCAGTTATCCAGGGCTGCCCGGAATCCGTAGTTGTTGGCCAACGAAGATGCTGTCCGGGTTGCTGATCTGGTTCGCGGCCATCAGATCGTTAATGCTCACGCCAAAGGCGACGGCAATGGCGCTGAGCGTGTCGCCGGGCTGGACCGTGTATGGCCCAGGGGCGTCCTCCTGCTCGGGGACCTCCGTGCCCTCGGGCAGCAACAGGCGCTGACCGACCAAGAGGTTGTTGGGATCGGGAATGTCGTTGAGGTCCACGATCACGCTAACCGGCACGTTGTACAGCTGCGAGATCCTTGACAGAGTTTCGCCGGCTCGAACCGTATGGGTCGCCGGTGTCGGAGCCGGCGTTGGCGTCGGTGTGGGCACCGGCGTGGGCGTGGCCGTGGGCGTGGGCGACAACACCACGATCTCAACGCCGGACTGGGCGGCCTCCGTAACGGAGGGCGATGTTTGCGACGAGAGTCCAACTCCCACCGGCGCCCCCCGCAGCGCGGCGTCGCCGGCCGCGGAAGCGGCGGCCCGATACCCATCTTCCTGCCAGGCCAGGATCCGCCAGGCAATCAGAACGGCGGCCAGTAGCAGCGCAAGCCGGACGTACCGAACCCAATGCCGATCCAGCGGCCGCAGGGCGTCCGGCCCTGTGACCTTGACCCAACGCAGTTCGGGTTCAACGGGCGGGCCCGACTCAGTGTCGGTCACCATCCGAACGCCATATATAGATCATTCACGTTGGTGCCCGTCGGTCCCAGGCGCACCAGGTCGCCACAGCATTGGAGGTAGCTGTAGGAGTCGTTGTCTTCGAGGGCGCTGGCGCAGTCCCCACCGGCGGCTCGCGCCCTCTCGATGGTCGTCCAGTCAATCAAGCCGCCGCAGGCGTCGGTGGGCCCGTCGGTTCCATCTGTAGCCAGCGCCAGGACCGCCGTGTTTGGCTCGCCCGCCAACTCCTGGGCAGCCGCCACGGCAAGCTCCTGGCTCCGCCCCCCGCGCCCATGGCCACGCACGGTCACAGTGGTCTCTCCCCCGAAAATCGCGCACCCCGGCCGCCGCACCGGGCGTCCGCTGCGCGCGATGTCGATCGCCGCCCCCGCCACCAGCTTGGCGATTTCCCGCGCCTCGCCTTGAACTCGAGACGTCAGGAACTGGGCATGCAAGCCGGCTGCTTCCGCCGCGGCAGCGGCAGCCAGACCCGCGCGGGCGTTATCGGCGATCACGAGATTCGAGACTCGTTCGAACAGCGGATCGTCAGGCGTCGGTGTTTCGGGCAGCCCGCCGCGGGCGCCCAGTTCCAGGCGCTCGCGGATCGAAGCGGGCGCTGCGGCACGCAGATCAAACGCGTCCAGCGCCGCCAGCGCATCTGCATAGGTCGTCGGATCGGGCGACGTAGGCCCGGAGGCAATGACGTCAATAGGATTCCCTACCACGTCGCTCACCAGCAGGCCAACGACTCGCGCCGGCTCGGCGGCCGCCGCCAGCAGGCCGCCGTGAAACACGGACAGGTGCTTCCGAATCGCATTCATCTGGTTGATGGTGGCGCCCGAACGCAGCAACTGGTCGGTGACCTTCTGAAGCTCCGCCAAGGTGACTCCGTCCGGCGGGCACGGCGTGAGCGCCGATCCGCCCCCGGAGATGACACATAGCACCAAGTCGCCTTCGCCGGCGTCGCCTGCCATCTCCAGCAGCCGCCGGGTCGCCGCTTGCCCGCGCGCGTCGGGCACGGGATGGCCCGCAGCCAAGACTTCGATCTGCTCGGCGGGCGACTCATAGCCGTCCTTGGTGATGACCAGCCCGCCTTCGACGCGATCGCCCAGAATGTCCACCAGCGCCTCGGCCATGCGAGGACTGGCCTTACCGGCGCCAAGCACGATCACGCGCCTGGCCTCGACGTCAGGAACGTGCAGGCTCCCGATCTGGATTCCGTCGTCGGTCAGCGCAACGGTTTCTTTGACGGCTGTCGCGGGATCCACCGCGGCAATAGCCGCCCGCCCAATCGCCATGATCGTGGCGCGCATCGGGTCATCCCGCACGAGCGACGGCTCCGTCCCGGTCAACTTTGCGTCCAGTGTAGGCAGCGCGTCAGTTCGATCGTGCGCAATAAGCCAGGCCAACGAGATCGGGACCGACGTGCGCGCCCATGACCGGCGTGAAGCCGGTGACATACAGATCATCCGGCGCCATCTCCCGTCGAACCTGCTCAGCCAACTCGTGCGCCTCATCCACCGCCGCCGCGTGGTGGACGGCAACACCCAGGTAGCTCGCGTCGCGAGCTGCCCGCTCAACGTGCTTCGTTAGCGCACGCAGCGCACGGGCTCGCGAGCCGACGGAGGCACGAAATCGAATACGGCCATGCCGCATGCCAAAGATCGGGGTCGACGGCAATGCGTCGGCCACCCGCGCCACCACCCAGGGCACCCGACCCCCGCGCGCCAGGTACTCCAGCGAACCCAGCAAGGCCACCACCCCGCTATCGTCCGCAGCCTCGCGCACGGTCCGCTCGACCGTGTCCAGGTCCGCCCCGGCGCTGGCTGCACGCGCGCCCATTAACACTGGAAACCCGTGCGCCATGGTCGCCGCGCCGGTCTGAATAACCCGCACGTACGGCGGTCCGGCGAACTGGCGCGCCGCCATCTCCGCCACCTCGGTCATGGCCGAAATTCGACGGGGAATCGTGGCGCACAGCACGTCCTGCCCGGCGTCGCGCGCCTTCGCGAACTCGGCGGCATAGGCCGTTGGCGAGGTCGCGCTCGTCGTTGGCAGGTTGGGGTCCGTGGCCAGGCGCTTCCAAAACGCCTCGTTCGTTATGTCAACCCCATCTCGAAGCTCCTCGCCGTTCCAGACCAGCACGGCGGGCACGATGACAATGCCGTGCGATTCGATTTCGTGAGGTGGAAGGCAGGCGCTGGAGTCGGTAATCAGCCGGACGCGCCGGTCCTGGTCACGGCCGGTCGCGGTCAAGCAGGAATCTCCGCCAGAGCAGCGTGGCCGTGGATACGTCGTCCGGCGCATCCGCCTTGCGGTACCCGACCAGCCGGGCGGTTATAAGCAGCGCCAGCAGCGTCCAGCCAGCCAGGCTCAGCGTCAGGGCCGCGCCCGTCAGGCTCAGCACGATGGCCGTGGCAAAGAAACCGATCAGCGCTCCCGGCGCCGAGTCCTTGATGATCGCCTTGCCCAACACCATCCCCGCAAAGGCCAGCGCCATGTGCCACGACCCCAATGCGGCCAGCGCGCCGCCGGCCGGTCCAATGCCCCGGCCCCCGCGGAATCGCAGCGTAAAGGGCCACACGTGCCCGGCCACCGCTACCACGCCCGCCACCGCCGAGACCTCGTAGGTGGCCAGTCGCTGCGCGATGAAGATGGCCAGCGCCGGTTTCAGCGCGTCGGCCAGTCCGGCGATCGCCCCCGGCACCTTGCCGAGCCGCTCGATGGCTGCGGTCCCGCTGACGCCCCCCGAACCCTCTGCCAGCAAGTCGCGACCGGCCAGCCGGCCGGCCAGGTACGCGAACGGTACCGACCCGATGGAGTAGGCCAGTAGCAGCACGAGCAGGGTCGTCATTGGCCGTTCCGGCGCGCCGCCGCCTCGCGTGATCGATTGCGACGGACGCCGGCCGTATCGCGGGCGACCGAATACACGCTCGGAATTGTCTCCAGGCGCCGCATCAGCCGAGCCATTTGGCCGACGCTGCCCATGCCCACCGTAATCCGCATGGTGGCCTGGCGCTGCCGGTTGGTGTGCACGTTCGCGGAGGTGATGTTCAGACCCTCGTCGCGAATCACGCCGGTCACGTCGTGGGTCAGGCCTTCGCGGTCGTCAGCCTGAATGAGTATCTGCACGGGCAGGAGTTGGCTCGTCTCGTCGATCCACCAGACGCGTACGCGGGCACCCGGCAGCCGGCTACCGGCTCGGCAGCGAGATCGATGCACTTCAATGCCCTGGTCCGCGGCGATGCCGTTGATCTTCATCCCCGGCCTTGGCTTGCAGCAGGCGCCCAGCCGGATCGGCAGGTCAAGGTCTGCGCCGACCAGCTGGCCGCCCCACTCCACCTCCACCAGTCGCTCGGGCTCGCGGACGTTCTGGACGTTGGCGCAGTTCATGCGGTGCACGCTGATCCCGTGGCCACGGGTAATGAACCCAACGATCTCGTCCCCCGGCAGCGGATTGCAGCACGAGGCCACGCGCGTGAGCAGATTGCCGACCCCAAGGACGCGAACCAGGGGCTGCACGTCTCGCACCGACGGCTGCTCCGCTGGCAGCGGCTCAACGTCGGCCTCTTCCACCTCCTCGGTCAGTTTGAGACGGTTGATGACCTGCGGAACCGTGGTCGCTCCATAACCCACGCCCGCCAGCAGGCTGTCCACGTCGCGGTAGCCCAGGTCGGCCGCCACCGGCTGCAAACCCTCACCCGGCAGCTGCGAGATGCGCCCCTGGCCCAGGCGCCGCAGTTCCCGCTCCAGCAGTTCCTTGCCCGACTCGATGTTCTCGGCGCGCTGGCGCCGCTTGAACCACTGCCGAATCTTGTCCCGCGCATGCGCCGTATGCACCAGCGACACCCAGTTGCGGCTGGGACCCTGGCTGTTGCTGCTGGTCAGGATTTCCAGCACGTCGCCGTTCTGCAGTTGGTACTCCAATGGCACCAGGCGGCCGTTCACCTTGGCGCCAATACACGTGTGGCCGATGTCCGTGTGGATGCGGTAGGCGAAGTCCAGCGGCGTGCTGCCGGCCGGAAAGTCCTTGATCTCGCCGCGCGGCGTAAACACGAAGACCGTGTCGCTGAAGAAGTCGGTCTTCACCGCGTCCACGAACGACCCGGCGGTCTCCTCGTCGGCCTGCCAGGTCAGAATCTGGCGCACCCAGGCCAGCTTTTCAGAGAAGTCTTCCTCACCGTCGTGATCGCCGGCCTTGTACCGCCAGTGCGCCGCGACGCCATATTCCGAAGCCGCGTGCATCTCGTGGGTCCGGATCTGAATCTCGATCGGCCGCGCGTCCGGCCCCAGCACGGCAGTGTGCAGCGAGCGGTAGCCGTTTTCCTTTGGCGCCGAGATGTAGTCGTCGAACTCGGCCGGGATATGCCGCCAGGCACCGTGCACCACCCCCAGAGCGCTGTAGCAGTCGTGCACGTCATCCACGATCACCCGCACCGCCAGGATGTCGTAGACCTCCTCCAGCGGAACGTTCTTGCGCTGCGTCTTCTGCTCGATGCTGTAGACGTGTTTAATCCGGCTCTGGATCAGCGCGTCCGTGCCCGCAGTGTCCAGCGCATCCCGCAGCCCCCCGGTGACCGCCTGCACCACGTCCTCGCGGGCGGCCCGCTCGGCCAGCAGCCAGCTGGCGATCTCACGGTAGCGCTCGGGCTCCAGCAGCTTGAAGGCGTGATCCTCCAACTGCCAGCGCCATTCCTCGATTCCCAGCCGGCCCGCCAGCGGGGCGAAGATCTCCAGCGTGTCGCTGGCGTAGCGTTCGCGCTTTTCCGGCCGATACACGTGCGCGGTCTGCAGGTTGTGCAGGCGGTCGGCCAGCTTGATCAGCACGACGCGGATATCCCGCGCCATAGCCAGGAAGACCTTGCGCAGATTCTGAGCCTGGCGATCGTCCAGGCTTACGACCGTGATGTCGTCCAGCTTGGTCACGCCGTCCACCAACTCGGCCACGCCGGAGCCGAACCTGGACCGAATCGTCCCGATATCCACGCTGGTGTCTTCCACGCAGTCGTGCAGCAGGGCGGCGGCCACGGTGTCGGGATCCAGGTGCAGGTTGGCCAGCATCAGGGCCACGCTGATGGGATGCTGGACGAACGGTTCGCCGGTGAGTCGCCGCTGCCCGTCGTGGGCCCGCTCGGCCAACTCGGCCGCCCTGCGAATCAGGCGCTCGGCAGCCGGCACGGCATCGGCTGGCGTGTAGGAACGCACCTCGTCGAGCAAGTCGTCGAGCGTGGTCTCCGTCCGGCCCGTGCCCACCATGGGCGCCAGCGTGGCCGTGACCGATGAGGGCACGATGACTCCTTTATCCGCCGCTACGCCGACCGCAGCCGGATGTCGTCCACCAGCATCTGCAACAGAGTCTCGCCGCGGAAGCTGCGCAGGCTCAACCTGAACGCAACGTCCACGCAACGTCCGCGTTCAAGCACCGGCTGCTGGTCGCCATGGCGAAACCAGATGGCCTCCACATTGCGCGCCAGTTCCTCGAATTGCAGTACCACGTGATCCTCACCCACCAGCCGGGTGTTTTGGATGCGTACATTCTCTACGACTAGGCGCGGCTCTTCATGTTCCTGCCCCCAGGGCCCCAGCGACTCCAGCGCCTGGTAGGTCTCCCACGAGATGGTGCGCGGATACACGCGGCCGTCCGCGCGCAGGCGCGGCCCCGTGAACTCAGGCAGATCGAGGCTGGCGATGGCCTGTGCCAGGCCGCGTCGCAGCGCGTTGACGTTGTGCGGCAGCACCGAGAATCCCGCGGCGCCGGCATGACCGCCCCAGCCTTCCAGCCAGTCGGCTTGCCGCTTCAGCAGATCGCGGAGGTTGAATCCGTCGGGCGCTCGCGCCGAGCCGTGCACCAGCCCGTCAATCTCGGCGCCGATAAACGCGGGCGCGCCAAACTCCTCGCTCAGGCGCGAGGCGGCCAGCCCAACCACGCCTGGCGCGAATCCCGGATCGGCGGCCAGAATCACCGGGCTGCCATTGACCATCGCCCGCGCTGCGTCCACCACGTCCTGGGTCAACCGGCGCCGCTCGGCGTTGAGCTCGTTCAGTTCATCCGCGAGCTCCGCGGCCCGCACCGGATGCCGGGCCTGCAGCAATTCCAGGGCCAGTTGTGGGCTGGCAATCCGGCCGGCGGCGTTGAGCCGCGGCGCCAGCGCGAAGGCAATGTCGTCCGACCTGATCGCCTCCGGCGTGCGCCGAGCCGCGTCGGCCAGCGCCCGTAAACCGGGGCGCGGCGAGGCCCGCATCCACTCCAAACCTTCCATCACGTAAGCCCGGTTCTCGTCCGTCAGTGGCGCAACGTCGGCCACCGTGCCCAGCGCCACCAGGTCCAGGAAGCGCTCGGGGTCCGGAAGTTGCTCCGGAAACTCGTCGGCCAGCGCCTGCACCAGCTTGTAGGCCACCCCTACCCCGGACAAACCGCCAAACGGGTACCCGGATCCCGGAACATTGGGGTTGAGCAGCGCCACGGCCCGTGCCGGGCGGGCCTCGGTCGGATGGTGATCGGTCGCGATCACGTCCATGCCGGCCGCCGTCGCTCGATCGATTTCCTCGTGCGCCGTGGCTCCGCAGTCGACCGTGATGATCAGCGTGGCGCGTTCCCTGGCAACGGCGTCGATCGCGCCGGCGTTGAGCCCGTAGCCTTCGGTCAGCCGCTCCGGGATGTACGGAAAGGCGTCCAGCCCCAGCGCCTCGGCGGTTTCCAACAGCATCGCGGTGGCGCTGACGCCATCCACGTCGTAGTCGCCATAAATGCACACGCGCTCGCGCTTCCGCATCGCCTGCCCGATGCGCGCCACGGCCAGGTGCATTTCGTCGAGAAGATAGGGATCGTGCGGTGGCAGTGGACCGAGCAGGAACTCATGCAGCTTCTCGGCTGTGTCGTGCCCGCGGTTGTGGAGCACCTGGACCGCCAGCGGCGGAAGCTCGTCCAGCGCAGTAAACAGCGCGGCCGGCGCGCGCGGCGCGATGTCCCACACCGCCCCCGTGAGACTGCGCCTGGGATCGTCGCGCGTGTCAGCCACCCCGCCAGCCTAACCAGTCGCCCACGCCCGGCGCGATACCCTGCTGCGGACTGCCCCGCGCTGGGAGCCGCTGCATGAACCTCGCGATTATCGGCGCCGATAGCACGCATACCGAAAATTTCGCCGGCATCATCAACCGCGGGCTGGCCGGCCCCGGCCTGCGCGTCACCCGGCTCTGGGGCGCCAACCCCGATCAGGCCCGCGCCAAGGCGCTGGAAACCGGTATTGACAAGGTGGTCGACGCACCGGAACAGGCCATGCAGGACGTGGACGCCGTGCTGGTGCTCAACCGCTGGGGCCCCGATCACTTCGCGCCGGCCATGCAGGCGGTGGACCGTGGCCTGCCCTTGTTTGTCGATAAGCCGCTGTGCGACGACCCGCAGGAGGCCGTCACGCTGGTCCGCGCGGCTGCCGCCGCCGGCGTGCCGCTGACTTCCGCGTCCGCCGTGCGCTACGACCGCGCCATCCGCCAGCTGCTGGAGCGCCTGGCCGACCTGGGCCGCACGCGCTCGATCATGTTCACCCTGCCCCAGAACTGGCAGCTTTACGGTGTCCACGCCGTGGACGTGATGCACGCCGTGTTCGGCGTCGGCGCCGAGGACGTCACGTCCGTTCGAGGTGAATTGGGCGACGTGGTGACCATCCGCTGGCCCGACGGCCAGGTCGGCATCGCCAACCAGGCGCGCGAGGCCTGGATGGGCATGCTCTGCGTCGCCCTCGGGGAAAACGGCTGGACCCACGCCGACATGCCCGGGGATGACACGATCGACGGCTTCCCGCGCATGTATCTGGAGAGCATTAAGCAGTTCCTGGCGATGCTGAAGAGTGGCGAGCCGCCGATCAGCAACGAGGAAATGGTGGACGTGATACGCGTGGTGGCGGCAGCTGAGCGCTCGGCAACCTCCGACTCCCGGCGCGTGCCCGTGGCCGAGATGCCTGCGCTCTAGCTGTACTGACCACAGACATGGTGAGACACCGCTGACGGGCAGCTGACCGTTGAGGGAGCCGGAGATCGCCGTCGGTCTTGCCACCGTAGCCAGCCGACGAGCGCGCGCCGGCGGTGGGCGCTGGAGGCGTAGGCTCAACGCCGCGGCAGGGTTTGGATGATGCGCTCCGCTCGGCCGGTCGCGCCGGGCGTGGTCGCGGCGCGGGCCGTGGTGCCGCAGCTCGTGCGTGGTACACCGCCGCTGCCACGCGTGCGAGCGACAGCCGGGGTGGGCGTCGGCACTCACCTCCCGCACCGGGACGCCCTGCGACCCGGCACTCGATCAGCGCGCGATCGAGCAAGGCCAGGGCGACGGCTGGACACCGAACCTCGGACGCAACACGCAGCCGTGGCGGCGATCTCGTCGCATCAGCTATCGGAATCTCCGTCGGGACCTTGATGCTAGTGACCCTAGATCTCGACGGCGATTCCGCAACAGTCAGGTGTCCCTTAGGCGTGGAGGCTGGACAGCTAGCGGAGCACCGCGTTGGGGCGCCCAAGGTCTCGTTGAGTTGGGTGCCCCCAAGCCGGCTAACCGCGCCTCAAGCAACAAAGCCTCAACCTTCATCTGGTCCTCACGCTGGCGTGCCCTCGCCAGGTCAAATGCCGTCTGGCGGCGTAGCCAGAACTCGGCGTTCGACCAGCCGGCTTTTCGAGTCGAATCGCCATCTCCGGCGAGCCTGCCGCATGATTACTGAGCACGCGCGACAGCGTGTGACGCCCCACACTCAGCCTGCTCGCGGCATCGATAACATTGAAACCCAGCGGCTCCAGCAAGTTCACCTGGATGCCGCGAACAGGATGCGGTGGTCTCGTCATCGCTAGTGGCACACCCTACTTGAACGCGGGTAGCCATCCTCTATCGGCTCCCGGACCTCCACGCCATCTTCATGTACACACCGCCCTGCGCCAGTTCGTCCAGCATCTGTTGCAGCCGGCGCGCCTTCGTCTCTGGTCGCTTGGCCCGATCGATCCAGCCCAGGTAGTCGTTCCGCTGGTACGGCGGGCGGGCCTGGTACAGCTCCATCAGGCCCGAATCCACCAGAGCGCGTTCAATCTCCGGCGGCATGGGATTGATCGGGCGCGTCAGGCGCGAAGGACGGTCAGACATTGGCACGCTGGGGATGTTGCCGATCGTCTTCGAGGCTACCGCAGGCCAGCACCGGTGCCCGGAGTCCGAGCCGTCATTGCCCAACCTGCACGAACCGTCGCATCCTGCGGAGACTCACCCCCGAAGTCCAAGGACACAGCCATGCCAACCCCCGCCGCGCTCTCCTGGTGGCACGACGCCCGTTTCGGCATGTTCATCCACTGGGGCCTCTACAGCCTCCTCGCACGCCACGAGTGGACGATGTACCAGGAGAGCATTCCTCCTGAGGAATACAGGGTCCTGGCTGATCAGTTCGATCCCCAGCACTACAACCCCGAGGATTGGGTGGCGCTGGCCCAGGACGCGGGCATGCGCTACATGATCCTGACCTCGCGCCACCACGAAGGCTTCAGCCTCTGGGACTCCCAGGTCTCGGACTTCACGGCACCAAAGACGGCCGCGAAGCGCGACCTGCTGGCCGAGTTCGTGAACGCCTGCGAGAAGCGCGGCATGCGTTACGGGTTCTATTACTCTCTGCTCGACTGGCGCTACCCGGCCTACTTCCGCGGCAAGGCTCGCGACCCGGACGGCTGGGCGGAGTTTCTGGACTACGTCCATGCGCAGGTGCTGGAACTCTGCACTGGCTACGGCGACCTCTCGGTGCTGTGGTACGACGGCGGCTGGCCCTACACGCCCGAGGACTGGAACTCGACCCCGCTCAACGCCGAAGTCCGGCTTCTGCAGCCCGACATCCTCATCAACAACCGCTCCATGCAGCCGGAAGACTTTGACACGCCCGAGCAGCACGTCACGCCCTCGGCGGATCGGCTCTGGGAAAGCTGCATGACCATGAACACCACCTGGGGCTACTCGACCATCGACCGCGAGTGGAAGTCCCCCCGGCAGCTCATTCACTACCTGGTCACGGCGGCTAACGGCGGCGGGAACTACCTGCTGAACGTGGGACCCGACCCCGATGGCCGCATTCCGTTCGAGTCGGTTGAGCGGCTGCGCGCCATGGGCCGCTGGCTCGACGTGTACGGCGAGTCGATATATGGCAGCGAACCGACCGCCGACCGGCTGCGCATCAGCAGCGCGGGCCGCACCCATACCAAGATCGGCAACACGCTCTACCTGCATTGCTGGCGCTGGCCCGGTGAGGAGATCGTGGTCGGCGGCGTGGGCGGGCGCATCCTCGGCGCGCGCCTGCTGGGATCGGATGCACCGGTCGACGTGAATCAACACGGCCACCGCGTCTGGCTGCGCGGCCTGCCCGCCTACGCCCCCGATCCCATCGACACGGTCATCGCCCTGGAGTTCGACGGCCCGCCCCAGGAGCACGATCGCTTCGGCGACGAGCCGGGCGTCTGACCAGCGGTCAGGCCGGGTGATTAGCCGGAAGCGTTTTGCCCGTCGCCGGTGAGCGGCACGAAGCGCACGGGGCCGAGGTTGGTTGACGTCTCACCCTCCTCGGTCCGCTCCACCACCCACAGCGTCTGATCCCAGGCGTTCGAGCCAACGGGCACGACCAGCCGGCCGCCGACACGCAATTGAGGGATCAGCGGGCGGGGAATCCGGCTGGCCGCCGCCGTAACGATGATGGCGTCGTAGGGCGCGTGCTCCTCCCAGCCGAAAAAGCCGTCGGCGGTGCGCAACTCGATGTCGCAATACTCGGCATTCCGCAGATTCGTCGCTGCCCAGGCGCTGAGCTGCGGAATGATCTCCACGCTGAATACCTGGGCGCCCATCTCGGCCAGCACCGCCGCCTGGTAGCCCGACCCCGTCCCAACCTCCAGCACCCGGTCGCCGCGACCAATCGACAGCGCTTCGGACATCAGCGCCACCACCAGCGGCTGTGAAATGGTCTGGCCCCGGCCGATCGACAGCGGTGCGTTGTCGTAGGCCTCGCTGGCATCGTCCGGCCTGACAAAGTGGCGCCGCTCAACCCGCTCGATGGCCTCCAGCACCGGCTCGGAATGCACGATCCCGGCCCGCCGAATCTCGGCCATCAGCTTGTCGCGCCCACGCCGCCGCTTCCAGAACACGCGCCATCCGTCGCCGTCAATCACCTGCAATTCGCAGCTTGTCACACCCCGCGCTCAGGGCGGACATCGTCGCGATGCCCTATGTTTAGAGCCGCCGACCGCGGTCGTTGCGGCGTGGAGGCTTGCGGATGACGGCCAGCATGTCTCCGTCGAGTCAACGGACCGGGGTCTGGATCTGGTGCCAGGGCGAGCCCAGGCCCTACCACTGCTATCTGTACGCCCGCCGCTCATTGGCGCTCGCCCAGCAGCCCAGCCGGGCGCGCCTGCACATCACGGCATCGGATCGCTATGTTCTGTACGTCAACGGGGCGCTCATGGGCCGCGGCCCGGCGCGCAGCGATCCCAGGCGCAAGAGCTACGACACGTACGACCTGGCCTCCAGCCTCCGTATCGGGGCAAACGTCATCGCTGTCCGCGCCTACCACTACGGCGCGGCGGCCCGGGGCGAGGGCTGGCACTCGCAGAGCGGCAATGCCTACACCGTAGGCGAACGCGCCGGCCTCTGGGCGGAACTGGAGATCACACGACCGGACGGCACGCCTGAGGTGTTCGGAACTGACTCCCGCTGGAAGCTGCGACCGGCCGCGGCCTGGAGCCGGGATGTGCCGCCGCTCGAGGGAACCTTCGGTAGCCCCGAGGTCTACGACGCCAACGCCGACCCGCCGGATTGGATGCGGGTGGACTTCGACGACTCGGGCTGGTCCCCGGCCTGGGAGATTCCACCCCGCGAGTTGGACTGGTTCCTGCTGGAGTCGCGTTCGACCCCGCTGCTGCGAGAGCGCGAGGTATTACCCACCCGGCTGGTGACGGTCGGCGAAGTGATCGACCAGGAACCTCCCGCGTTCGCCTACGGCCCACCCGCGAAACGCTGGCGCCGATCAAGCCTCGACGTGGCGAGCCTCCTGGCCGCCGAGCTCCGGCTTCCCCTGGAACACGCGCGTGCAGAGCGGGCGGACGCCATCCTCACCGGTGACGACACCGCCGCCGAGTTCCAGGGCGCCGTCGTCGCCGGGCACGCCATCCGCCAGCCCTTCCTGGTGCTTGACTTCGGTCGCCAGGTATTTGGCTTCCCACGCATCCTGCTGGACGCCCCACCGGGCGCGAAGCTGGACCTGACCTACGACCAACTGTTGGTCGACAACCGCGTGCCGTCCAGGCTCCCAATTGCCGACCGCTACCTGACCCGCGCCGGTGAGCAGGTCTGGGAGGTGGCGGCCTATCGCCAGTTCCGCTACCTGCATCTCACCGTCCGCAGCCCCGATACTCCGGTTCGCATTCGCGGCATCTCGCTCAACTCGTACGAGTACCCGGCCGAGCGGCGCGGCGCCTTCGCCTGCGCCGACCCCCTCCTCACCAGGCTGTGGACGGCCTGCGCCGACACCGTCTTTCTGAACATGGAAGACACCTTGACCGGCGACGCCTGGCGCGAGCGCGCGCAATGGGCCGGCGGCGACCCGCGCCAGGGCATCCAGGGCATGTACCTCGCCTACGGCGACCTGCCGCTGGCCGACCGCCTGCTGCGAACCTTTCCCGCCACCGATCGGGGCGACGGCAGGCTGGAGATCACCTTCCCGCCGGCCCGGCTCGATCCACGCATCTTCATCCCCCAGCACCTGCTGGCCTGGAGCCTGAACGTTCGAGAGCACTGCCTCTTCACCGGGCGGCGCGACGTAGCGGAAGACCTGTACCCCAGCGTGCAGCGGCAGATCGACTGGTTCGAACCGTACCGGGACAGCCTGGGTCTGCTGCGCAACCTGCCCGGCTGGAACTGGCTGGACTGGGCGCCCGTGGACCTGCGAGGCGCCAACCTGGGCACCAACATCTTCTACGTCATTGGCCTGGAGGCTGCCGCCTGGCTGGCCGAGCAGTTGGATCACAAGGCGGACGCGCGCCGCTGGAACGGCATCGCGCAATCGGTTCGGGCACGGATTCGCCGCGTCTTTTGGAACCCCGAGCGCGGCCTCTACGAAGACAGCCACCACCACGGCAAGCTGACGGGATTCGCCAGCGAACACGGCAACGCGCTGGCCCTGATCCACGGCGTGGCGACCTCCGAACAGGCCGAGCGGATCGCTGCCAGGCTCAGCGTCCGGGATCCGTCGCTGACACCGGCAAGTCCCGCCTACTTCGGCGACGTGCTAACCGCGCTGCTGCGCGTCGGGCTGTCGGCGCAGGCCCTGGACGGGGTCCGCGAGCGCTTTCGCCCCATGCTCGAACTCATGGACAACCCCACGGTCTGGGAAGCCTGGGGCCCCTTCATCTCACATCACGACCCCATCACCTCGGACGAGCAGGTATCCACGCGCCACCAGATGCGTCACGCCGCCCCGCGCAGCCTGACCCATGTGAGCGCGGTGGGAGCCGGCGTGGCGCTGACGACCGACCTCCTGGGCGTGACCCCAACCGGTCCGGGGTTCCAGACCTGCCGGATTCGCCCGCACCCCGGCGTGCTGGACTGTGCCCACGGTGTGGTCCCCACGCCCCACGGCGACTTGAGAGTGTCCTGGGAACGCACCGGCACCGGCCTGGCGCTCACCGCCGAACTCCCCGACGGAGTGGAAGCCGACGTCAGGCTGGATCGGGACGCGAAACGGCCGCAGACGCTCGTCGTCAACGACCGGACCCACGACCTGCAGAACTCTGACGCCGGCGTGCAACGAACCCCAGATACCGTTAGCGTCCGGCTATCGCCCGGCGAACACCGCATCGAACTCAGGTCCGGTGACGGAGGCGGCTAGCGCCAGCCAGCGAGGGTGAGGCGGGCACTGCTCGTGCCCAATGAGACGGCTCGCGCCGGCTGACCATCCGCAGGCAAAAGCCGCCTCGCGTGTGACGATCTACCGAGCGGCGCATCGCGACGGTCGTGATTCAGTGACCTACAGGCTCGTCGGCGGTCTGGTCCTGGTCTCGGCGGCTAGCTTGCTGTTCGAGATCGCCCTCACCCGCGTCTACGCCATCGCGCAGGGCCACCACTTCGCATTCGTCGCCATCGCCATGGCCCTTCTCGGCATCGGCGCGGCCGGGACCCTCACGGCAACTTCCGCGCGCGTAGCCCGCGCCACGCCGCAGGCGGCAATCGGCTGGGCCGGCGCGCTCTTCGCCCTCACCGCCCTCGGCGCCTACGTCACGGCCGACCGTATCCCCCTGGACACCTATCGGATCGGCGCGGACGCCAGCCAACTCGCATGGCTCGCGCTCTTCTTCATCGTGGCCGCCGTCCCGTTCACCTGCGCCGGCGTAGCGGTCGTCGCCGCGCTGCGCCACAGCCCGTCCGGTGCGGGCACGACCTACGGCGCCAGCCTTGCCGGATCGGCCGCCGGCGCCGCCCTGGCCGTGCCGCTCCTTGGCCTCTTTGGATCGGCCGCCACGATCCTTCTCGCGGCCGCGCTGGCCATGGCCGCGCCGCTGATCGCCGCGCCCCGGCTCCCGGCCATCGGGGCTAGCCTCCTCGCAATCGCCCTGTTTGGCACAGCGTTCGTCATTGCCCCGGCAGGACCGCGCGTGTCCGTCCACTCGCAGCTCGCCCAGGCGCTCCAACGTCCCGATGCCCACCGCCTCGACACGAAACTTTCCTCCAATTCGCGCGTGGACATCCTCCAGAACGCCGGCTTCCGCACCGCCACCGGTCTCAGCCTGAACTACCAGGGTTCCGTACCCAGGCCCCAAATCGGCGTAACAGTCGACGGCGGCAACGCGGCGGCGCTTGACGTCTCACCAACCGAAGCCCTCGACCACGTCCCGCTCGCTCACGCCGTCACCCTGCGGCCCGTCGCGTCGGCCTTGCTGCTCGATTCAATCGGCGCGTTCGACGCCGCCGTCCTGCTCCGCGCCGGCATTTACGAAATTGACCTCGTCCAGCCCGACGCCGCGCTGCGCAACGCTTGGCAGTCCGCAGGCCGCGACACGGTCCTGAACGACCATCGCGTCCGTATCCTCGATCAAGGCGTCCGCTCAGCATTGCGGTCCGCCACCGGCTACGACCTCGTGGTCTGGCCGCTCCGCGAATCCTTCCAGGGCGTCGCCGCCGGAACCTTCGGCCTTAAGGAGACCTACGCCCTTACCAGCGACGCCCTCGCCGACGGCTGGCGCGCCCTCGCGCCCACCGGCCGCCTCGTCGTCATCCGCTGGCTGCAGGCCACCCCGTCCGAGTCCGTCCGTATGTGGGCATCCCTGCTCGCTGCGATCCGCCAATCCGGCATTACCGACCCCGCCCCGCACATCCTGGCCTGGCGTTCTCTCGAAGTCGTCACCATGGTCGCCTCCCCAACTCCCTTCACACCCGGGGAACGCCAGGCCCTGGCGAACAACCTCCATCGCGACGGCTTCGACTGGGTGTTTCACGCAAATCTCGACGAATCCGATTCCAACCGCTTCAATCGCTTGCCCGACACCGGGCTCTATCAAGCCTTCCGGGCCGTAGTCCGCGGCGAATCGACCCCGCCAACCTGGACGCCCGTCACCGACGACCGCCCCTACTTCTTCCACTACTTCGACTGGATCCAGTGGCGCGAAGTCCTGTCCACCACCGGGCGCACCTGGCAACCCTTCGGCGGAGCCGGATTCCTGGTCCTTGTCCCGCTGGCGGCGGCTGCCACCGGCGCGGCCGTCCTCACAATGATCGCGCCGCTCATGGGCCAACGCCGACGCGGTGCAACCCGTGTTGGAGTCCGCCGTCTCGCCTTCGTCGCCGCCGCCGGCGTCGCCTTCACCGCCACCCAGATCGCCCTGCTGCAACGCCTCATCCTCGTGCTCGACGCCCCCACCGTCGCCTTCGCCACCGGCATCGCCGCCATGCTCGCCTGGGCCGGTCTCGGCAGCCTGACCTCGCGCTGGTGGCGGCCTCACCCGCGGACGGCCGCACTTTCGGCCGCAATGAGCGTGTTCCTCATGGGCGGGCTGCTCCTGGCGGCGCCGTTGGCCCTGGGTGCGCCCCTGGCCGTTCGCCTCGCCGCGGCTGTCCTCGCGGCCTCGCCGTCCCTGGCCCTCGGAACCGTCATGCCCGCCGCCGTCCGCGCGCTGGCCAATGACCGCTCGGCCATCTCCTGGGCCTGGGCCGTCAACGGCACCGCCTCCGTGGCCGCCGCCTTCGTCGCCACCATCCTCATCGTGTCCATCGGCTTTGCCTGGACCCTGCTCGGCGCCGCCCTCGCCTACGCCGTCGCCGCGCCGATCTGGCGCGCTAGGGATCCTCCGCCGACATCTCCCCCGTAAGCGGCACGAACCGCACCAGCCCCAGGTTCTCGGCCACCACCCCATCCGCCGTCTGCTCGATCTGCCAGAGCGTCTGGTAAAACCCCGGCGGCCCCACCGGCACGATCATCCGACCGCCCTCCTTGAGCTGCCGGATCAGCGGCTGCGGCACGTGGTCCGGCGCCGCCGTCACGATAATCCCGTCGAACGGCGCTTCGTTCTCCCAGCCGAAATAGCCATCGTCCGTACGCTGCTCAATCCCCTCGTAACCCGCGTCTCGCAGGTTCTCCTCCGACCACGCGGCCAGCGCCGGAATAATCTCCACGCTGTAGACCTTGGCCCCCATCTCCGCCAGCACCGCCGCCTGGTAACCGGACCCGGTCCCGATCTCCAGCACCCGGTCCCCCGGCGAAATCCCCAGGGCCTCCGTCATCATCGCCACGATCAGCGGCTGCGAGATCGTCTGCCCCTCGCCAATCGGCAACGGCCGGTTCTCATACGCCTCGTTCACATTCTCCGGCCGCACGAACCGGTGCCGGTCCACCCGCTCCACCGCCGCCAGCACCGGCTCCGAAATCCCACGCTCCGACGCCCGGATTTCGGCCATGAGCTTCGAACGCCGTTCGGCATACACACCGTCGTCACGGCCATCGGCCGCCGGCGTCCTGCTGGCCGACTCCCCGCACGCCACAAGCAGCAACGCCGCTATCAGAACCCCGCACCGCACGAGCCGAGCCCCCGCTCGAATCATTCGGCACCCCACTTCCCGCTCAGGCGGCATCGGCCTCGGTCGCCATCTGACTTCCTGAAGCTTGTCACACGCTGCAGACCAGTCGCGCCACTCCCGCTCAATGCCAGAATGCCCCCAATTCACCACCCCCACTTCAAGCGAGCAAAACCATGGCAGACCTCCAGGGACGCGTCGCCGTCGTCACCGGCGGCGGCACCGGCATCGGCAAGGGCATTGCCAAGCGGCTGGCGGCCGAAGGTTGCCGCCTCATGGTCTCCGCCTCCGCCAACATCGCCGGGGCCCAGGAGCTACGCGACGAGTTGCGGGCCGACGGCGCCGAAATCGAAATCATCCAGGCCGACTTCCGCGACCCCGACACCGCCCGCGGCGTCGTCACCGGCGCGCTCGACCGCTACGGCCAGCTCGACATCCTCGTCAACAACGCCGGCTGGACCCTCAGTGAGGACTTTCTGGAAGGCAACACCCAGAACTGGCTGGATATCTTCAACATCAACCTCATCGCCATGATCGTCGCCAGCCAGGAAGCCGGCCGCCACATGGTCCAGCGCGGCTCCGGCCGCATCATCAACATCAGCTCCGTCCACGGCTACGTGCATCTCGTCCAGAACGTCGTCTACGCCGGGACCAAGGGCGGCATCAACGGCTTCACCCGCGCCCTGGCGTTGGCGCTGGCCCCCCACGGCGTCACCTGCAACGTCATCGCCCCCGGCGCCATCCAGGTCGACCGCTACGCCGACCAGAACCTCAATGCCTCCACCATCGGCACCACCATCCCCGCCGGCCGCGTGGGCCAGCCCTCCGAAATCGCCGCGGCCGTCGTCTACCTCGCCTCCGACGACGCCTCCTACGTCAACGGCGAAACCCTCTACGTCGACGGCGCCCTCACCACCGGCATGGCCATCGGCATCTAGCCAGGAAGGAATACGCCCATGGTGTCCAGCAAAGCAGCCACGGTCGGGGAGTACCTGGCCGAGCTCCCCGAGAATCGGCGGGACGACATTCAGCAGGTCCGCGAGGTCATCCTGGCCAACCTGCCGGACGGCTTCGAGGAGTGCATGCAGTACGGGATGATCGGCTACGCCATCCCGCTCGAGCGGTTTCCCGACACCTACAACGGGCAGGCCCTGGGCGTGGCCGCGCTGGCGGCTCAGAAACGCCACATTTCGGTCTACCTGCACGGCCTCTACGCCGACCCCGACTTGACCGAGTGGTTCGTCGACGCCTACAAGCAGACCGGCAAGCGGCTCAACATGGGCAAGTCCTGCGTCCGCTTCCCCAGGGCCGAGGCCGCGGCGCTGGACCTCATCGGCGAGGTCATCGCCCGCATCACCCCCGAGCAACTGATCGCCCAACACGAAGCCGCCCACGGATAGGGGATGAAGTCTGATGCCAAGCATTGACTGGCCGATCGAACAGCTCCGCACGTACGTCCCTCCGGCAACCGCGCCGGACGACCTGGACGACTTCTGGACCCAAACTCTGGCTGAGCAGCAGCACCCGTACGACGAAGACATCACGCCGGTCGACTACCCGGTCGAAGGTCTCACTGTCGAGGATGTGACCATCGCCGGCTACGGCCAGGGCCGCGTGGCCGGCACGCTGCTGGTCCCCGAAGGCGACGCCGAACTTCCCGGCATCGTGATCTTCCACGGCTACACCGGCAACCGCGCCGCCGTCTTCGACGCCGCCGCCTGGGCGCTCCAGGGATTCGTTGTCTTCGCGATCGACATCCGCGGCCAGACCGGCTTCAGCACCGACCCCGACGCCGATCCCCGCGGCCATGCCCTCGGCTGGATGACCCAGGGCATCCAGTCGCCCGACACCTACTACTACCGCCGGGTCTACGTGGACT
This sequence comes from Chloroflexota bacterium, assembly GCA_009839425.1. Taxonomy (GTDB): domain Bacteria; phylum Chloroflexota; class UBA11872; order UBA11872; family UBA11872; genus UBA11872. The sequence continues at coordinate 25,543 of VXPS01000335.1, forward strand.
GCGTGCGAGCCGTTCGCTTTGTGCAGTCACATCCCCGCGTGCGCGCCGACCGCGTCGGCTGCACCGGGATCAGCCAGGGCGGCGGCCTCACCCTTGCCACGGCCGCGCTTGAGCCCAGCGTCGCGCTGGCCATGGCCGAAGTCCCCTACCTCTGCGACTTTCCCCGCGCCGCCCAGATCGCCGGACCGGCCGGCCTGGTGCAGACCATCTACGGCGAAATCGGCGCCTTCTGCCGCGCCTATCCCGACCGCTACGACGAAGCCTTCCGCACCCTCAGCTACTTCGACGTGGTCAACCTGGCGCCCCGCATTCGCTGCCCCACCCTGGTCAGCGTTGGCCTATGGGACGACATCTGCCCACCGTCCACCGTCTTTGGCGCGTGCAACCGGCTGACCTGCGAACCGCGCGAGATCGACGTTTACCCCTTCCTCGACCACTCCAGCACCTCGACCCACCGCGACGCCAAAGTCCGCTGGGCCTGGCGCTGGCTCCATGACCGGGAGTGACGCCGATTCCGAGCGCCGGCAGCTACATGCTCGTGTTGCGCGTGATTTTGAAGGCATACGCACTGTCACACGGCCGACGCTCCGGCCGTTCGATTTCCAGCCCCTCGGACGTCATGCGCCACGCCAACTCGCCGTCGTTACCCAGCAACTCCACTGAGCGAACCTCGCCCGGGTACAGCGTCTTGAGCGACTCGATCGTGAAGGTCGGTGCCGGCCAGTCCAGGCAGATCGCATAGAGCACATTCCCCTTCACCGTGAACCGGATGTCGCTGCCCCGGTAGGCCAGCTTCTCCTTGGTGTCGCTGAAGGCGCCTGAGACCGACATCTTGGTCGGGCCCTCGCCGTAGGTCCACCAGGGCGTGGTTCCGTAGATCGCCTCGCCGTTTACGTGCAGCCAGTCCCCGATGCCCTCCAGCGCCGACACCGCCTCGTCCGGAATCGTCCCGTCGGGCTTCGGCCCCACGTTCAGCAGCATCAGCCCGTTCTTGCTGACGTTGTCCACCAGGTACTGCACAAGCTCGGTGGCCGACTTGTACGTGGTCTCCCGCAGGTAGCCCCAACCCGAGCCGTCGTCCACCGTGGTGTCGGTAATCCACTCGTGGTAGGCCTGATCGGGCATCTTGCCCAGCTCGATGTCCAGCACCCCTACGCCAGGCGGCAGGTTGTCCCACTTGTAGGTCACTACCACCCCGCGGCCCCATTCGGCTTCCTTGTTGTAGTAGTAGGCCAAGAAGTCCTGCTTGTACTGCTCGTGCACGGCCTTCAGGCCGAAGTCGAACCAGATGTAATCCGGCTCGTACTTGTCCACCACCTCAACCAGCTTGGCTTTCCAGGTGTCGAGGAACGCCTTGCTCGGCTTGTCCTGCTCGTCCCACTCCACGTCCCGCAGTGGGAAGTCCAGGTTGTGCGGCTCGCCGTACAGGCCGGCGTAGCGCGGGTCGGACGTGTCGAAATCTGTCCGCCAGTGCGGGAAGAACCACCAATTCTCGGCGTGGTGCATGGCCACCATGTAGCGCATGCCCTGTCGCCGAACGGCCTCCGCCAACTCGCCGACTACGTCGCGCTTCGGCCCCATGCGCGCCGCATTCCATTCCGTATGCACACTGTCCCAGAGCGCAAAGCCGTCGTGATGCTCGGCCACTGGCCCGGCGAACTGCGCCCCGGCCCGCCGAAACAGATCGGCCCATGCGTCGGCGTCGAACTTGGCGCCGTTGAAGTCGGGAATGAAGTCCTTGTACCCGAACTCCGAGGGGTGCCCGTAGGTCTTCACGTGATGCGCGTAGTGCGGCTCGCCCTCGCGATACATCCGGTACGGATACCACGTGGCATTGGGACCCCACGCCGGCACGCAGTAAATGCCCCAGTGGGTGTAGATGCCGAACTTGGCGTCGGTGAACCAGCGGGGCGTCTGGTGCCGGCGTAGCGAGTGCCAGTTTGGTTCGTAGCGGGTCGTCATGGCGGGGCTGTCACCGAGAGCGGCTGGGACGCGGCGCGCCAGCATACGAACCGCACCGGTAGCTCCGCCCGAGCTAGTGCCCCGGATGCGGGACGAACGGCACGCGCTTCAGCCACAGTCGCAGCGCGTGCCAGTAGATGGCCGTGGTAACGCGGGAAGTCAGCAAGGGATGTCGCGCCAGGGCAATTGCCAGGTTCCTTGCGCTGAAAGCCCTCCGGCGCAGCATCAGGCTGGCCTCGAATAGCGGCGCTCCGCCGCGTGCCACCTCGATCCCCACGCCCAGCTGCTCGCCCGGAACGGTGGCCGTCAACCGATAGCTCTGATCCATGTGCATAAATGGCGATACGTGCAGCGCCTTCACGAATCCGGCCCTGAGCCGCTCACCATTGGCGTCCGGCTCAGGCTCGACCACGTAGACGTGCCGCTCGCCCCAGGGGGTATTGGTCACCTCAACCACCAGCGCCTGCACGCGGGACTCATCGGGCGTGAAGCAGTAGTACACGCTAATGGGGTTCATCACGTAGCCGAAATACCGCAGGTGTGTCAGCAGGCGAATCGGTCCTTCGGGCCGACGGCCCGTCACTTCCGCCACGCGTGTACGTACCGCCTCGTCCAACGACATGTCCGGATCGCCGAAGTGATCTCCGCGCCGAAACCAAGCCAGCGCCGGACGCCGCGCCGACCAGAACAGTCGCCCGTCAAATAGCCCTGGCAACTCCGCCAGGTCCAGATAGACCATGAACAGATCGAATCGAAATCCGTGGGACGCCGGCTCGCGTCGGTGGTGCGTGACGAATCCCGTATACAGGGCACTCGTGCCGCTCATGTGCTGGCGAGCAGCGAACGCGCCGCGCGCAGTCCGCTAATCACCCCGTCCTCGTGGAAGCCGTAGCGCCAGTAGGCACCCGCATACCAGGTTCGGCGCGCACCGTTGATTTCGCCCCAGCGATCCTGTGCGTCGATGGCGGCCTGGTTAAAGATGGGATGGTGATACCTCAGACGCTTGATGACGGACTCGTCGTCAATGCAGTCAGTCTGATTCAGCGTGACGCAGTACGTCTGGGGCGCGTCCAGGCGCTGCAGTCGATTCATGATGTATGTGGCGGGCACGCCGTCCGCGCGGCCCCTCGGGATGCGGTAGTTCCATGAAGCCCACGCACGTCGTCGGTGCGGGAGGACGTCGGTGTCGGTGTGCAGCGCTACGTCGTTCGGCTGGTATTCGATAGCGCCCAGCACATCGCGTTCCTGAAAGCTGGGATCCTGCAGCGCGCCAAGCGCCTGGTCACTGTGGGTCGCGAACAGCACGTGATCGAACCGCGCTTCGCCGGCCCCGGCAACCGCGACCGTGACGTGATCGCCTGACCGTCGCACCCCCACCACAGGCGCTCGAACCCGAATCCGGTCCCGAAACGGCTGAATCAGCGCTTCCACGTACCGTCGCGCGCCCCCAACGATTGAGAGCCATCGAGGCTTTCCCCAGATTCCCAGCAGCCCATGGTTGTAGAAGAAGCGCGCAAACGTGCGAACGGGGATGCCGCTGAACTTCGAGGGATCGGCCGACCAGACCGCCGAGCCCATCGGCACCAGGTAGAGGTCCCGGAACACGCGCGAGAAACCCGCGTCGTTCAGATACTCGCCCAGCGTTCGTCGCTCGCCCGGCCCGATCAGCCCGGTCGCCAGGCGGTTGAAGCGCAGGTAATCGAGCAGCAGACGCAGAAACGCCGGACGTACCAGGTTTCGACGCTGCGCAAATATGGCATTCAGCGACGCGCCGCTGTACTCAACCCCGCTCCGGTCACAGCGAACTGAGAAGCTCATGTCCGATGGCTGGGTAGGAACCCGCAACTCGCCCAGAATGCGGCGCAACTCCGGGTAGGTGCGGTGATTGAAGACCACGAAACCGGTGTCCACGGCGTAGGTTCGTGAACCGCACGCCACGTCCACGGTATGCGCGTGGCCGCCGGGCGCGCTGCCGGCTTCGAGAATCGTGACCTGGTGATGCGATGCCAACTCACGCGCGGCAACCAGCCCTGAAACGCCGGCTCCGATGACGGCGATGTGCATGGCGCCCCCCTACGTCGGCCTGGCGGGTTCGAGCAGGTGATGTGCCACCACCCACTCGCGACCGCCGCGATAGGCAAACAACTCCTCGCAAGCGATGAAGAACAGACGCCAGCGCGCGATCCAGAGAGCGGCCCGGCCGTCGCCGTAAACCCCGCGGAGTACGTCACGAACGGCCTCACGATGCCGGTCGAGGTTTCCCAGCCAGGACCGCAACGTCCGCGCATAGTGGCTGCCGTTGACCACCTGGCGGTCGATCGTGCGCACGGCCGGCACGCGGTCATCAAAGAGGCGCAGATTCGGCATGGTGCCGCCGCTGAAGAACCAGCGAGCCATCCAGCCGTCCTCAGGTTCAAAGGTGTAGGCGTATCGGTGGTGGCTGAACACATGCACGAAGATTCGCCCGCCGGGCGCCAACGCGTTGCAGAGTTGCGCCAGCAGCGGCTGGTGGTTGCGCACGTGCTCAAGCATCTCAACGCTGACGATTCGGTCGAACCGACCCGGCAGCTCCAGGGCCGCCGCGTTCCCGGCAGCGACCTGCACATTAGACAGGCCAAGCTCGGCGGCCTGAGCCGATATGAAGTCGCGCTGCGTGCGCGAGTTGCTCATTGCCGTGAAGCTCGCCGACGGATAGCGTTCGGCCGCCCAGAGGGACAACGCGCCCCAGCCACTTCCAAGGTCCAGCACCCGCTGGCCGTCGGCCAGCTGCGCACGCCGCGCCGTCAGCTCCAGCATCGCGTCCTCGGCCTGGGCCAGCGTCGAATTGCCATTTGGCCAGTACCCGCTGCTGTACTTGAGCCGCGGACCAAGGACCAGGCGAAAGAACGCCGTTGGCACCTCGTAGTGCTGCCGGTTGGCGGCCTCGGTCTCAACCGCGACGGGACCGTCGCGTAGCCCTGGCGGCCGATCCGGCGAGTCAGCCCGTTCGAGCGCTCGCAGCCGGCGGCGCAGGGCGATCCGCACGCCCCGACGTAGCAGTCCGTCGGGCACCATCCCGCCGGCCGCCAGCCGTTCGAACCAGGCTTGGTCGTCAGCCACGACGGCGCAGCCCCGGGATGCGCGGCAGGAACGCCGGCGTCGATTCCAGGTACTCGCGGTAGCCGGGCTTGGTGTCAACCATCGTGCGCTCCAGCATCGCCACTCCCGAGACGCGCCAGAGCAGGAACGTCATGACGATCGGGCTGACCAGCGCCCACCAGGCCCCCACAGCCAGCCCCAGGCAGCCGAAGCCCCACCAGATCACTGCGTCGCCGAAGTAATTGGGGTGGCGCGTCAGTCCCCAGAATCCGCTGGAGAGGACCCGGCCGCGGTTGGCCGGGTTGGACTTGAATCGCGCCAGTTGCAGATCGCCCCCGGCTTCAAAGGCGAAGCCCGTGACCCAGAGCACCAGAGCAAGCACGTCCCAGGCGCCCACAGCGGGCGGTTGCGGTGAGCTCAACGCCACCATCAGCGGCAGTGCCACGACCCACATCACGCCACCTTGCAGCATGAAAACGGTGAAGTAGCTGCGCCACCAGAACGCGGAACCGGCATTCCGCCGGAACTCCTGGTATCGAAAGTCCTCCGGCTTGCCCCGATTGCGCCAGCCGATGTGTGCAGCCAGTCGCACGCCCCAGACCGCCACCAGCGCCAGCGTCAGCGCGCTTCGCCCGGGGTCGCCCGAACCCAGCCAGACCCCGAGTCCGGCAAGGAGGGTGAATCCCAGCCCCCAAAACACGTCAACGATTCCCGCGTTGCGCAGCGCCAGGCTGAGCAGCCAGACCAGGGTCATGCTCCCGGCAATGACCGCCGCCGCCACCAGCAGCAGCCAGATCACGGTCATCGGTTCGGTCCGGGACGCCGCCGGTGAATTCGGCCGCGGTTGTGGGGCGTCACGGGCTCAGCCTTGGTCCACCTGGTCACGCGAACGCCCGGCCAGCAGGATCCCGGCGGCGGCCACTTCAAAGGCCAGGCTGATCCAGTTGGACTGCTCGGCGGCGGATCCGTCCGCAAACATGAAGGGCGCTCGCACGGCCGCGATGGCCAGGTAAACAAGACCGAGCACGCGTTCCGCCGGCCTTCGAAGAAAGAGCGGCGCCACGCCCAGCGCAATAAATACCCCGCCCATCGCGGCTCGGATCTCGGTGATACCGCGCGCCGCATCCGGAGCCAGCCCGGTAAACCCGCTGACGCTCTCCGGCTTCACAACCAGCACCAGGCCGGACGCAACCGTGGCGGCCAGAACGAGAAATCGCAACAGACGCAGGAGCATTGGCAGGTCCTTCATAGTCTCGGCCCACTCCAGGCTCTAGTCCCAATCCTAGAGTGGTCCGCCCAAGCGTCCGATTCCGTATGTATTCATCCGGTAGGAGGCGCAGATTTGACACCGAGTATTGCTGAGTGATAAATAACAGTCCCGATGAAGGATTCGAGTAGGGATAATTCGTCCCGGAATCATCGGTTTCGTGCGGCTCAGTTGCGCAGGGAGGAAGCAATGGACCGACAGAAACACGTAAGCAGGCGCTCGCTTCTGAAACTGGCTGGCGCCGGGGCGCTCGGCACGGGTGCCGCCATGGCGCTGGCAGCCTGTGGCGAAACGCAGATCGTTGAGGTTCCGGTTGACCGCGTTGTTACTCAGATCGTCGAGAAAGTCGTAACTCAGCAGGTTCCGGTGACAAAAGTAGTTGAAAAGATTGTTACGCAGCAAGTGGCGGTCGAAGTCCAGAAGGAAGTGCCGGTCGAAGTGCAAAAGATCGTGACTGTCGAGGTCGCTCCGCAGCGGCCGCCGGTTACGTTGGTTGCCTGGTATAACCAGATCGAGTACACCAAGCCGGCCTGGGACAATATCTCATCTGCCTATACGGCCCAAAACCCCCACGTCACGCTGAAGGCCAACGGCGTGCCTCACCCGGACGCGGTCACCAAGTACCTGACGGCGCTGGCCGGCGGCGAGAGCATGGACATTGTGTACGTCCATCCGCAGACAAACTCCGTGCTTGCGGCCCGCGGGGCGGTGCAGCCGTTGGATGACTTCTGGAACAACGACGGCGAGTTTCCGCTCGGCGACTTTTACGAAGGCTTGCTGCTCCAGCACCAATACCTTGACGGCAAGTTCTACGCCATCCCCATGCAGCACGCGCCGATTCTGCTGATCTACAACCGGGACGCGCTTGCCGAGCTCGGCATCGGCGACCTGTGGGAAATGGACAAGGAAGGCAAGTGGACGATCGACGTTCACACCGACATCCTGGAACGTGGCGTCGCTGGCGAGGGCGAGAACCAGACGTGGGGCGGCCGCGAGATTCCGGCAGCTCTCAAGATCTACTACCTCTGGGTGTGGGGATTTGACGGCAGCGTCTGGAACGAGGACGCCACCGCCACGCACCTGAACGAGCAGGGCTCGGTGGAAGCCTTCGAGTACATCACTCGCCTGATCAAAGATGAGCTGGTCCCCTCGCGTGACTTCTCGCGGGCGTTCCCGGGCGGCGCCGAGGGCATGTTCCTCAGCGGCAACCTGCGGACCTATTGGGGCGCCAAATGGACCACCACCAAGGTTCCGGATGACATCAACGCCGGTATCGTGCCGCCATACATGATGCCCAACGGCACCAACACCAACCGCGACGCCACCAACGCCTACGGCATCCACGGAGCCAGCAACAACCCCGAGGAGGCCTGGGACCTGCTGAAGTACATGACGACCGAAGGCATCGTCGAGATGTACAAGGTCGGGTTCACGGCGCCGACGCGGAAGTCGCACGAGGATCTGGCCGTGTGGCTCAATTCCCTGGCGCCATGGGAAGACCCGGCGGTCCACCGCGCGGCCGTCGAGCGCTACGCCCGGGTGTTCTTCCACCCCGTGCGCTACGACGAGATCAATAACGACTTCGTGCTGCCGGCGGTGGACGGCGTGATTCTCGGGGAGGAGACGGTCCAGGAAGCCATGGACCGGATCACGCCAGGAATCGACGAACTGCTCAACGAGCCGCTCTAACGCCGCTCGTGCAGCCTGCAGGACGTAGTTTGGCTGTGAAGCCCCGGGCCCCCCCCCCGCCCCGCGCCGGGCGGGCCGGGCGCGGGGGCGCGCCCCCCACAAAAAAAGTACGGGCGCCCCCGCAAAAAAGCGGTGGAATACCGGG
>VXPS01000397.1:0-24697 GCA_009839425.1 Chloroflexota bacterium
ATCTACGTCTCGGGGGCTCGGAGATGTTTATTCTACACAGCTTCTCGACCGGTGGGCGGGGGGGTGCGGCCGTGTTTCGGTGGTAGATCCCCGACAGAAACCCGCTGGCCAGCGGCGCCCACGGAATGATGCCGATGCCATACGTCTGTGCCATCGGCACCAATTCACGCTCGATGCGGCGATCCAGCAGGTGATAGGGCGGCTGCTCACAGATCGGCCGGTTGAGACTCAGTTTCTCGGCCACCCACAGCGATTCCACCACCTGCCACGCCGGCCACGTGCTCGTGCCGATGTAGCGCACTTTGCCGCTGCGAACCAGGTCGTCCAGCGCACGCAGCGTCTCGTCGGGCGGAGTGTCCGGCGACGGGCGGTGGATCTGGTACAGGTCGATGTAGTCGGTCTGCAAGCGCCGCAGCGACGCCTCGCACTGCTCCAGGATGTGGCGGCGGCTGTTGCCCTGCGCATTGGGGTCCTCGTCGTCCATCGCAAAGTGGACCTTCGTCGCCAGCACCGACTGCTGCCGCCGGCTCGGCTCCCGCAGCGCTTCGCCCACGATCGTCTCGCTCGTCCCGCGACCGTACATATTGGCCGTGTCGATGAAGTTGACTCCGGCGTCCAACGCGTGATCGATGATCGCCAGCGATTCCTCTCGGCTGGTGGCGTTCCCGAAATTCCAGCAACCGAGGCACAGCGGGCTGACCTTCACTCCGGTACGACCCAGATTTCGGTAATTCACTGCGCTCGCTCCGTGCTCCTGGACGCTGCGACCACCGAGGCGAGTGTGTCACGTTCGCCGCTCCAACGCAGCCAGGGACCGCCTAAGCCATCCAAAGATCCTGCTCCTTGAACAATGCGGTTGAGCGATCGCTTCCTTTAGATCGTCCTGGGGTTGTCTGGCGCACGCTTCCGTCGACTTGATTCGTTTGGCGACCTGCCGCGACTCTTAACTGCATCCGACCGCAGTCCCCGACGAGTCCCATAGGCTTCTGGCACGTCGGCCCTGCGTCCGACACGCCCATCGGACCCGCCAAGTTGATCGTTGCTATCCGCCGTGGCACCCGGCATACCAGTGCTCAACCTCGTCGCAGGACAACTCGGGCCAGTCGCCATCGATCCATGCCGCAATGTCAATCATCACCTCTTCGTCGACATGACCCACGGAACGGAGCGCGGGAGGTCTTAGCTTCGTAACGTCGAACAGGCCATGGACATGACCCTTGTACGCGCGAAACGCGGCATCCCCCCGCCGGCGCAAGCTCGAGAGCCACGCTTCGTGGTCCTCAATAGGCGATACCCCGACCCTGTCGCCAATTATCACGAACATGGGAATCGGCAGATAGCGCGCTACGTTTTCCGGTCGATATGAAGCCAGGTCGAGGTGGTAGGCGATCCGGACACCGAGTTCCTTCGGATCACCGTCTTCTTTGGCGGCAGCTTCGATTGCGGCGGCACGTGCTTTCAGTACCTCAATGCTGTGTTGCTCGCTCTCCGAGACTGTCCTGTCGACCTTGGCGTGCTCCTGTTGCATGCGCCATGCGGAGTCCCAGACGTAGCCGCTGGAAGGCGAAATAAGCACCAGACCCGCCAGATCGGGATCCAGGCTGGCGACGCTCGGCATCGCGAAGCTAGCGACGCTGATCCCGAGCAGATAGACGCGGGCTGGATCGACACGAGGCGTCAGCCGCAGCCGCCCGATTGCCGCCAGCGCGTCATCCACGTACTCCTCCGCGAGAGTGAACATTGGTTGTCGCGCGGCCGACAGCGCGTGGGTTACGGACCGCTCGGCGAAACGCAGGGAGGCCACCCCATGCGTGGCGAGTCCCTGGGCCATATCCCGATCCCAGCGGTTCGGACTCTCCCCCGCAAAGCCACCGCCTGGGCCGATGATCACCACGGCCGGAAACGGTCCTTGCCCCTTCGGCATGGTCAGCGTGCCGGCAAGCTCCCAGGGAGCCTTGCCAAACGTCACCCGGAACTCGTCGAAAGCTTCCGGCGGCACGTATGGAGGTGGCGGCGACTCGGGTGCCGGCCCCAGGTCTGTCAGAATCGACAGGTAGCTGAACCACCCGATCCGACCGTCAGGCGTGAGGTTTATTGCGGTGTAGGCGTCGCGCCTGGACTCTAGCGCTTGCCCGTTTCCACTCATTGTTAGGCGCAGCACGACCCGCAGATGGTCGGAGGACGCGTCGTACGCCAGCGGCGAGAACGTCTCGATGGCAATCAGGTCGGGGTGATTCGCCGCCACCACGAGCCAGAATCCCTCCAGGCCAACCTCGCACAGCCCGCCTCGTCCCAGCTGCTCGAGTGCCAACATCCCGTAGGCTGTTTCATAGTCGTCGTCCGCCATAGCCTCCACGAAGGTGCGTGCGCGCTCCTCCGGATCGAACGCAAAAGGCGCCGCCTCAAAGTCCGCCGCCGCCGGCGTCACTGCCTCGCAAGCCGGAACCGTGTCCGCGCTACGGATGAGCGCAAGCGCGAGAACGACGCTGCCAACCAGCCCTATTGCCAGAGGAAGCAAAACGTTCGCTCGCCGAGCTAATCGCACGTGCCGGGTACCTGGCCAGAGCCGTATGAACTGCCTGTCGTGCCCTCATTTCGACAATTGTGCCGGCTCATAGTGAAGTCTCGCGGAATGCAACTTCCAGCGATTCCTCGCGAGCTACAGCTGGTCATGACCCGCGGCGGCTGTTCGTAGTTTGAAATTGACGTCTCGCGGCCCGTGGCGTTGCGGAAGTTCCAACACCCCAAAACACAGCGGGCTGACCTTGACCCCACGACCGAGACTTCGGTATTCCACGACGCCTGCTCCGACCCGGAAGCTCTAATCGCTTGCGCGGCGAGTGTGTCACGCTGTCCGCCCAGGCACAGCTTTCCCGGCTTCACGCGGCGCCCGGTTGCGAGGCATCCGTGGTCCGGGACTTGGACGCGCGTGTTCGTGCGCCGGCACGGGAGTCAGCGGTCGCTCCGCTAAACTTCCGTTCGTTCCCCTCGAGTGGAGGGCGCACGCATGGCCAGACGCCCGAACATTCTGTGGATCGTCATGGACTCGCAGCGGACCCACAACATTGGGGCCTACGGCGACCCGCGTGGGGTGACCCCGGTCCTGGACCAACTGGCGGCCGAGGGCGCCGTTTTCGAACGGAACATCACGTCCGCGCCGTGGTGCCTGCCGTCGCACGCCTCGATGATGACCGGCCACTACGCCAGCACTCACGGGGCCGACGGCCGGCACGAACGGCTGAGCGAGGAGTATCCGACGATCGGCGAGGAATTGACCGAGTTGGGGTACGCGACCGTGGGCATCTCGAACAACGCCTACATGAGCGCCTCGTCAGCGTTGCACCGCGGCTTCATGGATTGGAGCTACGTGCTGCCGCCGCTGGGTAAGCCAGACGACGATAAGGGCGGCGCGCAGGTGGTGCGGCAGATGCTGAGCTGGCTGCGCGGGCACGAAGAGGACGAGCGACCGTTCTTCATGTTCGTCAACATCAACGACACGCACACGGCTTACATTGCGCCCGAGCCGTGGCACTCGCGTTGGGCGCCGAATGTCAGTCGCGATGAGGCCCGCGAACTCAACCGCGCGCAAGGCGGGTTCGCCGATCCTTCGCGCATGGACGGGATGCCCGACGACGTGCGGGACAAGCTGTACGCGCTGATGGACGGCGAAGCGGCATATGTGGACGATCTGATTGGCCGGGTTGTCGACTACCTGCGGGACGCTGGAACGCTGGACGACACGATGGTGGTGGTGACCTCGGATCACGGGGATGTGATCGAGGAACATCCGCCGTACTGGAACCATCAGTTGACGGTGTTTGAGGCCGTGGCGCATGTGCCACTGATCGTGCGCTATCCGGCGGCGTTCGAAGCGGGCACGCGGGTGTCGGCGCTGACCCAGACGCACGACGTGGTGGCCACGATCTACGACCTGATCGGCGCGGAGCGTCAGGAGGAGTGGCTCGGCGAGAGCAGCCACAGCCTGTTGCGCGCTCGCGACGGGGACGCCCGCAGCTATGCGCTGTGCGAGTTCGCGTTTCCCGTGAACATGCTGGAGCGCGTCACGCGCCAGGGCCGGGCTTTCGAACTACGTCGCTTCTTCCGGGCGCAGCGGGCCTACTACCGCGACGACTGGAAATACATCTGGACCAGCGACGGCCGCGACATGCTGTACAACCTGGCCGACGATCCCGCCGAGCAGGTCAACCTGTTCGACGGCGAGAACGACCGGGCGCGGGAGTTCTACCTGGAGCTGGAAGCCGTGCTGGGCCGGATCCCCGTGAACGATTACGGCGACTGGATGGTGACCGAATACATGAAGGGCACGCCGAAAGAGAGCTGGGAGAAGATTCGGCGCTGGGGCTACCTGCGGCCGGGCCAGGCCGATAAGCCGGCGTTTCGGAACTAGGTCAACGACCGGCAGCCCGGCGGTCAGGGCGCCCGACCCTCCATAATCCCGGCGCGGCGTGTTTCGAGCGGCACACGCAGACCGTCGCGGTCCGCGTGGCGGCGCAGAAGTCCTTCGCGGTCGTAGTCAAAGCGTTCGATTGTCGGCTTGAGACGGCCGTCCGCTTCGGTGATCGTGAGGAATGAGGGACGGTTGTCGTTGACCGAGAGGTCCGGGTCGTCCACGCGCCGGTCGATCTCCCGTCCGCTTGGGTCTCGGTAGCGGAATAGCGGCGCCGCGACTGTACCGGGGTTGGCCAACGCACCGGCGGCGCCCTGGTTGATGAAGGGGTAGTGGGTGTGGCCGATGACGGTCAGGTCCACGGCGGGATCGGCAAAGAGATTCGACAGCTCGGCGGGTCGAAGTCGCCAGTTGGTGTTCTCCGGCGTGCGCAAATTGAAGTGGCCGTGCATGAGCCGCAGGGAGTGACCCCGCCAGTGCACATCCAGGATGTCGGGCAGGGACTGCACGAACGCGAGTTGGTCCGGCGTCATTTCCAGGTAAGCCCCGAGTTCGGTATCTCCGGGCGCGCGTTCGCCTGGCGGCGGCTCGGCACTGAGGAACTCGAAGATCGCGCTGTCGTGGTTGCCGCGGGTAGTGCGACCCATGGCGCGGCGCATCGTCCACTCCACGGCGTAGCGGCCATCGATCCCACCTTCGAAGATGTCGCCGTTGACGAATACGACAAAGGGCTCCGACACCTGTGTCAGCCATCGGTCGATGGCCTCGAGCGGCTCCCGATACCCGTGCAAGTCGCTGACAATGACGAGGCGCTCCGTGGCGGCGCTGACTTCGACCCGGGCAGTTATATGGGGATGCGGCATGCGACGGTCGTCGGGTTGCGCCGGATCTCCTGTGCTCATTCCCGATCTCCCTGACGAAATCTCGCCGGCAACTCTGACCTAGACTGTCCAAAGGCCGCAATTGAACCGCGGGGATGTTTGGCGAGCTCCCCGGCGCAGGCACGGAGTGAGCATGGAAGGTCTTGCCGGCCTGTTCATCGTGCTCATTGTCATCGTTTCGTACTTTCTTCCAACGTTGATCGCCGTACTCCGAGAGCACCACAACAGGCTTCCGATCTTCCTGCTTAACTTATTCCTGGGGTGGACGTTCATTGGCTGGGTCGCTTCGCTAGTCTGGTCGTTCACGAGCCCACCGCCGCAAGATTAGGTGCCACGTACCGAGGATCGGGCAGCTTGCGGGCATACCGATGCGGGTTTTCCAGTAGGCTGAACGTCCGAGAAGTTCCCCCGTCCCGACTCCTGGAGCCGACGCCATGACCATGACGATGAGCGCCCGACCAACGGCCGCCGAAATTGCTGAGCTGAATCGGGAATACACGTTCTTCGACTGGGCGGCGCAGGGTGCGGTGAGCCCGGTGGCGGTGGAGCGCGCCGAGGGGTCGTACCTGTACGACCACGACGGACGGCGCTACCTGGACCTGAACGCCCAGTTAATGAACGTCAACATTGGGCACCAGCACCCGGCGGTGGTGGAGGCCATCAAAGCGCAGGCCGACAAGCTCTGCTACGTCAACCCGCGCTTCGCCTCCGAGCCGCGCGGTGAGTTGGGACGCGAACTGGCGGAGATCACGCCGGGGTCGCTGTGCAAGACCTTTTTCACCCTGGGCGGCGCCGAGGCAACGGATCACGCGGTGAAGATCGCCCGGCTGGCCACCGGCCGGCAGAAAATCGTGGCGCGGCGCCGCTCCTACCACGGGTCCACGTACGGCGCGCTTTCGCTCACCGGCGAGGCGCGGCGCTGGGCCACCGAGCCGGGCATTCCCGGCATTGTGCGGGCCGCCGATCCCTACCAGTACCGCTGTCGGTTCTGTTCGGCGCAGGCGCAGTGCGACATGAGGTGCGCCGACGACATCGACGAGGTGATCCGAGTTGAAGGCCCGGACAACGTGGCGGCGGTGATCGTGGAGCCGATTGCCGGCGCCAACGGGGTGGTGGTGCCCCCGGACGGCTATCTGCCGCGAGTGCGCGAGATATGCGACGAGTACGGCGTGCTGCTGATCGCTGACGAGGTAATGACCGGCTTCGGTCGCACTGGTCGCTGGTTTGCCGTAGAGCACTGGGGCGTCGAGCCCGACATCATGACCATTTCGAAGGGTCTGACGTCGGGATCGGTCCCTCTGGGTGCGGTGGTCGTTACGGATGAGATCGCGCACCACTTCGAGGACAACCCGCTGTGGGCCGGGCTGACGTACGGCGCGCACACGCTGGCGTGCGCGGCGGCGCTGGCGACGATCCAGGCCTACCGCGACGAAGGCATTCCGGAGCGGGTGGCGGAGTTGGGTGAGACGCTGAAGGACGACTACGCGGCGATGGCGGCGCGGCACCCGAGCATCGGCGAGGCGCGCAGCATTGGCCTGTTCTCGGCGCTGGAACTGGTCCGCAACCGCGAAACCCGCGAGCCGCTGGTGCCGCAGATCGACCCGGCGTTCGAAAACTACGGCGTCATGAAGGAAATGTTCGCGTACATGCTTGCGCGGGGCGTGGCGACGATGACGCGCTGGAACTGGGTGATGGTGAACCCGCCGTTGACCATCACGCTGGAGGAACTGCGCGAGGGTCTGGCGGTGGTGGACGAGGCGCTGGACCTGGCCGACCAAGCGATGGTCTGAGGCTTCGCGCGGCCCTCGTTAACAACCAGACGGGGCCGCCTGCAGCGGCCCCGTCCGAAAGCTGGTTGACTTAGTTGCGGCCGGGAAAGGTCAGTTCGGCGATGCCGGACTTGTCAAGCTCGCCCTTGCCGGCTTCGATCATGCGGTCGTACTGCGCCTTGGTGGCGCGGGCCAGCGGCAGGTTGAGCCCTGCGTCGTCAGCCAGCGAGAGGGCGATGCCCGAGTCCTTGGAGGCATGGGCCGAGGAGAAGTAGCACTCGTGGTCGCGGATCACCATGTCTTCGCCGTCGGTCTCGAGCACCCGCGAGTTGGCGCCGGTCTGTGAGAACACCGTTTGCAGCATTTCCAGGTCGAGTCCGAGTGCGGCTCCAAGTCCCAGACCTTCCGCCAGCCCGGCGGTGTTGATGTTCATGACCATGTTGACCAGGGCCTTGACCTGGGCAGCAGTACCGGCGGGCCCGATGTACATGCGCGAGATGCTGAGACTTTCCAGGATTGGCTCGACGGCCTGGTAGACGTCCTCGCGGCCGCCGCACATCAGGTATAGCGTGCCGTCGCGCGCCTGGGTGATGCTGCTGGCCATACAACCTTCCAGGCTGTTCGCGCCGGCGGCTTCGGCCAGGGCCTCAACGTCCACGTGAACTTGCGGCGTGATGGTGGCGCAGTTGATGAACGTCGTGCCGGCCGCGTCGTTCAACAGGCTGTCACCGCTCTCGCTGAACACGTCACGCATTGACGAGTCGTCGGTCACGACCGTGATCACGACGTCCGAGGCCGCGGTGACCGCTGCCAGCGAATCCGGAGCCTGGCAGTCAAGCTCGCCGGCCAGCGCTTCAGCGATGTCACGCTGCACGTCGTAGACCGCGGAGACCGTGAAACCCTCGTCGTTCAGGTGGCGGGCCATGTTGGCGCCCATGCGTCCGACGCCGACGAATCCGATCCGTTGTGTCGTAGCCGCCATCAGTCATTCCCCCTTTAAGCGGTGCGGGGCGCGGAGGGCCCTACCTGGCCGTCCGCGCCCCGTAATTCCGTTGTGTCCGGGCGTTAGCCGGTCACTTCCCCGTGAATCTCGTTCCAGTCCTCAAGCGCGTTGAGCGTCACGGCGTCTGTGATGCCGCCATCCGCGTTCGTGCCGGCGGCCGACGAGATGGCCGAGACGATGTCATCGCCGTGGTTGTAACCGGCAATGGCCGCGTTGGAGGCGTCGATCACCGACTGATCGATGCTTCCGCCATTCTGGTCGACCACCCACTGCTCAAACTGCGGATAGGTCGGCTTTTCGTCCGTCAGGTACGCCACGGCCGCGTCGCGGTCGACGCCCAGGCCGTCCAGGACCATCTGGTCGAACCCGGCGCCGCAGGCGTCGTATTCCTCGTTCAGCGCGCCGGCGGCTGACAGGGTCACCTTGAGCCAGAGCCTGGGCAGGTGCATGGCCCCCAGGGGACCGGCTTCACTGGATCCAATGAGCGGGATCATCTTGGCCATCTGCTTTTCCTTCCGACGCGTGACAATGCTGAAGCCCGTTTATGCTATCAAAGCGCTGTTTCGGGGACTAACAGAGTGGCGGGCTAAACTCGGATATGCCTCACTCGGGATCTCCGTCAATCCACGCCGGTCGCCGGCCCTGGCGGCCGCTGTGGGGCCGGCGGATTGATCCGCTGCTGGAAGAAGTGCTGGCGGCCACGCTGGCAATGACCGTGCTGGCCGTTGTCGTAGCGGTGCTGTACTGGGCCATCACAGGGCTATCGCCTTGGCCGGGGCTCGTGTTGGGCGAGATCGCCGGATTCGGATTCGGGATTGCGCTGCTGTCGCTGTCCTCGCCGCGACGGAGGCGCTAGCGACCGCGGCGCGAACCTACTCGTACCGCAGCGCTTCGATCGGCGCGAGACGCGAGGCGCGCGAGGCCGGGTAGATGCCGAACACCAGGCCGATCACCACGGACACGACGAGCGCCAGGATGATGGGCTCCAGGGTGATGGTGGTGGTCAATCCGCCGGCGAATGGGTTTCCGCGCGGTCCGCCGCCACCCGTCGGCTGCTCGGCGCCAGCGCCGAGGTCATTGAGCCCGAGAGATATCGCGACGCCCAGCAATACGCCAGCCAGTCCGCCGCCCATGCTGACGGCCACGGCCTCGATCATGAACTGCGACATGATGTCGCGCCGCTTGGCGCCGATGGCCTTGCGGATACCGATCTCGCGGGTTCGCTCGGTGACGGAGACGAGCATGATGTTCATAATGCCGATGCCGCCGACCAGCAACGATATGCCGGCCACCGCACCCAGGAACAGCGACATGGTGTCGGTAATCTCCGAGATAGTCTCGATCTGATCGGCCTGGCTCCCAACCGTAAAGTCCTGCTCCTCCGAGTCGTGGCGGCTGAGTAGAAGGTTCTCGATGGCCTGTGTTACCCCGGCCACGGTGGCGTCGCTCTCATCGACCAGTTGCACCACGATCGAGGAGACCACGTCGTCACCCGCTGAGGTCTTGGACGGGTTCACGCGGCTCGTCAGGGTGGGTAAGGGAATAAAGGCCGAATCGTCATTGCTTTGAAACGAACTCCCGCCGTCGGAAGCCAGGACGCCGACGATGGTGAACGGCTGGGTATTCAGCCGTACCGTCTCACCCACGGCGTCGCCGTTGGGAAAGAGGTCGGTGGCCAGGGTGTCTCCGATGACGACCACGCGCGACGCCCGTGCCACATCGTCGGCCGAAAAGAACGAGCCTGTGCCGATCTCAGTATTACGCACGGCCGGGTATACCTCTGAGACACCGTTGACCGAGGCTTGAACCGCGCCTTCAGCGGACACGAACGATCCATTGAACGACCTGGAGGCATAGAGCGCCGTGATGCCGGGGATATCGGCTTCGGCGATGGCGGCGGCGTCCTGCGCAGTGAGCGTCCGGACGCCACCGCTGCCGCCGCGAGTACGAAACCCGCCAAACCGGTTGCTCGTGGCGCCAGGGCTCACGGACAGCAAGTTCGTGCCGGCCTCACGAATGCGCTCTTCAATTGAGGTCTGGACGCCGGCGCCGATGGACATGAGGGTAATCACGGCGGCCACGCCGATGACCATTCCCAGCAGGGTGAGGGCGGTTCGTAGCTTGTTGGCCGCCAACGCGCGGAAGGCTACACGCAAACCATCGGCCGCGGTCATGTCATCACCTCATCCTTCTCGACCAAACCGTCGCGAAAGCGGATTACGCGGCGCGCGCGCAAGGCGACTTCCATCTCATGCGTCACCAGAATGGTCGTGATGCCGTGCTCAGTGTTCAACTGCTCTATCGCATCCATGATCTCGTCCGCGGAGGCGGTGTCCAGGTTGCCGGTTGGTTCGTCGGCCAGGAGCAGCCGCGGGCGGGTGACCAGGGCGCGGGCGATGGCCACGCGCTGCTGCTGGCCGCCGGAGAGTTCGACGGGGGTGTGGTCAACCCGGTCGGCCAGTCCGACAGTCGCCAGCGCCTCCAATGCCCGATCACGGCGCTTACGTGCACCGGCATACATGAGCGGCAATTCCACCTGCTCGCGCGCGGTCATGCGCGGGAGCAGATTGAATGACTGGAAGACGAAACCGATCTTGCGAAGGCGGATGTCGGCCAGCGCGTCCTCGCTGAGGCCTTCCACGTCCTCGCCGTCCAGCCGGTAGCTGCCCACGGTTGGCGAATCCAGGCAGCCCAGCAGGTTCATAGCCGTGGACTTGCCCGAGCCCGAAGGTCCCATGATGGCCACCATCTCGCCAGGTTCAATAGTGAACGTGACGCCGCGCAAGGCTTCCACCTTCACGTCGCCCATCTGGTACGTCTTGGTGAGGCCAACGGCTTCGATCGTCGGCGGTAGGCGGTCAGAGGCCGCTGCCATGGCTATCCGCCCCCACCTCCGCCGCCGGCCCCGCCGCCAGCGCCACCGGCGCCGGCCCCTTGGCCGCGCTGGCCGCCTTGGCCGCGCTGACCGCCTTGGCCACGCTGACCCTGGAACTGACCGGGCTGGACGCCGGGTGGCGGCGTGCGGCCCTGGAAGCCCCCAGGCGGCCCGCCCTGGCCGAATTGACCGCTGCCCGCGCCACCCTGGCTTCCCTGGAGGTTTGGCGCTGCTCCGTCGGCAGCTGGCTGAACCCCGCCCTCGGCCGGCTGTGCACCGCCAGACGCCGGTTGCCCGCCGCCGGGAGCCTGTTGCCCGCTGCCCGCGCTCGCCCCGGCGCCAGCCTGGCCGCCGAATTGGCCGCCCTGGCCCTCCGCGCCTCCAGCCGCCGCGCGAGCGGCCTGGGCGGCTGCTCGCGCTTCCGCCAGGGCCTGCGCGGCATTTGGCATGACAAGTTCGCCAGCCTCTAGACCCGAGACAATTTCGATGAGCAGTCGGCCGCTCAGGCCCGTCTGAACCACGCGGCGGCTCGATGATCCGTCCGCGGCGGCCACGAAGACCAGCCCGCCCCGCGGGGTTGTTTGCACAGCCGCCTTGGGCACGACAATCACGTTGCGCGCTTCAGCGACCAGGATCTCGACATCCGCCGTGAGGCCGGCTCGCAGCTGCTCATCCGGCGCGTCCAGCGCAATGTCGACCGGGAAGGTCACGAGACCTTGATCGACTTCGCCCTGGGCCGCAATCCAGGCCACGTTGCCCGAGTACTCGCGGTCGTCCAGGGCGGCGAAGGTCAGGTCGGCAGGCTGACCGACCTCCAGCATCCCAATGTCGTTTTCGTCGATATTGATGCGAACCCGCAGACTGTCGGACACACCGACCGTGAGGAACGCGGCAGAGACCCGCTCGCCGACGTCGGCGTCTACGGTGAGAACGACGCCGGCTGTCGGCGAGATGAGCGTTGCGTCGGCCAGAGCCGTGCGCGAGGTTTCGAGGGCTCGCGTGGCATCCGACAAGGCCAGTTCCAGGCGCTCGGCCCCAAGCGGATCGGGATCGGGCTCGGCATTCTCCCGCAGGTCGGCCAGATCGATCTCGGCGCGGGCGATTGCCAGTTCGGCCTGGCGCAACTGGGATGCGTCGGCACCGGCCAGCAAGTCGGCCAGCCTGGCCTCGGCGTCAGCCAGGCCTGCAAGAGCCGAGGCGACGTTCTGTTCTGCGACGAGAACGTCTTCTTCAGCCAGGCGCACGTCCTCTTCTGCCAGCTGCACGTCTTCTTCTGCCTTGCGCACATCGGCAGGGTCGGCGTCCGCCGTGAGGTCGGCCAGCCTGGCGCGCGCCACGGCCAGGGCGCTCTCGGCCGAAGCGACATTGGCGCGTCGCGTGGCCAGATCGGTCGCGCTCGCGCCGGCCAGCAGGTCCTCCAACTCGGCCGCGGCGGTCGCCTCGTTGCGCTGGGCGGTCGCAATAGCCTCGTTGAGCTCCACAAGGTCCGGACCTTTGGCCAAGTCGTCGCGGGCGGCCTGCGCGACGGCCAGGTTGGCTTCGGCGGCGGTCAGGTTGGCCTGAGCCTCGGCAAGCTCTTCCGGGGTGGCGGGCTGCAACGCCTTCTGATAATCAAGCTGGGCCTGGTGATAGACCACACCGGCGCGTTCCTTGGTCTCGGCGCTGGCATTGCTGCCGGTGCGAACGGTGTCGTCATGCGTCAGCCGCGCCTGTTCGAGCGCGATCTCGGCATCGCGGATGTCGTCAGGGGTCGGCTTTGCCTGCAAATCCGTCAGGTTCACCCTGGCGGTTATGACGGCCGCTTGGGCGCTGGCCAGCCTGGCCTCGGCGTCCGTCAGAGCGGATGGGTGATCTGACACCGCAGATTCCAGGTTGCGCTGGGCGGCCGCGACAGCCTCCTGCGCAGCCACCAGGCTGTCGCGCGCTTTCTGGACTTCGAGCCCGGTCGCTCCGGCCAACAGATCGGTCAGGGCGCCCTGCGCGCTGATCAGCGACGCTTCGGCTGACGTCACGCTGCTCTCAGCCTCGGCGACTTCTGTTGCCGTCGCGTCGGCCAGCAAATCAGCCAGGCCGTCGCGGGCCGTGTTCACCTGCGCCTGAGCGGAGGTCACCCGCGCCTGGGCGGAGATTACGTTCGCCCGGGCCGAGGCGACTTGCGCGCTGGACGAGGCCACCGATGCTTCGGCCGACGCAATGCTGGCCGCATCGGGCGGGATCTGCAGGTCTTCAAGCGCGGCGCGGGCCTCGGCCAGGTCCAGTTCGGCCCGGCGAATTGCGTACACGTTCGGATCGGGTTCCAGGTCCTCGAGGAACTCAGCCAGGTCCAGTTCGGTCCGGCGTAGGGCCGAAACGGCATCGTCGATGTCGCGCGTCAGGTCGTCCGCTTCCTGCAAGGCCAAAACGTCACCGGCGGACACCACGACACCGGGGCCCACCTTGAGTTCGGTGAGCACCCCGGCGTTTTCGAATCCGACCTGAACCAGTGTTCCGAAGTCCAGCGTCCCGGTCGCCGGCACAGTGACCAGCAGATCCTGTCGTACGGCTTCCACCGGCTGCGGCGGCGCCACCACCACTTCCTCTTCTTGCACGCGCGGGAGCACGACGTAGAAGACGAACGCGGCGATAGCCGCGAGCAGCAGGAGCCATAGCCAGAAACGGCGCACCAGTCCGACCAATGCCCGCGCAGGCCACGCAACGACGCGCCCGATTCGGCGCAGCCGGGAAGCTCTTGACGGCGATTGATCCTGCTCCGGCGGGTTTTGCGTCATGGACTCACTCGATAGATTTCCCGTCTTCGGCGGAGCTTAGTACGAAGCCTATGCAAGCGATATGCACGCGGCGTGCATCTCCCATGCAACCGGAGGTTCCTTCACTCCAGGGGGCAATCATGGTGGTGTGGGCTCGATTGGAAGCCGCAGACTCACGGTGGCGCCCGGCCCGTCGACGTTGTTGCGGGCGAAAGCCTCGCCCCCATGGGCTCGTGCGATGCCGCGGACGATGGCCAGGCCCAGCCCGGTCCCGCCCTGGGCTCGGCTACGCGAACTGTCCGCCCTATAGAACCGGTCGAAGACGCGCGGCAGTTCATCGGGACCAAAGCCAGGACCGGAGTCGATGACCTCCAGCGAGACCCAGTGGCGTCCCTGGGCGTCCGTCGTCCGTCTGGCCCGGACGGCGATGGCGCCACTGCTGGGTGTGTGGGTCAGCGCGTTGCGCACGAGGTTGTCGAGAGCCTGATCGATCCGGGTTCGGTCGACCCAAAGCAGCGCATCATCGGCGACGTTTTCGATGCGCAGCGTAAGGTCGCGCTCTGCAGCCAACGGCGCATGGCGCTGATGAGCCGCCTCCAGCAGGGCCTCAACGGCAAGGTCTGTTCGTTCAAGTCGCAACTGGCCAACCTCGGCCAGCGACAGGTCCCGAATGTCATTGATCAGTTGCGTGAGCATGTCCACGCGGCGCATCACGGTTTCGACGTGGGCCGCGCTGGGCTTGTACACCCCGTCGCCCAGCGCCTGCACGGTGCTGCGGATCACAGCCAGGGGAGTCCGCAACTCGTGCGCAATGTCCGCGAACAGTTGGCGGCGGGACTCCTCGTTGCGTTCCAGCGTCTCGGTCATCTGATCGAATGATCGCGCCAGTGCTCCGATGTCATCGTTTCGCTGAATACCGGTGCGCTGCGAGAAATCGCCTTCGGCGATGGCCTGGGCGGATTCGCGCAGGGTGCGAACCGGCCGCGTGATCTGGCGCGCAAGATAGACGGCCATCGCCACTGCCGCAGCCCCGCCGGCCAGCAGGGCCAGCGTCAACGCGACGCCGATTTCTCGCATGAATACGTCCTCGGCGAATCCGAGCTGCGCCAACGCCTCGCGCGGCAGGCCTCGGGTTCCGATGTCGGCAAAGTAGGCCGTGGCCACAGTCTGGCCGTTCACATTGATGGGGATGGCTCGCCAGCGGCTGAAGTCCGGGGGCTGGCCAGACACCTCCGGCCCCACGTTGCCCCCAGCGACCGTGCCGCTTGGATGCAACACCACATAAGGCAATCCGCGTCCAGGGCCTGAACGCCGCAATTCAAACGCACCGGTGGCGGCGTACGCGAGACTGAGCTGTTCCGCAACCGCCGTCTGCTGCCGCTCGCGCACATTGGCGGCGTAGCGCTGGAAGCTGCTGGCGATGGACCGATTGATCAGCAGCGCGGTGACACCCACGGCCACCAATGAGACCGCCACGAACGCCAAGGTGAGGCGCACACGCAGGCTCATCGCTCAACCGCCCTCGGAATCGCTGCCGACCTTCATCCAACTGTGAGGGTATCGACCGCGCATGCACACCAGGTGCATGCGGAATGCACGTCGTCTGGCGTGGGCACGCCGGGTGGCACAGCGATTGTCGCCACCTCCAAGCGCCGACGCGACCCCGTGTAAGAATCACACGCGCGGCAAAATGCGAGAGGGCCCCTACCGGACCCGAGATGCCGAGTTCAGGACTGATCCTGGTCGTCGACGACGAGCCGGACATCCGGCGGGTCGTTCGCGCCTATCTGGAGCGGGACGGATTTAGCGTCGTCACGGCTAGTGACGGCGCCGAGGCGCTGCGCCTGGCGCGCCAACGCCGGCCCAACGCCGTTGTGCTGGACCTGATGTTGCCGGACGTGCATGGCTGGGACGTCTGCCGGCAGTTGCGAGCCGAGTCGCAAATCCCGGTGCTGATGCTGACCGCCCGCGACGACATCACGGACAAAGTGGTCGGACTGCAACTGGGGGCCGATGACTACGTGACCAAGCCCTTTGACATCCGCGAGGTCGTGGCCCGCGTTCACGCGCTGCTTCGGCGCGCAGCCAATTCGGACCCGGACGATGGACCGCTTCGTGTCGACGGCATGACGCTCGACCCAGGCACCCGCCAGGTCCGGCGCGACGGAGAGGCTATTCAATTGACGAAGGTGCAGTTCGACTTATTGGCGACCTTGATGCGCTCTCCCGGTCGCGTGTTTACCCGCGAAGCCCTGGTTGAGCGCATCGTGGACGACGATCGGCCAACCCTGCCGCGCTCCATCGACAGCCACGTTCGCAACCTGCGAAAACGGGTCGAACCGGTGCCGTCCCGTCCTCGGTATGTCCTGACAGTGCCTGGCGTCGGATACCGCTTTGCTCCACCCGAGGACGGATAGCGCCGCGTCCAGCTCGTTAGAAAAGTGCACGGAACTCGCATTCGCCGTGCATCGCCTGTTCATCAGCCGCCCCAACACTGCCTTTCGTAAACGTTGTGCTGGCCTTGGAATAGCCAGCGCTTGCGAAAGGAGGCGTCGTGAGACCCCGAATTCGAACCCTGGTAGCCGCAGTCGCCGCGGTGGCCCTCTTGACGGTCGTGACCGTAAGCGCGGTGCTGGCGCATGGCGGCTTTGGCCGCGGCGGCGGTAAGGCCGACGCCGCGACCGCGATCGAAGAGCAAACCGGACTTAGCCAGGAAGACCTGCGGGCCCGCTTGCAGGGCGGCGAGTCTCTGGCGGACATCATTGAGGCCGAAGGCGGCGATTTGGAAGCCGTGGTCACCGCAGCGCTGCTCGGGCTCGATGAGAAAGCCGAAGCCTTGGTTGAAGCCGGCCGCCTCGAGTCTGACCAGGTGGATGACTACAAAGCCAACGCCGAGCAGCGCGTACGCGACTGGCTGAACGGCGAGTATGAAGGCAAGCGGGGCAAGGGCCGCGGCCGCCTGGGCGGCAAGCCCGTCGGTCTGATCGCCATCGTCTCCGAGCAGACGGGCGTGTCGGTCGAGGACATCCGCGCCAAGCTGGCCGAGGAGCAGAGCCTGGCCGACGTGATCGAGGAAGCCGAAGGCGACCAGGCTGCGGTCATCGATGCTGCGATGGAAGCTCTTGAGACCCGCCTGACCGCGGCAATCGAGAGCGGCCGAGTCGACTCCGATAAGGCCGACGAACTGCGTGACGGCATGCGCCAGCGCATCGAGTCTGCGCTCGACGCCGACGGCGGTCCCGGCTGCAAGGGTCACGGCAAGTCCGGTTCACGCGGCTGGGGACGCGGGCACGGCCGAGACGCGGCTGGTGCTACGGCAGATTCCGGCAAGGTCACGCTTCCGCTCGGAGAAGCCCCCTCGACGGCCTAGTCGCGTTCCCCCTCCCCCGCGCGACTGCGCCATTCGCACCCGCCCCGGAGGATGTGCCCACCAGGCACATCCCCCGGGGCTTTGTTCAATGGCTAACTTTGCGCCGCCAGCCAATTGGCCGGAGCGCGCAGCAGCGCCTGGTTTAGGTGCTGGCGCTCGGGCCCACCGATTTCATCTCTCAATCTCGCCGCGACCCCGGATCCCCTGCCCTCAATCGCCGCTTGCCATCTCGTGCAACCTGCAGACCGTGCGCCAGTTGCGAATGGTGCACACCGTGTCTAACGTGCGATCGAAGTAGGCGTTGTCCAGCTTTGAACGCGCCACACCGGCGGGAAAGTGCAGGAAGACCTCGCGGTCCCGCACTTCGAATGCGTCTGGCGGCGAGCGGTCCGAGTCGAGCCGCACGAGCCGCGCGGGGGCAGGTGCCGCGGCCAGGAATCCGACGTGCAGCTTGGCCGGATCCGCTCCGGCGGCCAGGAACGGGTTGTCGCGGACGATCCGGTCGAAGTCCGACGCCGTCCGCATAACGATCGGGATCCGGAAGCCGTGGCTGTCCGCGATCGCTTCGGTTATCCGCGCCCGTAGCCCGTCGACGAGTCCTGGCGGCGCCCGGAACACGACGTTGCCGCTCTGGATATACGTGCGGACGTCCTCGCACCCGGCCTCAACAAACATTGCAGCCAACTCGCGCATCGGCAGCTTGTTTCTGCCGCCAACGTTGATGCCGCGCAGCAACGCGACGTACCGGCGACCAGTGCCCGCACCGTCGTTTTGGTTCTGATTCTGCATCTGCCGCTTCCGCCGCGATCTCCGCTAGGACTCTAGGTCACACGACCGGCGCCACGCGACGCAATGCTCCCTGCAGGCAAGGTCGCCGGGTGTATCGCCGCTCTTCGGCTTTGTCTATGCTCGCGGTCCGGCATCGGGGCCAGCCTCGGCAGGCTGCGAGCCGTTCGCAACCGCTACGCAGGATCTGGAGCCTCTTCTTCGACGTCACGTCAGTCGACCGATTCATAACCAGGGAGATCGGAAATGGAAATGCGGACCTTGGGGGCAACCGGCGAGCGTGTCAGCGCCTTGTGCATGGGCTGCTGGGAGATCGGCGGCCAGGCCTGGGGCGACTTCCCCGCCTGGGACGGTGTTCGCTTGGTGCAGCAGGCGTTTGACGCCGGGATCACCACCTTCGACACCGCCGAGGTCTATGGCAACGGCCGCAGCGAGGTCCTGCTGGGCGAGGCGCTGTATGGACGCCGCGACGACGCCTTCATCATCAGCAAAGTCGGCTACCTGCCCGGGACCGATGGCGCCCAGTCCATCCAGGGCGCCAAGCAGCCGCGGGACTACTCGCCCAAGCGGATTCGGGACGCCTGCGACCTGGCCCTGCGCCGCCTGCGCACCGAATACATCGACGCCTATCTCCTGCACGACCCGCCGCTGCACATCGTCAAGCACGAGGCGCCGTTTGCGGTGCTGCAGGAACTGCAGGCCGCGGGCAAGATTCGCTGGTGGGGCATCTCGGCCCGCACCGGTCAGCCCGAGACCGCCGTGGAAGCCATTCGTCGCTGGGGCGCGCCGGTAGTGGAGACGCCCTACAACGCCGTGGACGACGGGGCGGGCGACGAGCTGCTGCCGCTGGCCGCGGAACATGGAACAGGTGTGTTCGCGCGCTCGCCGTTTGCCAACGGGTTAATCCTCCTGAGCGAAGCGGAGCTGGCCGCGCTTCCGGCCAGCGACTGGCGGCAGTCTGAGATGTTCCGCGAACGCCTGGCCGACGCCGCCGGTCCGCGTGAGCGCATCCAGGACATCGCCGACCTGCGCGACGAATTGCCCTACGAGACCGCAATGCGTTTCGTGCTGGGCCATGAGGCAGCGTCGACCTGCATCGTCGGACTGTCGAATGCCGACGACATCGCGGCTAACACGCCGGTCGGCGATCCACCCTACTTGAGCGCCGAGGAAATCGCCGTCATCCGCGGGCAGACTTCCGGGTAGATCCGCGCTTGAGCCAGAGGACGGCTAGTCAGGCCTCGCGCCAGCTCAGTTCGCGCTCGGCGGTCACCCTGGATTCGTCAATCTCCACGCCGACGCCGGGGGCGTCGGGCGGACAGATCATGCCGTTGACTGGCATGACGGGATTCTTGAAGAAGAACTGCCGTAGCTCGTTCCACTTCACCAGGTATTCGACGTAGGGACACAGCGGCGGCGGCCAGGCCGCGCTGAGATGGGCGTTGACCGGAACCGACGCGCCATGCGGAATCAGTGGCACGTCGTACACCGAGCAGATCGTGGCGATCTTCAGCATCTCGCTCACGCCGCCGGCCCACATGGTGTCGGCCTGGTAGATGTCCACCGCGCCGGCCTTCATGTAGTCGCGGGCGCCCCAGCGCGTGTACTCGTGCTCGCCGCCGGAAATGGGAACCGGCGAGGCCGCGCGGATGCGCGCGTAGTTGGCAATGTCGTCGGACTTGACCGGTTCCTCGATCCAGTATGGCCGGTACTCCGCCATGCGCCGCGCCATGTCCAGCGTGTAGCGCACGTTCCAGCTGCTCCAGGCGTCGATCATCACGTCAACGTCGTCGCCCACGGCCTCGCGCAGAACGCGCATCAGTTCAATATTGCGCCGCGCGCCCGCCTCACCGTCGTCGGGGGCGTAGCGCACGAACCACTTGGTCGCCTGGTAGCCCTCGGCCACGAACTGCCGCGCGCGTTCAGCCGCCTGCTCGGGCTCGATCGAGTAGCCCAACGCGCTGGCGTAGGCCGGAATTTCGCGCTGGACCGGTCCGCCCAGCAGCCGATATAGCGGCTGGCCCAGCCACTTCCCCTTCAGGTCCCAGAGCGCCGTGTCGATGGCGCTCAGCGCGAACATGGGCGAGCCCTTGCGCCCATGAATCATGTACCGGTACAGCTGATCCCAGATTCGCTCGCTGGCCAGCGGATCCGCGCCCAGGATGAACGGCGTGATCTGCGTGTCGATGATGAAGGCGTCCGGAACGTCAATCGGCCCCGCCATGCCGCTCACACCTTCGTCGGTCTCGATCGTCACAAAGACCCAGGACAGGCCGTGGGCGCCGTCGGCATTGCGCGCCTTGGGAATGTGCTGGTCGGGATCCCGCTTGTGTTCGGAATACACGTCCAGCGGGCGTACCAGGCGCTCTTCCCAGAAGTCGCCTTGCGACTCGAACAGGCCCTGCAGTTCCGTGAGGCGAATGTCGGTGATTCGGATTGGAACGCTCCTCTCCAACAGCGCGAGGGACGTTGGAGCCTAATGCACCAGCGCCGCCTCCGCGTGGAGACGGCGCCGGTGTGATTGGCCTCAGGCAGCCGGACCGGTGGACTGGTTCTGCGCGCGCATGTCCACCGGTCCCGGCAGTCCGGGCGTGGACCCGGCCGAGCGGTGGGTGCGGGACCGCCGAGCCTTAGTTGAACCCCAGGTCCACCGTGCGGCGGCTGGTGCGGATCAGTTCCTGCCGCAGGCGCTGGGCCAGGTCGCGCTCCGCCACCACGCTGCCTTCCACGTTCACATGCACGTGCACGTCACCGCCCAACCGCGGGTTAGGAATCACCTGCGAGCCACGCGGCAGGTTCACCAGCTCCGGCCCCATCTCGCCAACAAGGGCCAACCCGCCGGGCGCGAACGCCGTGCCCTGGGCATAGCCGTAGTCCAACTTCGCGACATGCTTCACGTGCTCCTGCCACCAATGCTCGGCGTCGCGGAACCCGGACATGTCGTGGTCTTCGAATTGGCTGCGATAGATCTCCTGGAGATTGGACGGCGGCGGGGAGGCGAGCAGCCGCGCCCGCTCCTCAGCAGTGGAGTCCCTGACCGATCCTGGCGTCCCGCCGCCGCCTGCCGAGGCGTCGCTCGCGTGCCGGGAACCGCCGGTGAGCCACGCGTCTTGCTGAGTCAGCGACTGCATGAATCTGTTGACCATCGCCTGTTGTTGAGTGACCGACTGGGCTCGTGCGGCCGTGAAGGCCGCCTCGGCCTCCGTGGCGATCCGCGTCTGATCGTTGCTACCGGCCAGCGCCGCCCGCCTTTCGTCGAGGAGGGGAATCTCAGTCTGAATCACGGCGGTGCCTTGCTCTCTCATAACCTGCTCAGTTTGCAGTTGCGCAGAGGTTTCCCTGGAGGCCTGAGCGATCCCCCTTTGCGCCTGAGCGGTCTCTTCACGCGCGGATCTAAAGTGATCCACATGTTCGTTAACCTGACCGCGTATGCTATCAAGAGTCATCCAGGTATCTATAGCCATCTGTCCGTAGTACTGCGCGGTGTTAACGTACGCCGACACCGTACTTGTGCTCATCTGAGGCGGATGGGGAGCGATGCTATATTCCTGACCTGAGTGCGGATCAGGAGCTATTACGTACGAAACAGCCTTCTTATAATCAGCGACTAGATCCTCTTCTTGCCTATGAAACCCTCCTAAAATGTTCTTGATAATCTGAGGGTCGGCGTTGGGATTTCGATCTTCTCCATGAGTGAGAGGATCGGAGGCGATGAACCTCCGAATTGCCTCGGGCGTGAGGTCAGGCCACGCCTCTTCTCCGTGATCTGCCGGGTCGTATGGTCCGTATGGATACATCGTGGATACCTTTCCACCACACGTCGCTCTGAATAACGACGGGCAAGAACAAACATCTGGCTGAGCGCACGGTGACCGGCACTTGATGTGATGCGTGCGAGAGATTCGGGTGGACGTGGCGTTGTGTCGCGTTTTCTGCGACCTGCAGGCCGTACGATTGGCCGCGCATCGTAGGCCTAGTGTTGCCAGAGCCACACCTCACCTCTCTGAACATCTGGCCGCGCCAGTTGCGCTTCACCCCTATAGTACTCAAAATGATTCCGGTGTCAAGGGTGACCAGAATTCCCTATGGCCCGGATGACCAAGGCCGCCAACGTGCTGGCGCTAGATATTGCTGTGACAGACTGTCCTCTCCGTCTCCAGTCCGCCCGGCATCACCACTTCGGGGCGGGCGTGGGCAAGGCAGCGTCTGGTCCCCCGTGGCAGCCCGCATACAGAGCATCGATGTCGGCACATCCTTGTGCGGGCCAGCCGCCCCTGATCCAGGCCGCGATGTCATCCACAACCGTTTCACCAACATGCCCGCGCCGCCACGGGAGCGGCCCGGTCATCCCCGGTACGTCGAGCAGCATGTGGCTGTTGTCGCGATACAGCCGGAACACGGCCTCAGGCCGACCTTGCAGACGCCGCGCCCATGCGAACATGTCAGAGGCCGCTCGCCCTCGATCCCAGCCGCCGTAAAGGATGAGTAGCGGCTTCCGCAGGACATAGGCGGCATCCTCCGGCCGATACCGGTCCAGGTCGCGGTAGTAGGACGGACGGACGGCCATATCCAGCGACGCCGCCTCGCCAGCAATTAGCGCATCGATGCCGGCAACCCTTGCCCAGAACCGGTCAATCACCTTTTGCTCGATTGCATCCACGACTTCATCGGCCCTAGCGTCGTCCTCGTAACTCCGGGCCACGCTGTGGATGTACGACCCACTACCCGCCGAAACTAGAATGAGCCCGGCGACCCCTGGGTCGCGCTGTGCGATCCGCGGTGCCGCCCGGCCGCCGAGACTGGCCCCCAGCACGTAGACCCGCGCCGAGTCGACCCGTGGCGTGCGTCGAATGGCCGCCACCGCCGCCAGCGCATCGTCCACTAGTTCGTCGTCCAGCGTGAAGTCTGGCTGACGCGCGAAGGCCAGCGGGTGCGTCCACGTGCGCTTGTCGTAGCGCAGCGTCGCGATACCCCGTGTCGCCAGCCCCCATGCCAGGTCCCGGAATGGTTTGTTGCCGCCCCCGGTAGCGTCGCGATCGGTCGCGCCCGACCCCGGAACCAACACCACGGCGGGAAACGGGCCGGGGCCGCGCGGCATGGTCAGTGTGGCGCCCAGTTCCCAGGGCGCTTCGCCGAGCACGACCTCGGTCTCCGTGAACGCCTCCGCGTCAGCGTACGCGGGCGGTGGGTAGTCCTGCGGCGCTCCCACGGGCCACGCGGCTTCGTCGATCTCGAATACGAAAACTCGGCCGTCACGGGCCAGTCGTACCGTCACGTGTAGTTCGGGAGTGGAGCGATCTCCATACTGGAACAGGACGTCAAGAAGATCCGTCGCTGGGTCAAAGGCCAGGGACACCGACGGCTCCGAAGTCACACGCTGCAAGCGTTGCCACGCGAGGCTGCCAAAAGCGTCCGAATCGGTGCGTGATCCGCTGTAGGTTTCCAGTTCCAGCGCACAGAGTGAATCCGCCGGCAGCAGTTCGAGGGCAGTCATCTCGTAGACAGTCCGGAAGTCTTCATTCGCCAGCGCCTGCAGGAACGTGGACGCCCGCGCCACCGGATCGAATGCGAACGGCGCCACCTCGAAGTCCGGCACCGCCGGTGTGACCTGCGCGCAGGCCGGCACGGTTACGACGGGCGCCGACACAGTGGCGACGTGCGCAGGGCGCCCCAAAATCGCCGCGTCCCGCAGGTTGCGGCTTACCACCGTGACCACGGAAATCCCCACCACAACCAGGAGACCTGCTCCAACGATCAGGGCGGCGACCGCGCGCTGCGTCCACCGAATCCTGGGCAGCCACCAACGCCGCCGCATCTATACCCCCTAGCCACATTGAGCCCCGTTGCATCACGCGCGCCCCGCCGCCCGCTGGGCGCTGCCCAACAATAGCGTCCTCAAAGGGGGCCAGAGGACGTGAACAGGCAGCGCAGCCAAGCATCCAGCTTGCCGGCCTGTTGCCCATGCTTGCGGTCTGGCGTCGGCGCCGACCCTCGCGGACAAGCGTACTTCGATACCGCCGCGCACGGCGCGGAACCGATTGAATCTAGCTGCGACATTTGCCGGCTTGATATTGGGGAGACTCGACATAGAGATGCGGAGTCTTGAGGCGACGGGCGAGTGCCTTGTGTCTGGGTGGTTGGGAAATCGGCGGCCAGGGCCGAGTTCCCCTTGGAAGCCAGTCGATGCTGGCGCGCGCCGGTTTGCGCTGCCTCATGCACGGAGGCCGCTCCCGCCGAGGGCGGCCTCCGTGCGTGTTACTCGACTGCCTCAATCGCCTGGTTCTGCGCGCGGCGCATGTCCAGCAGCAGGCGCTGCAGTGCCGGTTGCTTCGCTAGCAACTCGGCACCGTCCTCGCTGGCCAGCAGCGCGGCCGCCCGTTGGGCGGCCCGGTAGTCGAGCACGGCTTCGACCAGGGGCCAGTCTTGCTGGAGCGCCTCGGCGGGCGTACAGCCAAACGCCTCGCAGATCACGCTGACCACGCCTTCAAACGGCTGCGGTCCGTGTTTCAGTTCCTCGGGCTGGTCGGTTGTGCGGTAGCCGAGGACGTAGTCGGCGAGCCGCTCGAGCCTTTTCCCCGCGCCGCCGGGTGGTCGCCCTGCAACACGTGATTCAGGTACAGCAACTCGTGAGGCGTAAGGCGACGGAAAGGTTCGGCGGTCCCGTCGGGTTTAGGCAGGGGGCGGCCGGCGTCGTCGGTCCAGGTCCAGTCGATGATGCGCGTGGCCAACGTCTGGCACACCTCGGCGTAGGTCGTGTCCAGCAGGGGGGGGGGGGGGGGTTGTTGGGGGGGGCGGGGCGCCGCCGCGGCACGGTGGCGGGGGGGGGGGGGGAGGCGGGGGGAGGTGGTTGTGTTTTTT
>VXPS01000397.1:24707-33678 GCA_009839425.1 Chloroflexota bacterium
TTTTTTTCCTGTGTTTGCCTGGTCTGCTGTGCCTCCTCCCTGGTGGGTTGGGGTGGGGGGCGGGTGGGGGGGCTGGGCGCGCCCCCCCCCCCCCCCCCCCCCCCGCCAGCGCATCGATCTCGACGTGGAGCCGGTTCAGCCGCTGCATTTGTTGCAGGTCGCGAACCGAAATCTGCGGCAACACCTCCACCCACTCACTCTCGTGCGTGTTGAAGGCCTGGCCGCCGACTTCAACGACGAAGTCGTCCGACGGCACGCGTACCGATGCGGGTTTGCTCATCGGCTACGAGGTGGCGCGGCTCAGCGCGCTGTCGCCGAAGAGGTTGGCCGTGTAGGTGATCGGCTGCCCAACCGACGCGCGGACCGAGTACGACCCGACCAGCAACGACGTGGAGTCGTAGTTGGGGTCGTTCGTGCCGGCGGCCTTGCCGGTGGGGTCAAAGGCCCCGGCCGAACCGCCGTTGCCGATCCGCCCGAAGATGGCGGCGTCGCCCTGCCCGGACGAGAAGTCAGCCGTGCCCTCGAGCGCATACGAGAAGTCGTAGTTGCCTTCCACGCGGCGCGGCCCGGTGTCACCCAGCGCCGTCACCACCGGCAACTCGACGTTGACGTCCTGCGAAATAGACGTCAGCTCGTCCTGCAACTCAACCGAATTGAACTCGAACCTGGCCTTGCTTGCGGCAATCTTTGCCATGAGGATTGCTCCCGTGGTGTTGAAAACAGGAGCTCACCGGCTCTCGGTCAGGGTGGGCCTGTGGTCGGATCCGCCGTCACATTCGGCTGATCATCCAACCCTCCGCAGCCGCCGCGGCCCAATGGACGCAACTGCGGCCCGCGCTCACATGGCAATCACTCCTACGCTAGGCGTTCCGGGTGCTCGCAAAGTCCGCATCACATCACCAGCAGGCCGCCGGAGGGCAGCGCGGGCAACATCTGGTACGTCGTCAACTCAGCGTGAGATACGCGAACGGTCTGCTCGGTGACATAGAACAGAACCACACGCCCGTTATAGCCGCCTTGACACGATGCTGTTCCCGAAATCGATCTGCCTGAGACTCCGATCACATACCCGCCGCCACCGGTACCACCACTTCCACCTCTGCCGCCACTACCGCCATCACCACCATCCTGATTGCCTGGGACATTTTGACCTCCACGACCGCCACGACCGTAACTGCCCGAGCTACCAGAGGAACCATGGCGAGTCTCAGATAGAACGAGACCTCCGGTACTCGCTCGAACGATCCCAGTTGCACCCAATCCTCCGGAGCCTCCCGAGCCTCCCGAGCCTCCAGAGCCTCCACGTCCGCCGGCAGCGTATTCGGGTCTGGTGCTGCTTCCTTTGCCGTCGCCGCCGTCGCCACCGTCACCACCATCACCGCCTCGGCCGCCGTTTCCCCCACGCCCTTTGGCGGTCGACCAGGCACCGGTAACTAGAACGTCTACATAGTCGGTTTCAGGTAGGACTGTTCTGCCTGCAGCAGAGCCGCCAGCGCCCCCGCTGCCGCCGCGCGATCCAGATTGACCATCGCCTCCAGGGTGCGAATCCTGCCACGCGTTACCACCATCTCTACCGTCTGAACCGTCTGAGCCCCTGCCTCCATTGTGTCCGGCCGGGGTATTGAGGACAGTACCGCTAACGGTGTCGTCGATGGCTACGGGCGTTCCGTCTGAAAGGCGACTAATGACTTGAGCGCCAAGCGACCCCGCGATAGCCACGCGGTTCCAGTAGGCATCCTGGCTGGGCCGATCAATGATCAGGCCGCGGCGGTCGCCGTTATATCGGGCGCGCAGCACTTGGTCCAGCGCCTCACGCCCATTGCCTGCGGCATTAAGCAGCTGGTCCGCTGCGGCCGAGAGCACGTACCGGTCGAATGCGTCCAATCCGTCCGGCCATCGTGTCGAGGCAGTGCTCTCGGGGCCTGTCTCGAGCCGCTGCAGTTCCTCGGTCCGATCGCAGAAGACCCAAAGCCCCGCCTCGACTGTCCGTGGCCTGGGCGCGTGAATCACCATCAGCCCACCTCCAGTTGCACGAAATGCAGGCGGGCGTCGCCCGACATAGTGTCTGGGGTGTTGGTTGCCGCTTGACGCTCAATTTCCAGGCATATGAGGTCATTGGCCGCAATACCTGGATTGGTGATCGTGATGGCGGTGACGGCGAGCTGATTGGTCGTTGTGCTCACATCCGCCGTCACGCCGGTACCGGCGTGGCTTCCCGTCATGGCCTCGCCGCTGCCCCATGCCAGGATCCCTGCCTTCCAGCGCACTGTCCCTGTCGTCGCCGCCGCCGACCAGTAGAGCCTGACAACGAGCGGCGTATCGCCGGCGAAATCCTGCGGCGCCGCAAAGTAGCCGTAGACCTTCTGGTCGGCATCGTCCGCGAACAGGTATTCGGACGCAGCGCCGCTGATGACGCTCGATACGTCTGGACCGTCCGCGGCGTTCGACTCGCCGATGGCCAGCGCGTGGGCGGGCCACTGGGCGAGCACGCGGCCCTTCATGTACTTCAGGTTGTCGCGGAGGTGGGTGTTCAGGTCGGACGCGCTTACCACCTGCTCGGTTTCCCACGTCAGCGGGTTCGTCCAGGCCATTACGCCGCCTCGCGTTCGCTGGTCGCGTTCCGGCTGTCCGCCTCGGACTCGCCCAGGCGCCACCCGCGCACGGCGCAATGCAGCCGCGAAACGAGTTCGGTCCAGCACCGGGTGAGGCTCCGCACCGCCGCCGTGAAGGCCCGGCGGGCCGTCTTGATCTTTCTCTGCACGTTGCACCCCATCGTCTTCCGGCGCTCGGGGCGCTCGCGTGTTGCGTTGGACTGGGTCTGATCTAGAAGCCCAGCCGCGTCTCCGTTCCAAGCTTCGAAACGCCCAATGTCCAGAAGGCGTGTGTTCCGGCCCGGCTCAACCACCAACGGGTTTCCCAGAGCCTCGGGTCCATCCGCACGTCGTGTTCCACGCCCTCGATGTGATGGTCCGCGTCGAGCCCCGAGGCGCCGAGCTGCACCTTGATCCGCGTGCTCAGGTCGAACCCCAACACGTCGGGAAAGAGCGCGGCGGGATCACGCTGCGGGCGGACCGAAATCGACTGCAGCCGCAACGCCGGATCCTTGAACCGGCTCAGCAGGATGTCGGCCTGGTCCTTGGCTTCGGTGTCCCGCGTCATCAATAGATTCGAACGGGTCAGGGTCCGCCGGCCGTACGCCGTCTGGGACGTCGCATCGACGGAGATTTGTTCCGTCCCGTCCTTGGGCTCGATCCGCACGTCGTTGTAGACGTTCTGGTCGGTCTGTTCCAACTCGATGCCCACATAGCCGCGGGCCCCCGGGCTATCGCCGTAGGTTGCCTGGCTCGCGTCGTATGGGTCTCGCAGCCGGCCATAGCGTTCCTGGAACGTCATGGCGTTCCGGCTGTCGACGAACAGCGCGCCGAGTTCCGAAAGCAGCACCTTGTCCAGGTGGCTCAGGGCCGTTTCGTTCGTCAGGTCGGTCGCCGCCTGGATGGCGGTCTGGCCCGGATCGAGGTCTCGGTCCGCCGCCGGCCATCCCAGGGCATCCAGCACGCGTCCAATCCGCGCTCCGGCCTGCTCCTGCGGATAGTCGACATCGTCCAGCTTGACGTTCCTCAGGTTCTTGAGACCGTCGATTACGGTCAGTTCAACCACCGGCGCGGACTGCCCGCCCAGCGCCCCGTCCAGGAACCGGTAGTCCCAGGACTCGATGAAGCCCGTGAACAGCCAATAACCCTGCGACGGCGCCGCCGCCGTCCGCGCCCACACCGCGGCCCGGGCGCTGCCCGGGTCCGTCTTGAAAACCGCAACATCTTGCAGCCGGCCCCGGAACGCGTGACGGACGCCGTTGCCGCCCAGTCGCAGCGCATGCTGGCTGTCGTCCACGCGCACGCCGCTGGGCGATTCCTCCCGTTGCATCCCCACGGCCGTGCCGTTGATATAGACCGTTGGGTCATTGTCCGGGGAGTCGCTGTTGTAGTGAATCGAAATGACGTTCCGAGCGTTCGCCCTCAGCGCACGGCTTGTTGTGCGCCACTCGCCATCCTGCCCACTGAATCCAACCTGCATCGTCAGATGAAACCGGTTGCCGGAGCGTTGGGTCACAGCCATCTGCCAGCCAGAGGACTTATATACGACCTCCCGGGGTCCTGCGAAGTCATTAAGCGGACTCGCCACAAACACCAGGCAACCGCCGCCGTCCCAGATGTTGGCAACCGTGGGATCGGCCGGAATTTCAACGGTCCGCGCTCCGCCGGTAAACGCATAGGCGCCCTGCGTAGCGAGGTTGCCCGCCAGCAGACCGGACTGATTCCGCCTCGCATTGACGTGAGTCGAGTGGTTGGCGTTGGCGCTGCTGTCCTGGGCCTGGCCGCCGGTTTCGTCCAGCCGCCAGTACCCATCGGGCGAGTCCGCCTGGATCACGTTCGGAAACAACGCGGTCGCCAACTCCAGGCGCTTGCCCGGCTTGACCTCGGGGTGGTGCGGGCTGTCCGTCTTATCCGGCCAGTAGGCGCCGTCCAGGTTCCGTAGCGTGACGAACGCCTGGCCCGGTTCGATCCGGTCCAGCTCGAACTGCCGGCCGCGCCGGATCGAAAACTTCAGCACGTCCGCCGACACATCGGTCCAGGTTGGATTCGGATCCAGGGCGTTCGAGTCGAACGCGATCCGGCATGTCAGAGATGGAAAGTCGCTCATGTCACAAACCCCAGGTCCACCGTGCGGCGGCTGGTGCGGATCAGCTCCTGCCGGATGCGTTGCGCCAGGTCGCGCTCCGCTACCACGCTGCCTTCCACATTCACGTTCACGGTCACCTCGCTGCCCAATCGCGGGTCCGGAATCACCTGCGAGCCCCGCGGCAAATTCACCAACTCCGGCCCCATCTCCCCCACCAACGCCATCCCGCCCGGCGCGAACGACGTGCCCTGCGCAAAGGCGTGGCCTTCCGCCCGCAGCTGCGCCACATGCTCCAGATGTTCCTGCCACCAGTGGTGGGCATCGCGAAACCCGGAAATGTCATGCCCCTGGTCGTCCTTCTGAGACTGGAAGAGTGCCTCCACGTTCGGCGGCGGCGGCGTGCTGAGGAAGTCATCCTCATTGATCGGCTGCGAGCTTGTGCTGGTCGTGCCGCCGGCCGCCCCGCCAGCTCCGGCCGGCATCCGCGGCACGGCGGCCAGGAGCCTCAACGCGTCCGCCGTCGACAGACCCTGGGCCTCCAGCGTCCCCAGATCGCCGGCTAACGCGAGCGCCTCCTGCCTGCCCACGCCCATCGACGCACTCATGCCGTCGATGCCAAGCGTCGCGAGGTCTACTGTCCCGCCTAAGATGCCGACGCCCTCGTCCAGTTCGTGAACCTTGTCCCCGAGTCCTTGCGTCGCTCCACTGGCTTGTTCGGCCGACGGCGTTACATCGTCCAGTTTCAGTCCGAGACTTTCCAACCCAGCAAACTTAGCCTCACCCCACCAGCGCGCAGCTCTACCGAACTGATCGCCAAGCCACCCGACGATATCCGGGTCGCCTCGTCCTTCTCCAGGAATCCCGAGGCCACTCACCATGCCGGCAGCCTCACCTGGCCCTTCCCCAAACATTCCTATCTCATTCGATATTGGCTGTGAGGCCAAGTCTTTGATCGCGGAAATGTGGTCCATTTCGCCTCCGAATTCCCAGAAGCGAGGAGCATGTGGATCGGCACGATCGAGTGCCAGATAAGCCCTGATACTCTCGGCTCTGTTTTCTTCGAGGCTTAACTCCCCGTGAAGCGCTGGGTCATGCGAGAGATACGGGTTCGCCGGATCATGCGAGCCGTGTTGGGTCATCGAATCGCTCCTTCAATTGAATACCACATGGAGCAGGGCCGCCAGGAAACATCGTCCCGATCCATTAACCTGACATCGCCAGTGCCGTCATTCGCTGGCTCGTGTTTCGGTATTGGACACCTAAGGTGTCTCGCTGGAATGTCCGTCATGTGAGCTCCTTGTTCCTCGTCAGGAGCTCGTTGGCTCTCGGAGCTAGTCGACGTTAGTTTCGGAAGTACGTACCCAAGCGTGTTGGATTTGGATTCACGCGTTTACGGCGTCCCCGAGTCATGGGGTGCGTCGAGTAGTTGCCAATAGTTAGCTCGGCCCTGCGTACGCTCCGGGTTGATAACCGCAACATCATCACTCAGTTGCCTATCCGCTCACTCGGGCGTCGGGACCGCCGCGACAGCCGCTCGGTCCTGTCTGCGTTCCAATACACGCATCCAAGGGCCTGCCCCCTCGGATCCAGTTTGCGATGTCGGCCACAGCTTCCGGCGCCACGTGGCGCGGAAGGGCCTCCGCTCGCCGCGAAGGCGTGCCCGCTTCCCGCCACTCGCTCAGGTCGAGGAGATAGTCGTAATGGTCCGGGTACAGAAAAAACGACGCACTGGGATGCTGGTGCAGGCTCTCGAGCCAGTGGATAAACGACCCGGAACCCATACTGTGAAGAGCCCCGTGCACGACCAGGATCGGTAACTGCAGGCTACGCGCGGCCTCCGTGGGCTGGTAGCCCGCAAGATCGCGGTGGTAGGCCGGCCGCAGGGTGAGGTTGGCAACCGTTTCACCTGCGGCCAAGGCTCTGGCTTGGGCGACGTGAGTTCTGTATGCGCGCAATTCCCGGTTGGCCTCCGCCCGTGCCCGGGCTCGCACGTCAGCGTCGCTGCTGCGCAGTTCTTCCTCGTAGCTATTCCGGATCTCACGTTCGATGATTGAGAGGAACGCATCCCACATCGTGCCGCTGGGCGCAGAATAGAGAATCAGACCGGCCAGATCCGGATCGAGCTGTGCAATACGTGGACCGGCAAAGCCCGCGTGCTCAAATGCCAAAACATGCACCCGACTCGGATCGACCTTCGGAACGCGGCGCAGCAGGTCCACGGCCGCTAACGTATCTTCAACGTACTCGTCCATCAGCGTGAAGTCGGGCTGTCGTGCCGCCGCAGCCGGGTGCGCCCACGTTCGCTTGTCGTATCGCAGCGTGGCAATGCCCTGGCTAGCCAGCCCCCACGCCAGGTCGCGAAGGGGCTTGACTCGGGGCGTCGTCGCATCGCGATCCGCGTGCAGGGCAGTCCACATCCCGGGGACTAGGACAACAGCCGGATAGTGGGCAGGTCCGCGTGGAATGGCGACGGTGGCTGCCAGGTCGCCGCCCGGACCCTCAATGGTTACGTCGAACTCTTCGAACGCCCAGGCGTTCGCGTAGGCCGGGGCCGGGTATTCCCCGCTTGGTCGCCGGTCACCCGCATCCCAGTCGTAGATTGGCGAAACACGGCCATCGCGCCAGACCATAAGCGTGATCAGCCCACCCGACTCCCGTCGGGAGCCGTCCTCGAAATTCACCTGGTACTGAACAAGTACGACGTCCTCGAACGGATCAAATGCTTGTATTAGGGCTGGTCGCTCCACGAAAGCATCCCAATAGACTGGCGAACGGGCGGAGCGAAAAACCTCCCAGTATTCCTCCAGCGCAAAGTCGCAGAGCGACGCGCCAGACTCCGGAAAATGCGCCAGCATGGTGTACGCCGTCTCAAAATCGTCGTCTGCCATGGCCTGCGCGAACGTGTAGGCCCGGGCCTCCGGATGAAAAGCGAACGGCGCCACTTGATAGTCCGGCAGTGTGGGTGTTGCCGTCTCACAGGCCCGGACGCCAGGCCCAACAGTCCCCGTGGCCACCAGCACGACGATCACGACTGCGGCAACCAGACTCGCTCCGCTGCTCAGCCCAACGGTGCGACGCACCGTCCACCGAACGCTCAGCAGTTGTCCGCTGCTGAGCTTGCGAAGTCTCCGCCGCATGGTCGTAGCTCCCGTCATGTCGTGACGCATCTGATCGTGCCCGCTTAGTGTACTCACGACGAACACGTTGTCAAGCGCAATTTTTCCAGCGATTTTCCGTAGCCTCCCAGGTCATCGGTATCGGCTGTCCGGGCGCAGCCGCCGCAGCGAACGAAAGAGCGCTTGGCCTGCCCAGGGTTCGCTTCGACTAGAACGCGTGCAGGAGGAGCGGACCAGCATTCACTGCCCGTGGGTAGCGTTTCGCGTCCAGCACCTGGATGCCCGCGCACTCCATGCGGCCCCTGCTCACCAATCAAACCCCAATGGCCTTGCTCGCAGCTTGGCCAGCGTGACTCGACAGCCAGCGTGTCCGGTTCCCATGCGCTTCTCGCCGGCCAGGGCCAGCACGTCTGCTCGCCGACATCGCGAAAGCCGACAAGACAGGACGAACCCGGCGCGGTCGATCCGCGCCGGGTTCGGAAGTGGCGGGCCGGGCTGGCGGCTACGCGCCTTGCAGCACGCCGATGGTCACCAGCAGCTGCGCGCTGGTTCCCGCAAAGGCGGTTACGCGCACGCGCTTCCAGGCCTCGGTAGCCGCGCTGACGGTCTTGCGGGAAACCCCCGGCTCGCTGAACGTGAAACCCAGACCGTTCACGTTCGCGTACGGATCGGTCGACCCGTCGTCGTTCGACTGCTGGATGTCGAAGGCCAGGTTGGTGAAGGTGCCGCTGACCACACGGGTGGTCGCCACGACGACCTGGCCGGCGGATGTGGCGCCCAGGTCGCGCCCCGTGCCGGTGTCGACGCCGGTGATCGAGCCGTTGCGCACCACGACCGCGCGCGATGTGCCGTTTGATCCGGCCGCGTCAAAGCTCAGCGACACCGCCTCGCCTACCCGAGCAACCCGCGGCTGGCGCTCGATCCGCACTACGGACTCGTATCCGACCGACCCTTCGGCGTCGCCCCCAAAGAGCTGCGCCAGGCAGTGGTCGTCGTCGGACCCCAACGCCGCGAAGACCGTTTCATCAATGCCGTCGCCGGCGCCGTCGAAGAACCCGGTGTGCTGGTGCGTGGTGTCGTAGTTGCCTTCGACCCGTCGCGGGCCGCTGTCGGCAAACGTGGTCACGTTCGCCAGTTCGTTTCTCAGGTCCAGCGCGCTCGAATTGAGGTCGCCCGAC
>VXPS01000272.1 GCA_009839425.1 Chloroflexota bacterium
CGCGGCCAGGACGCCAGGGCCGCAACCAACTGTTCGTTGAACGGCTCGCCGACGGTTCATGACGTCGATGAGCCGGCTCCGCCACCTTCTGTTGCTCCTCTGCCCGACTGCGTGGTTGTGACGCTCCGTCGCAGTCCGGACCCCAGCTTCGATCTCGACCTGCTCAAGCGCCTGGACGCCGCGGTCACCTCCAACGAAGGCCCAACGCCCCTGCATCTCCACGTGGTCAAGACCGACGGATCTG
Source organism: Chloroflexota bacterium (assembly GCA_009839425.1). Taxonomy (GTDB): domain Bacteria; phylum Chloroflexota; class UBA11872; order UBA11872; family UBA11872; genus UBA11872. The sequence goes on from VXPS01000272.1 coordinate 245, forward strand.
TCGTCCGCCTCCGCTGGCCCAACACCGTCCAGCCCGGCGAATCACTCCTCGGCGAACTCAGCGCCCAATTCGGCAAGGACAGCGTCGCCGTCGACTGAGGCCGCTTCCTCCTAGAACCAGTCGTTCGGAAACTCCACCGGCGACACGATATCGCGGAAGCTCCCAAACTCCTGGGCCACATTCAAAGCCGCAACATCGGCGTGCAACTCCTCGATTGAGGTTGGACCAATCACGTTGACGTCAATGTCCGGGCAGGCCAGCGAGTAGGCCAAAGCCGCGGTCTGCAGGCTCATCCCGTGAGCCTGCGCACGCTGCTCCATGTGGCGCACTTCATTCAGCACCTCCGGCGCGGCCTCGCGGTAGCTGTACCGCGCCCCCGGCACCGCGCCCGTGCCCAGGATGTTCCCGCCGAATGGGCTGATGTTGATGACGCCGAGGTTGTGGCGACGTGCGTGTGGGTGAATGCGCCGGGCCGCGTCTTGGTTCAGCAAGGTGTAGTGGTGGTACGAGCCGATGATGTCGAACTCGCCGCTCTCGGCGGCCATCGCGGCAAAGTCCGCGTTCCCGACCGCCGTACCGATTGCGCCCACCAGCCCCTCGGCCTGCAACCGCCGTAGCGCCGCGAGCGTGCCGTCCGGCCCCACGATCTCGTCCCAGTGGTCCGGCGTCGCGTCGTGCACCTTGACCACCGGCAGACGCTCCAGCCCCAGTTCCTCCAGGCTGTCATGCACGCTCCGAACCGCCCGATCTGGACCAAAGTCGTACTCGACACCGTTGTCGGCCTTGTAGCGCCCGATCTTGGTGACGATCAGCAAGTCGTCCGGCGGCTCGGCCTCCGTCAGTCGGTCAGCCAGCCACCCCTGCTCGTACGACGGTGCGGAGTCCACGTGCCGGATCCCCAGCCGAAACGCCTCGCGCAACAGCTCGACGTAGGCGTCATCCCCCACCTTGCCGATCCAGTTGGCCGAGCCAAGCGCAAGCCTGGTGGACCGAACGCCCGACCGCCCGAGCGTAACGGGCGGGACCTGCGGAAGGTCGGAGGTCATGGCAATCATCCTCCTGTGCCAGCGCCGGTCTCATCGTGCGCCCGCGCCAGATCTGTCGCAACCCACACGGCTCCCAAAGCGCCGGAAGCCGACCGCCGAGTCGCGAATCGGGCAATATCGGTGCCAACGAGACCTGTCACTTGGAGCCCGCACCGTGGCCGAACCGATTCCGCACTTCGACGTCGAGCTTGAGGACGTATCCGGACGCCTTGCCGAACTGGTCGAGCCCGGCACCAACCTCCAACGCATCGCCGGCGGCCTCGGGTTCACCGAGGGGCCCGTCTGGCGCGGCGACCACCTGCTGTTCAGCGACATTCCCAACGACCGCATTTGCCGCTGGCGCCAACTGCCCGAAGGCCCCGAGCTCACGACCTTCCGTGCCTACAACGGATCCACCAACGGCCTCACCCTAGACCGCGAAGGCCGCCTGCTCGGTTGCACCCACGGCGCGCGCGCCGTGCTGCGCTTCGACCAGAACAACCAGCCCACGCCCATCGCCACCCACGTCAACGGCGGACGCCTGAACAGCCCCAACGACATCGTGGTGAAGCGCAACGGCGACATCTACTTCACCGACCCGCCCTACGGGATTATTGACCTACCGCCTGAGGCCCAGGAGCAGCCGATCTGCGGCGTCTACCGGCTCGGTATTAACGGTGCCCTCACCCTCCTGACCGACCGCTTCCTCAAGCCCAACGGGCTTGCCTTCTCGCCTGACGAACAGACCCTCTACATCGGCGACTCAGGCGGACCACGCGATATCTGGGCCTTCGACGTCACCGACGACGGCACGTTGGACAACCCCCGCCAGTTCGTTGACATGGATCCCTACCCCGAACCCAACAACCCCGACGGAATGAAATGCGATATGAACGGCCGCCTCTGGTCCACCGGACCCGGCAACGCCGTATGGGTGGTAGAGCGTGACGGCACCGTGGTCGGCCTGATCAAGTTCCCCGAACAACCCGCCAACCTCGCTTGGGGCGGCCCCACCTGGTCCACCCTCTTCGTCACCGCCCGCGGCAGCGTCTACCGCGTCCAGACCAACGCCACCGGCGTCCGCGTGCCCTAGCGCTTGCGGCCCCTCTACGCCTGTCCGTTCACCAACGTCGACAACGGTGCGGCTACGTCCGGGGCATTTCGCAATATCTCGCGATCCGCAGTCGCCAGGGAAACGCCGAGCCGGCGGGCCAGGACGACAAACTCGGCGTCATAGGCGGTCAGCCCGCAGTTCAGTGCGACGTCGAGCACGTCGGAGTGCGACGCGTCGAATACGCGGTCGCCGAGCACGAGCGAGGCGTGGTCGACCATCGAGACTGCCTCGTGGCGTGGTATCGCACCGCGGCGGACTGATCCGATTAGCACGTTGCGAAGTTCGCTTATCAGAATCGGCGGCGCTACCCACTCGTTGTCTCGGCCATACAGACGTGCCGCCTCGGCTCCGCCCGGTCCTCCAACGACCAGCATGACCATGACATTGGTGTCGACAACGATCATCGTCGACCGGCGTCTCGAAGCTCCCGTATTTCGCTGTCACTGAGATGGATAGGCCCGATTCGTTCGTACCGCCTCTGAATCTGATCGAGCAGCGCCTGAGGGTCGATCTGGTTCGAATTCACGGAGGCCGTTAACCTCGTCACGATTTCGCCATTGAGACTTCTGTGGTTTCGGCGAGCAGCTTCCTTGAGTTTCCGATGCACGTCCTCGGGGAGTCCACGCACTGCCACCTGCGGCATGGCCATGCTCCAACCTGTGATATCAGTTCACTGCCAAAATGATATCAGGGCATGCGGCAAGCCGTCGTTCCAAGCACCGTAGTGCTGGTGCCGGCGGCTGACTTCCGTTGGCTGCACGTCAATGATCCCGCAGGAGAGTTCGAGAGACTCAGAAATGGTCCAGAACTGTTCCATCCGCATCCGCGTCCGCCCCTACGCCGACCTTGCCCGCTTCTTCCCCGGCGAAGGCCGTGTCCGGGTAGTGGAAGCCCCCGCCGGCTCAACCGTCGGCGATTTGCTCGATGCCCACGGCCTCGACGAATCGCGCCGCCTGACCCTCGGCGTCAACGACGTGCTGGCCTCGCGCGCGACGAAACTGCGCGACGGCGATACGCTGGAGGTTCTGGTCCCGATGTCCGGCGGAATGGGAGCGAGCTGATGGCGCCAACCGCGATCCAGAACCGAATCCTGCGCGTGGACCTGACCGAGCGCCGCTGCTGGATTGAACAGCCCGGCGACGCCTTCTTCCGCAAGCACCTCGGCGGCCGCAACTTCATCGCCCACTACCTGCTCACCGAAACGCCGCGAGGCGCAGACGCCTTCGATCCCGTCAACCGCCTGGTCTTTGCCATGGGTCCCACCACCGGCGTGGCCCTGCCGGGCGCCGGCCGCCACAGCGTGGGCGCCAAGTCGCCGCTCACCGGACTCTTCGGCGAGTCCGAAGCCGGCGGCTACTGGGGGTCCGAGCTCAAGCAGGCCGGCTGGGACGGCATCGTCATCCAGGGCCGCGCGTCCGAACCCGTCTACCTCTGGATCAAGGACGACCAGGTCGAGTTCCGCGACGCTTCCCACCTCTGGGGCCAGATCACCGGCCCCGTCGAAACCGCCATCCGCGAGGAACTTGGCGACCAGCAAATCCGCGTCACCCAGATCGGTCCCGCCGGCGAGAACCTCGTCCGCTACGCCTGCATCGTCAACGACCTCAACGAGGTCGCCGGCCGCACCCGGCGCGGTGAGGTCATTGGCTACCAGAACCACCACGCCAATTGCGGGCAGGCTGTTTTAAAAAAATACGAGGCCCCGAGACGGAGAT
>VXPS01000231.1 GCA_009839425.1 Chloroflexota bacterium
GGCGGTAGACGGCGCCAATCTGCGGCACCGGCAGCGTCAGGCGGTCGCCCACGCGCCAGCCGCCGGCGGCTGCTAGGGCGGGGGCGGTGCGCACGAGCACCCGTCCTTCGGTGGACCACTCTGGAGCGTAGTCGGGCAAGGCGTGCACGACGGTCTCGTCTACCGCCTCCCAAAGCGATACGTCTGGGGGCGAGGTCGCGGGCGCGACGGCCGGCGGGATGGAAGGCGGGGTTGGTTCGGGGGCGGCCCGGGTGTCCTCGGTTGGTGGGTCAGGAACGGGCGTGGTGTCTCCGAACCGGATTACGAGGAGCGTGACGATGGCCGCGACCACCATGGCTTGGAAGGCGAACCTGCGGTACTGGGGCGATGCCATGCTCACCGTTGGTGCAGCAGCACCGTTGCCGGCCGGCGGAGTGGGGCCTCTGGATCATCGACGCCTTCCAGGTACCAATACTCCTTGCGCCACGGAGCGGTGTCCGATTGCGGCGTGAGAGTGAGACCGATGGTCTCGCGCGTGCGTGCCCCTTCACTCCATAGGGAGATGCGCAGGGCGATGGACGGGCGCACGTTCACGAAGTCAGGATCGACGTCGGGGCGGCGGCCCGTCAGGACCGCAACCTGATCCAAATTGGTGATCGGGCGCTCCTCGCGCTCGGCGAGCAGTTCGGTCAGCCCGCTCTCCTGCACGCCCAGTAGAGATGCCATCACCTCCGGGCGCATGGTGTTGAAGTTGTAGCGCCCGGCTACCCGGGCCGTCAGGAGCGGACGGATACGGCGCCACTGAGAGTCGGAGATCGCACTGTCGAGGCCGAGGACGCGCCTAAGTTCGACGGGGCTTGCGAGGAGCCAGTTTGCGGGCGGGGGGCGGTTGACACGGGCGTAGTCGATCCGCTCGGCGCCGTTCAGCGACAGGCTGTCGTCGAGATCCGCGTAGTCGCGGATGCGAGGCACGATCCACCGCAGGTCGTCGCGTCGGACGCCGGCGCCTGCCAGCACCGCGGCGAACTGGGGTTCGCCCGGGAGGTTGACGGAGGCCAGGCCGTTCTCTTCCTGCAGTGCGAAACGGGTGCGTCCCAGGCCCACATAGGGTTCGCCGCCCAGCGTGAGTTCGCCGTCGCCGCGCCCGGGCGGCGGGTTCTCACCCGGCGGAGTGAAACGTTGGGGCGTTTCGAGGACCGCACCGCGGTGGCTCATGCGGGTAGTGGCGAGCAGGTAGAGCAGCGTGGCTTCGGTGCTGCGGCGGTCGACTTCGTCGTTGAGGGCCTTACGGGCGGCGATGGCGCGTTCCACATCTCCCTCGACTACGTTTGCGACATAGGCGGCAACGACGGCCAACACTGCCAGGGTCCAGAGCGTGGCGACCAGGATGAAGCCGCCGCACCGCGTGCGCTGGGGACCGTGGTGCGTGCGGCGGCGACCGGCGGGGTTCACCGGAGGGTCTCCTCCGTGAGCAGCGGTTCCGGGTTGGCTTGCACGCGGGCGAGCCAGACGGGACCGTCGTCCACGGAGCGCAGGCGGATGTAGGTCGGTGTCCATTCGGTCTCCGCAGCCTCGACGGGCCAGCGGTCGAACCAGCGGAAGGCGGAGTCGGCGTAGTCGAAGACAAGCCGGTCGCCGTTCGCGGATAGGACCGTCCAAGGTCGCCCACCGTTCTCGGTGTAGAGGAGCGTCGAGGCGTCCTCGGCGTCGATCGTCCAGCGGGCGGTCACGGGCATGCCCGGTTCCGCTTGCAGGGGCGCCAGCGTGATTCCTTGGAAGGAGCGGGGGTTGCCCACGAACCGTCGTGCCTCGACGCCGTATGGGGTCAGCCCGCGGACGCTCGACACGAACCAGTGCTGCTGAAGTCCCGCAAGGGAGAGGTCGGAACGCACGCGCTGGACGACCTGATACTTGCCGGTGAAAAAGCCGATCCCCTGCAGGAGCAGCGTGGCGAGGAGCGACACAAGGACCATCACCACGAGCATCTCGAGGAGGGTCAAGCCAGTGACGGGTCGGAGCGCGAGCGACTGGCGATCACCGCCAACGCCGGCCGATGCACTCGTCGTGGCACCCGCGTTCGCGTGTCCTGCGGTAGCGGCCGAGTGCGTGGAGTTTATCGCGGTGTGCAAGGGGTGGGGGCTGCACTCGCGTCCGTCGAGGTACGAGAGCCTGACGCTGATTGCCCCGGCTCCCAATCCGCGTGGTTGTGCGTTGTCCGTGCCTGACCTCGTTGCCGCCGTGTGCTGGCTGGCGGACCCTTCGACAACCGGAGCGTATAGCAATCCCCGGGTTGTGGAAACCGCAGACAATGGGCGGTGCGGATTCCGGAACTCGAGCCCGTGGAACCCTGCCGTGGTAGGTTGACCTGTGGCTTAGGAGGGCCAGCGGGCGAGGTTCGAAGGAACCCGATTCGGCGAAATCGTAACGGTCCCGTCCCAAAGCGGACGACGCGCGAGGCACAAACCGCTGGGTCACGGGGGTGGTAGAGACCTCAGACCGGGGCTTCCCAGTGACGTACGTGGAGCTGGTTTCGGCCCACATCAAGTCGATGAAATGGCGGTGCATCGGGGTCGACAAAGGGCGGCGAAGGCTGGCTTTGCCAAGGTTCGAACCTTCCGGGTCGTCGCGGTTAGGAGGTTCAGTGAATCGCGCATTTTGGATTTCGTTGGCGATTTTGTGGGGTCGATTTTTCTAGATTCACGAAATTTATAAATTAAATCAATCTGTTGCGTGGGTTGTGCGATTCCGGCTCCAGCCTCCAGAATCCCCCTCGCCGCTACCTGGGCCGTCCTACAGCACCCCCGGAACCAAGGCAGCCCGCCCCCTCGGATAGCCGTCGAAGTTCTCGCGATACCACTCCCGCCGCCACAGCGCCCGCGGCACGAGGTTGGCGATCGTCCACAGTGCGAAGGCGAGACCAGGTAGCGACCAAGTCAACACCGCGAAGCCAATCCACTCGACGATCTCGCCGGCGAGGTTCGGACAACAGACGAGGTTGAAGGGTCCGCCGGTAGGCATCACACGGCCGTCCCCGGCCTTCCTGCGCAGATACCGCAGGCGGTAGTCAGACCAGACGTTCAACGCCGCGCCGCCGACGAACAGACCGAGGCCGACCAGGAACCGGGGATCGGTCAGCCACTGCGCCGGGTAGTCCGCGGCGTAGCCCATGAACCAGCCCAGCAGGACGCCGTTGACCACGTTGAAGCCGAACGAAGCGGTGCACATCGTCCACGGCACGGTGGCGTCGCGCTTCGGCACCAGCCAGCACCACACGAGGCCGCGGTGGCCGTAATGGGCCAGCCAGAGGCCGAGCGCGACGTTGCCGACCCAGTGCAGGTTGTCGCTCGCGAGGTAGATCGCGGGGAAGGTCATGAGGGCCGGCAGTTCGAACAGGAACCACGCCCACGGCGCGCGCAGGTGCCCGCCGCGTCCGCTGGGCTCCAGACGCCCCACGGGATCCCATCCGGCCAGTCCCGCTGCCAGCGTCGGCACTGCCCCGAGGGCCCAGACGCCGGCGATGACCGTCAACAGCGACGACGGATCACTAATGGCACGCATGCCTCGCTCCCCTCGAGAGGTCGCCGCGACCCTCGCTACGCAACATCGCCCTATTCAAAACGCCATGCCGACGCTGGGCAAACCTGCCCATCGCCAGGACGCCGTGTCCGGCTGCCGGATTGAATAGGGCGATGTTCCATTGCGGCCGTTGGCGACCGCCATTCTCGACCGGCCGCCGCATCACTGCCAACAGCGCCCGCACCAAAGAGAACTGAGCAGGGAGCGTTGTCCACGGGCCGCCCACGGGCGCGGTCCCCTCAAACACCAGAGCGCCGGTGGGCGGGCGGTGGAAAACGCGGGCCCCGCCGCGCTACGCCGACTCCCCAAGCACCCCGCGCACGTCTTGCTCGCTGCCGGCGAACGGACCGAACCGCAGCAACGCCAGCGCCGCCGTCGCCGCCGCGAAGCGGCCGGCTTCTGCCGCGTGGTCCCCCGCGAGACGCCGACACAGGTAGGCCGCGAAGAATGTGTCGCCGAGCCCGGTGGCGTCGACCGGCTCCGCCACCGGGAACGCCGGGATCCGGTGCAGGCGCCCGTCGGCGCAGATGAGGGCGCCGCGC
>VXPS01000398.1 GCA_009839425.1 Chloroflexota bacterium
ACGCCGAAGCGCGCGGCATCCTCGCCGCCGAGGGTGTAGATGAGCAGGTCGCCGTCGTCGTCGAAGGCGGTGACCGGAGAGCCGATGCTCCGGCCGGCCTCCGTGTTCTCGGCCGCCCTGCGGCTCGTCCTCCCGGACGGGTCCACGAACTGCGGGGCGGCGTTGGCGGACCGGCTGGCCTGTACGGGAGCTTCCGTCACTCCCGTTGCCTGCTGGTCGGCGTCACCGATGTTGTCCGTGTAGGTCGCGGTCGCCCGCAGGCACCTGCCCACATCGGCCCCGACCGGTGTGTAGGCGAACGAGGCGGCTCCCTCTACGGGGCCCCAACCGCCGACGACAGCCAGGGAGGTGTCCGGGTCGTCCCGGCACTCGGCTGACGGGGTGCCGTCGCCGCCCACCGTGATCCGTGCGGACCGCTCCCACACCCACCGCCTGACCCGGACGCCGCCGTCGGGATCGCTCGCCACCGCGTGGACCTCGGTGCCCTCCTGCGGCTCCCTCTGGGAGAGGATCACCTCTCCCAGGTTCTCCGTGTCCACCACCTCGACGGTCACGTCCAGTGCGGCCGAGAGCCTGCGCGTGCCTTCGCCGGAGCGGGCCATGATGGTTATCGAGTAGGAGTCCTTCTCCTCGAAATCGGGCTCGTGGCCTGCAATGAAACGGAGGATGTCGCCGTCGAAGCTGAAAAACTCGCGGTCGTCGCCCGTGACCGAGTAGGCGACCGGGGCGTCACCGGCGTCCTGGTCGGTGGCGGCGAAGGTGTCGGCAGCAACCGGGCTGTCGCCGTTCCCAAACGTGATGGCGGGCGGGTCGACGTTCTCCCTGACCCTCAGCAGCGTCGGCGCGTCCTCGGCGAACTCGGGTGCCTCGTTCACATCGGTCACCCTGACGATTACGTTCACCGTGGCCGAGGCGGTGGAAGGGTCGCTCACCTTCACACGCAGCACGTACTCGCCGTTGCCTGGGTCGCCGGCGTCCTCGTCTGAGGGCAGCTGGGGCAACCCGGACAGCAACGTCGAGTCCTCGTCCTCCGGCTCCCCCGCGTCCGCTCCCAGCACCTTGCCGATCCTTATCCGGCCGGAGAGGCTGTCGATGGTGAACCGCGCCTCGCCCCTGTTGTCCTCCTGGTCAGGGGTGTCCAGCAGCTCGTAGAACAGGATGTCGGAGTCCGCGTCGATCGCCGGTACGGCCTGGCCCACCGGACTGCCCACGGCCGAGTTCTCGGCCACGGTCCTGCCGACTTCGACGTAGGAGGTCGAGTCGTCGTCGTCCGCGCCGGCGAATGAGGGAGCGGCATTGGCCAGGGTCCTGGCCTCCACCCGGTAGGAGGTCACCGCCGAGGCCGTCTTGCCAGCGCCAAACTTGTCGGAGTAGGTGACCGACGCCCGCAGGTACATGCCCTCGTCGGCCGGCTCCGGGCTCCGCCGCCGCGATGCCGCTCCCCGGATGTCGGTCCATGTCCTGCGGTCCTCAGACCGTGCCCACTGCCAGCCGCGGGCGGACACCCCGTCGTCCTCGTCCGAGAGGCTTGCCTCGAGCTGCCTGGACACCTGCGGCTGCGGCCGGTCGAGGCTCACGGTGCCGGCCTCGTCCACGTCGATCACGGTTACGTCCACATCGTGCGTACCGCCGTTGGCCTCGACGGTCACCCTGTAAAGGTTTCCCGCCGCCGCCGACTGCGGCTCCTCGTGATTCGGGGGGTGCCGGAAGGCCAGCACGCCGCCGTCGATGGTGAACAGGCCGGCATCCGGACCGCTCAGAGACCACTCGATGGCGTCCCCGTCCTGGTCGTGGGCGTGGAATACGCCGACGGGGCGCGTGCCGTTCTCGGCGTAGGGTATTGAGGAGTCTGCCATTTGAGCATGTGCCGAAATTGGGCCCGCAAAACCATAGGGAACCTTGTCCGAAACCAGCAGGACTGTGAGCGCGAGAACCAGTGCGGGAAACTTGGGATGCCCACGTGGGAGAGTCCCCAGCCTCGATTGCCAGCCCGGGTGAAGTAGCCGAGTCATAGTCGGGTCATTTGGGGACGGCAAGAGCTGCGCTGATCTGAGAACTGCCAGTGCTCCGGCAATACCAGGTCTGCGTGCAGTGTTCGTCTCCCATCGGTCCCTCCTTCAGGCTTCCGAATCCGCCGTCCGCTCCTGTGCAACACATGCTCCATAGACCCACGGCCAAACGATGTGCCGGTACAACTCCAGCCCGAGGGCGATCTCCGAACACGGGCGGCCCTTCTTCCGTCCGCGTACGGCCGGGGGCATCGGGCATGTGTACAGCCCTTCTTGCGTTTCAAAAGAAGGGCGACGCGACCGCCGGGTCCCCGCGCCAGGCGGCATCCAGGTAGTCGGGGATGTGCGCGTTGGTCAGCTCGCCCTTCCAGTAGGCGGCGCGCTCGGTCTTGGCGAGGCTGACCGGCTGTATCTCCCACCCGGGGTTGGACTCCCGGATGGCGCGGGCGATGTCGGTGAACGTCGCGCCCCTCGTGCAGAAGTCGTCGACGACGATCACCAGGCCGGGCTCGCCCCCGATGGGGGCAGCGAGGTACTTCCCGTCCACGGTGGCGTCCCGGTCGGCGGCGGAGGCGATGCCGGTGAGACTGGGATGCCGGTCCTTGGTAACGTGATGCGGAAGCCACTCCCAGCCGCGGGACCCCGCAAGCGCGGACGCCAGTTTCGACGCCGGCGTGTCGTTTCGCACGACATTTTGCCCTGAAGGGACCGAGGAGACGACGACGACACGGGGGTCCCCGTCAAGGCGGAACATGCCGAACGCCGCGCAGAGGGTGCGGGTGGCCGCCCTGACGGCGGAAGGTTGGCCGTACTTGAATTGGTTGAAGCGCCGGGTCCACTTCTCCCTGGGCCGGTCCGTGATGCGGAACCCGACCGTGAGCAGCCCCAGGTCGCCGACCGGTAGGCGGTCGAAGCGGATCAACCGGCCCGCGACGAGGTAGCTGCCCGCGGACTCCCCGCCGAACAGGCGGGCAGCCAGGCGCGCACCCTCGAATTCCGCCGCGAGGTCGAACGGCGCTTCCCTTGCCGTTCCTGTCTTCTTGTTCATCCGTGCTGCTCCTGCACGGTCTCGTATACTGCCCCATCTACAATGGGGTCAGAGGTCCCCCGCCGTCCAGCCTCTTCAGTCGGTGAGGAATCGGCCGAGTCCCATGCTCTCGGCCAGTTCAAGCAGCGCCCTGCAGTGCTGAAAGTTGCGCCGCGTCCTGCCTTCGGCCCATCACCATACGGTGTGCCGATAGGGCCAAAGGCGACGGGCTATGTCAGACCACGACAGGCCCGACTCCCTCTGGAGCCGCTTGAGACGCTCTGGAAAATCCACCGGGAATGCGTAGGTCTCTCTGCTGTGACGGATGCGCTGTCTCGGCATGGAGCCGTTCCTCCTACGTGACTCCCAGTAAATCGTGCAGTCCGGCCTCCTCGTGTTTCGCTCGCCTCCAGCCCCGGTGTGAATCCCGCGTCACGGCTCATCAATCTGCTGAATGGCCGGACGCCGATGTGTGCGGCCCCTCTTTTGCGTTTCCTCCAGCAACCTATCCGCCCGTTCCCGCCACGCTGATCTCCAGTCGGTTCGACAGCTTCCTTCCGTCCCCGGTACAGATGGCGCCCTGGGCGTTGCAGTCGGTTGTCGAGGGCAGCACGATGGTCACCGTCCCGTTGCCCGACGGCTCCACCGTGATCTCCCAACCAACGTTGCTGCCCTGGGTCAGCCGGCGGGCGTTGCGGACGCTGCCGCCCGTGACGGTGAAGGCGTGGTCCCGCAGGGTGACGTAGCTGAGGCCGAACTCCTCGCTGAAATGCAGCTGGAAGGTGAACTCAGCGCTGCCGTCGTGGGAGGCGGGAACCTGGCTGGCGCTGGCGGTCAGCGGCGGCGGGGCGACGGCCGCCGTGGCGACGCTGGTCAGGGTCTCCGCGTTGCCGGCGTCGTCGGTGAAGGAGACACTGACCTTGATCGCCTTGCTCCGGTCGGCGGCTGCCAGCGTGTAGCTGGAACCCGTGGCCCCGGCGATCACCGCGTCGTCGACCAGCCATTGGTAGGCGTAGCTGACGTTGGT
>VXPS01000163.1 GCA_009839425.1 Chloroflexota bacterium
TCGTGGGCTGGGATATGTTTATAACACACAGGTTATTCACGGCGCTGATGAACAACCAGCCGATGGGCTTCTACCCCGTGGAGACGCTCAAGGAGGACGCCCGCCGCTTCGGTGTGCCGTTTCTGAACCCCGATGTGAACCGCAGCGGAGCGCGGTGCGCGCCTGACGGCGATGTGGTGCTGTTGGGGCTCGGACTCGTCAAGGACGTCGGGGAGGCGTCCGCCGGTGCTCTGGTGCAGGAACGGGAGGAGCACGGTCCGTACCGGAGCGCAGCCGATCTCGTGCGACGGACCGGGCTGAAGCCGCAGGCGGTGCTCTCACTGGTCATGGCGGGGGCGTTCGATGGGGTGACGCCCAACCGGAGAGAAGCGTTGTGGGATGCCGGCCTCGGCATCCGCCCCGGAAGGAACGGCCAGCGGGCGTTCGCCATCGCCGGGGACGGTGGAGTGCCCGCGTTCGATGACTTCTCCGACGAGGAGAAGATGATGGGCGAGTATCGGGTGATGGGGCTCTACCCGAAGGGGCACGTCATGGAGTTCGTGCGTCCGCGCCTGCGTCCGGAAGTACTGCCCGCCGCAGCTGTCGAAGCGGCGCGCGAGGGAGACTGCATCACCGTGGCAGGCTGGCCGGTGGCGCGGCAGCATCCGAGAGGCAAGTCGGGCACGGTGTTCGTAACCGTGGAGGACGAGACCGGCGACGTGCAACTCATCCTCTGGCCGCGCGTGTTCGCCCGGTTCAGGAGGGAGCTGGACAGCCGGCTGATAGTGGCCCACGGCACGATCTCTCGCTGGGACGGGACGACCAACGTCATCGTCTCCCGGTTGGAGCGTCTGCAGACGAGAGCCCCGCTGCCGTCCGCGCATGACTGGCGCTAGGCTGGTGCGTGGTCCATGTCCTGAGCGCACTCCTGAGGGGCGTTCCAGCGGCCACAGAGCTGCGCCCAGCGGCGTCAGGCCGGGTCTCCGGGCTCGCCTTCGACCTGATCAGGAGCCCCTCGACTCCCTGCATGGCTCCGTGACCTACGGCGGGCCCGCAGCACCATGACGCATACGCCGTAGACAACGGCCAGCGCGCCCGTGAGGGCAACGAGCCAGGTATACCCTCGGTCGCCGAAGATGGCTGCCCCCGCGAACAGTACTACGCCGACGATGATGAACCCCACCTAGGATCACCGCAGGCTTCCGCGGGCATCTGTGCGAGGGATCAAAACAGCAGGCCCTTCCGTTTCGATTGCTGCTCCATCAGATCGTGCATGTCGGCCATCTGGGAGCCCAAGGCATCGAGCCTATCCATTACCGTGAGGTGCCTGTCCTTAGCCGTCTCCGCCACTTCTGTCTTGATTCCCGTCTCGAGACCGTCGAAGCGCTGCATGAAGGCTTCCTTCAGATCCGACACCATTCCCTCCATGTCGACATGATGCAGGCTATCCGTTATCCGTCCAGCCAGTTCGACCAGGGTGCGGATCTCCACGATCAGATTGCCTACCGAGTCGCCCAGTTCGATCGACCGTTGACCACTCTCTTCCAGAAGGTCCGCCGCCTTCTTCATCCGGGCGAGCTCTCCAGCGATCCTGCGTAGAGTGGCTTCCACCTCCAGTACCGTCGCGTCGACTGCACGCGGTTCCGTGTCCATCATGCCCTCCCGGCTGCCTCAAGGTCGTAGAACTCCCTGCTCCGCTGCACCACCCCTTCGATGCTATGGACTATGGTCTTCAGAGCGGCGACGTACACCACCTCGGCCACATAATCCTCAGTCGACAACAGACGACGGGCAAGCCCAAGCCCGCCACCCGGAGGCATCATCGCTGCCGCAACCCTGCGCACGAGGATGGGCCGCCACCGTTCCACGTCGTGCAGGAGTTCCATCTGGACGAGTTCCGGGTCGGGTTCGCCGCCGGGCAGCCGCGCGACCAGGGCGGTCGTTTCGTTCAGCACACTCGCGTCCGATTCCCAGTCGGAACGCGCCCGCGCGCACACGGACAGATAGCGCAGGGCGGCATTGCCGGGGTCCGCTTCGAGCACACGGCGGGTCGTGCCAATGAGCTGACGGAGCCGGTCGGGCGTGTCCGGGCGCTCCAGCACTTCCCGCACCTCCGTCAGTCCGACCTGCTCGAAGGAACGGCCTCGCCACCCGTTGAGCTGGCCCGAGAACTCCGAGTCCTGCAGGTAGGCGAGTATCCCATCCCGGAAGTCCTCGCTGCTCTTGAAGCCGCGGCAGAGCTCCGCCATCGTCCGGATCGCCTCTTTGCGCTTGGCGACCACCTCGTCGTAGATGAAGTCCACCAGGATGCCCACGGCGCCTTCAACCAGGTCCCCATCCGCGCCGGAGAGCGGTTCGAGGAGGCGGTCTACGTAGTCGGGGAACTTGTACTTGCCCAGGTATCTCCGGAGTTGAGCCGTCACGTCGTGAGAGCCTGCATCGCGCAACGTCAGTACGAACTCGCGCAGCCGCCCGTCAATCGTATAGTCTTCGACCAATCCCAGCATCGCCAGCCGGTAGATGCATTTCTCCTTGACCCCCCGGTCCTCCTCCCCCCTGTAGCTCAGTTCGGCGGTGCGCTCGCCTGCTAGGTGTCGGTCCCACAGTTCCAGGGTGCTCTTCTTCTCCTCTTTGCGGCCCTTGTAGGAGTTCAGCAGGAACCAGAGGTGGGTCAACACGTCGCCCCTGCGACTGCGGTTCACGCCCTCGAGCTGCCGCATAGCGGCGTTGTGATCCGGTTCGTCGAGAATCGCCAACCCCCGCTCCCAGCTGTCGTCGCTGTACAGCACGGTGCAGAGCGCGTAGCCCTCCTTGCCGTTCCGGCCGGCCCGGCCCGCCTCCTGGTAGAACGCCTCGACCGACCCCGGCATGCCGTAGTGCATGGTGTAGCGGATGTTGGGCTTGTCGATGCCCATGCCGAAGGACTTGGTTGCAACCAGCTCCTGCACGCGGTTCCGCGTGAACCGGCGCTGCAGGTCCTGCTTGTGCCGGTCCCAGTCGCCGGAGAAGCTCCGAGGCGCCTCGCCGGCGTAGTAGTTGCTGTGCCCCAGTTGGGCGGCCACGTCCACCACTCCCAGCTGGCCGTTCACGTGAGGGCAGAAGACAAGACCGCAGTCGGTATCGTCTCCCCGGTCGGGCCGGAAGAAATCCATCGTGCCTACTCCCAGACGACGCGGCAACCCCGCCCGGGTCTCCTTCAACGCTGATGGCCTCTCACGCCGGGATGTCTGCCTGACGAAGAAACTCAGCTCCCGTCGGTCGAACGACGTCGGGCGGATCACCGCATCTTCATCGTTGATCTCCAGTTCGGCCTGGATGTCTTCCAGCACCGCAAAGGACGCGGTGCCGGTAAGTGCCACGAGGGTGGGCCCCGATTCCGTACGCTGGTCAGAGCAGTACCGTTGGAGGTTCATCGGCAGATGCAGATACGAAGGCCGGAAGTCGTGTCCCCATTCCGAGAGGCAGTGGGCCTCGTCCACGACGGCCAGGGAGACTGGCATCTTGCTGCACGCCGATCGGAGCTGCACCCGGAAGTCCTCCGATTGAAGCCGTTCAGGGGCTATGAAGACGTAGGCGAGGTCGCCGGCGGCGAGACGGTCAAGCAGTCGGGCTCGGTCCCCTGCCGACAGTTGGCTCGACACAGCGCCCGCCCGGTCGATCCCCATGCGATGCAGGCTGGCCTCCTGGTCGGCCATCAACGAGATGATGGGATCGATGATGACGGTCATCCCGGGCAGGAGCATCCCTGCGAACTGGTATATCAGCGACTTCCCCCCGCCCGTGGGTAGCAGGACGATGGCCGGCTCGCCGTTCAGGAGGCGCCGGATCGCCTGCGCCTGGCCGTCCCGGAAATCCCGCTTCCGGAAGACCGCGTGCAGGATGCGCCGCATGGCATCAGCCTGCTCTTGGGAATCCCCGTCGACGTCGTATCTAAAACTCTCAGACTGCTCCAAACGGCGTTCACCGCGGAGCCCCACCGCTCGACGGATGCGTATGGCGGCGTCCGCCGACCGGGGTGCGACCCTCGTTGACCTCGGACCGGTCCGCCCGTATACCCCCCAGAGGCGGTGGGAGATTACGGC
>VXPS01000287.1 GCA_009839425.1 Chloroflexota bacterium
GGTACAGCCGGTCGTTGTGCTCCACCAGCTTGTCCGCGATCACCAGCGACCCGCTGTCCCAGTCCCCGCGCACGCCCCGCCGAATCAGCGGCTGGTGCGTCTGCACCCGGCTGAAGTGCTCCCCGTCCCGGCTCACCGCCAGCCGGATGTCGGCGCAGTACATGCCGAACCGTCCGGTGCCGTTGGGTACGTACCAGCCGTATTCGTAGGCCATCACGTACTGCCCCGCGTAGGGCGCCAGCATCAGGTAGTGGTTCTCCTGCTCCGTGCTGTCGTTCGGATGCAATACCGGGTTGTCCGCGCTCGCCGTCAGGCGCTCCAAATCCGACCCAAAAGCAATGTGCTTCACCCGCACCCGCTCCGGCCCGTGCTTGTTATTCGGCAACACCGCCTGCCAGATCATCTTCCAGCGCCGGCTGGCATCGGCCTCTTGCTCGTCCTTGATCAGCGCCACGATGTCCGGCGCGCCCCCGTCCCACTCCGGCAGGTCGATCTGCGCTTCTTCGGTCCAGTGAATCCCGTCCGGCGAGTACCCCGCCCGGATCATCCGCGCCCGCGGCGGCCCTTTCACGATCATCTTGAAACGCCGGGCCGGGTCGTCCTCCTCCACGTCCTTCACCACCGGGCCCCAGCCCCGCAGGCAGATGTTGTTGTCGCTGCGCCCCCGGTACTCGTGCAGTCCCAGCTGCGGCTTGTCCCAGTGGACCCCGTCATCGCTGATGGCATACCCCGTGTTCCACCAGCGCTCCACGCCCACGTCCTTGCCCGCGTACCAGCACTTGAAGAGGCGCTCCTCCTCGTCATAGAGCACCGTCCGCCCCTCCCACGGCCGCGCCTGCAGGGAGTCCCACTCGTGGTGATCCCCCAGCGGCAATACCGGGTTGTTCGGATGCTTCTCCGCCTCGCACACCGCCTGCACCACGTTCTGCCGCGCCTCCACGTCCGCCAAATCCAGGAACAGCACGCGTCGCTCACTCACGGCCATAGTCCCCGGTCGCGTGTCACGTTGATCGCTCCCCTCGCTCCCAGACGGCCGTCGCTTTCCTCTCGCTCCTGAGACCCTTGGGCAACGTACCCCCGTCCTCGCAGGCGTTCCGGATCTTCACCCACTCCTCGGAGACCGTTGCAAAACACTCCTTGTCCTCGAAGGCCGGGCCGCTCTTCACCCTCTCCAAGGGGAGAGGCAGGTTCGGCCGTCTTCGGCCGAAACCGGTGAGGGGTCTTCCGGGCACCCACCGAAGCAGGGATCAGGGACCTACGGCGCGGCTCCTCTTCCTCCCTCTCCCTTGAGGGAGAGGGCCGGGGTGAGGGTGGCAGCCACCGCCACCATCCACCTGGGGGTCCAGCAACTCCACCCGGCAAATTCACCTCTGAATCCCTCTTTCGGGTGAGAGCGTGAGGGGTCTTCGCCCTAATCTCAAGCTGACCCACTACTTGCTCCACGTTCGTCCTGAGCCTGTCGAAGGGTGTCCCCAGCCCAACATGAATCCAGGCTAATCCCGTGCAACCGCGCCGCCCCGTACAGGTTCACCCGCAGCCGCACCGAGTCCCGGTGCAAATCGGCCAGCCCCCGCTCCCGCCACCTCACCGGCTCCCGCAGCCCGTCCCGATGCAACGGCAGACAGTCGTCCTTCGTGAACCCCGCCAGCGCCTCGTCCCCGTCCGTCGGCAGCACCTCCACGTCCGCAAAGCTGCGCATCTGTTGCACGTCGCTCACGTTCAGCGCCAGCCGCGCGTCCCGCTCGTCAATCCGCAGCGGCTCCGTCACCACCCAACCCGGCGTCTCCCGATCCGCCGTTTCCAGGCACGTCAGCCGGTCCTTCGGCAGTGTCGCCAGTCCCATCCGCGACAACCGGTTCGACCCGACCTCCCCCGTGCCAATCCAGTGCGAGTGCTCCGGAACGTTGCCGGCGGGCCACTGCGTCCATTCCTCGCCGTTGCCCACGTAGAAGAACCACAGCCGGTCGTCGTGCTCCACTACCTTGTCGCTCAGCATCAGCGCCCCCGCGTCCCAGGTCCCCCTGGGGCCCCGCGCGATCAGCGGCTGGTGCGGCTGTATCCGTGTGTAGTGGTCCCCGTCCCGGCTCACCGCCAGCCGGATGTCCGAGCAGAACATCCCGTGCACGCCCGTCCGGTTCGGCGCATACCACCCGTACTCGTACGGCATCACGTACTGCCCCGCGTACGGCGCCAGCGCCAGGTAGTGGTTCTCCTGCTCCATCCCGTCGATCGGGTCCAGGATCGGGTTATCCGCAATTGCCGTCAGCTGCTCCACGTCCGGCCCGCAGGCCAGGTACTTCGTCCGAACCATCGCAGGTCCCGGCTTGTTGCTCGGACCCAGCCCCTGCCACACCATCTTGAACCGGCGGTCCGGATCCGGATCCTGATCGTCCTTGATCAGCACCACGATGTCCGGATCCGGCACGTACCACTCCGGCAGCAGGATCGACGCCTCGTCGGTCCAGTGCACCCCGTCCGGCGAAACGCTGATCCAGCAGTCGTCCGGCCGCTCGTTGCTCTTGACGATCATCTTGTAGCGCCGGCTCGGCACGTCGTCCAGGTCCTTGACCAGCGGTCCCCAGCCCTGCCGGCACACATTGTTGTCGCTGCGGCCCCGGTACTCGTGCAGCCCCAGCTTCGGCTTCTCCCAGTGCACCCCGTCGTCGCTGATCGCGTACCCCGTCCACCACCAGCGCGCCATGCTCAGGTCGCTGCCCGCGTACCAGCACTTGAAGAGCCGCTCTTCCTCGTCATAGAGGATCGTCCGGCCTTCCCACGGCCGTGCCTGCATCCCGTCCCACTCGTGCATGTCGCCCAGCGGCAGCACCGGGTTATCCGCATGCTTCTCCGCCCGGCACACCGCCTGCACCACCCCATGCAGCGACTGCACGTCATCCAGGTCTAAAAACAGCAGCCGCGAGCCCCGTGCCAGCCGCCGCGCCTCGCTCCTAGCCACCCAAGCGACCTCCCGCAGCGTGCGCCAACCGGCTGTGCGACCTAACCATAACCTCCCGGCCCCGTCCTGGCGTCCCGTAGGGGCGCCCCTTGTGGGTGCCCTCTTCGTCTCCTGCTAGCGTGAGCCAATGCCTGAACCTGAATCTGTCACCGCCGCGACCGACGACCTCGCTGTCGCCCCGGCCTCAGACGCTCCGGAAACCCCACCAATCGTCGCCGCCCACAACCCCGCCTGGCCCCACCTCTTCGCCCAAGCCAGAGCCCAAATCCTCCAGGCCGTCGGCCCCCACATCCAAACCATCCACCACGTCGGCAGCACCTCCGTCCCCGGCCTCGCCGCCAAGCCAATCATCGACATCCTCGTCGGCGTCCACGACTGGAACGCAGCCCGCGTCACCATCCCCCCGCTCCAACGCATCGGCTGGGAATTCCGCGGCCCACGCGGCATCCCCCGCCGCCACTACTTCGTCATACGCCTCCCCGATGGCTCTCGCACCCACCACCTCCACATGCTCGAGCTCAACTCAACCCACTACACGAACATGCTCGCCTTCCGCAACCACCTCCAAACCCACCCCACCGCCGCTACCCAATACGCAACCCTCAAACACCGCCTCGCCAGCCGCCCCGGCGCCTACCAACAAGCCAAGGCCCCCTTCATCCAGCGAATCCTCGGCGATCTTCGAAGGTAGGCGCCCCCTACGTTCAAGAATCAAGCCTTTCGGCCCTTCGTGATACCCTCCCGACGCTGATCGAATCCGCGCCCGGGTGCCACCGATGCCGTTCGTGGTACTGCCTTCTGGGTCGGAAAGCGAAGGAGGCCCGTTCATGACTTCCGTATCAAGTGGCATGACCCGACGGCGACTATTGCGGGCGGGCGGCGGTATGGGCCTTGGCGCGGCCGGAATCGCCGTGCTCGCCGCCTGTGGCGAAACCCAGGTCGTAACCAAGGAAGTCCCCGTCGAGAAGGTCGTGGTCAAAGAAGTTCCGGTCGAGAAGATCGTCCGCCAGACCGAGATCAAGGAAGTTCCGGTCGAGAAAATCGTGACCCAGCAGGTTGACCGCGTGCTCAGGCAGACGGTCGAAGTCGAGAAGGT
>VXPS01000182.1 GCA_009839425.1 Chloroflexota bacterium
CCCGGGCGCCACGCTGGGCCCCCCCAAGCGACGCGGCCCTTCCGGCCGGACGGCCGTTACCGCGGACAGCCCTAGGAAGAGCACCGCCGGAAGCGTGATTCGCGTCATGACGACCGCCAAGTCGCGTGTCTCGGCCGGCAATCCCGGAGCGGCGGCGGCCACTAACGGCTCGGCCAGGGCGACCAGGACAACCGTCACGCCGATCAGCGCAACGCCAACCGACGTGATGAGGGACGAGAAGGTTCTTGCCAGCCGTCGGTCATCTCCCGCCATTTCGCTGAAGAGCGGGATCAGCACACCGGAGACCGCGCCGCCGATCACGAGTTCGTGGACCAACTGCGGCAGACGCGTCGCAACCTCAAACGCGTCAGTTGCTCCGGAGATGCCGAACAGGGCGGCGATGACCGGCTCGCGGACGAAGCCCAGGAGCCGGCTGAGAATGTTGCCCGCCGCGACCAGCGCCGCGGCGACGGCCACGCGCCTGGCAGTGGCCGTGTTCACGGCTGGCGGCGGCTCCGAGCGATCAGGTCCCGGGAGGCATGGCCCGGCGCGAGGGGAACGAACACGGCCGGGATTCCCAGACGCTGGAGCGTGGCGGACTCGGGAAGGATTCGGCCACCTGTTGAGACATCGTAGTCCGCTCCCTTGACATAATGCGAAGGTCGCAGCAGTTCAATGAGCCGGTCGGCGGTTTCGTCGTCAAACGGAGTGACGGCACCGACCCAGCGCACCGCGCGCAGAACCGCAAGCCGGTCCGCCAGCGGCATGAGGGGCCGGTCGGGGCCCTTGAGTTTGCGGACCCCCGCATCGCTGTTGACCCCGACAACCAGTCGATCAGCGAATGCGGCGGCGCCACGCAGCAGGGCGACGTGCCCGGGATGAATGAGGTCGAAGCAGCCGTTGGTAAGCGCCAGCCGCCGGCCGGCGGCGCGCTGGCGCGAGGCCCAGTCGGGCAGATCGCCGGGCATGACGAGGTCGGCCTCAGGCGTCGTCGTCACCGGCTTCGTTGACGATCTGATCGGCCGACACCACGGCGACCCCGAGCTGTCGCACGACGATGCGCGCCGCCAGGGCGGAGATCGCGGCGGCCTCGTGCGGCGTGGCGCCGCCGAGGAACGCCGCGGTCATAGCCGCCGCCACCGTGTCCCCGGCGCCGCTTGGGTCCACAACTCGGCCGGCGACCGCGGCGGGGAAGAGCGCCCGCCCCCGGGCTCCCGCATCCAGCACCATTCCCGCCGCCCCGAGGGTGACGAGCACCGCTTCGACTCCAATCGCCTGCCGAAGTTCCCCGGCGGCGGCCAGCGCGTCGGACGTGGACGTGATTTCGCGGCCGAGTTCGGCTTCGGCTTCGGGCTGATTGGGCGTGAGGAGCGTGGCGCTCTGGAATCTGGCCAGCTGGCCATGCGCGTCCGCGGTCACCACCAGGCCGGCTTCCCGCGCGGCGGGCAGTGCGGCCCGCAAGACCGACGAGCTGACCACCCCGGCTTCGTAGTCCGAAATCACCAGCGCATCGGCCGAAGGAATCGCCGAGTCCAGGAATGAAGCCATGGCGTCGACGGTTGCCTGCTTGACCGGCGAGCGGTCCACCGAATCCACACGCGCGATCATGCTTTGGGGTCGCTGTCGGTCGCCGCCGGCCCAGACGCGCAGCTTGACGGCGGTGGTTCGGTCCGAGTCGCGAATGAGGCCCTCGGTTTCAATTCCTCGCTGCTCGAGTTGTTCGCTCAGACGTTCGGCCATGGCGTCGGCGCCAACCACGCCGGCCACGGCGACCGCACATCTCAGGCCGCGTAGGTTCGTTGCCACGTTGGTTCCCGCACCGGGAACCAGGACCCTGCTGTGCTCCTCAATGACCGGGAGCGGCGCTTCGCGCGACAGACGGGTGGCCGAACCGATGACGTGCTCGTCGACGACCATGTCGCCGAGCACGATGGCGCGCTTGCCGGCCGCACGTCCGAATATCTGGGCGGCACGCTTGGAGCTAATCGCCGGGCCCGAGGCCCCCATCAATCAACCGCGCGCCGCGCGCAGGTATGCCGCACACTGGCGCAAGGCTTGGGCCGGGTCGCCGCGCATGCGGCACTCCAGGGCTGTGGAGCCCTTGTAGCCAATGTCGCGGAGTGCGCCGTAGATCGCCGCGAAGTCGAGCGAGCCGGTCCCTGGATGCGCTCGCTGGCTGTCGGCGAAGTGGACGTGCCCGATCCAATTGCCCGCCGCTCGAATGCTGGCCGGCAAGTTGTCTTCCTCGATGTTCATGTGAAACACGTCGGCCAGGACTTTCACGCTGGGGCTGCCGACGCGCTGGGCGATGGCGATGCCGTCGGCGACGGTGTTGATCAGGTGCATTTCGTAACGATTGAGCGGCTCGACCGTGATGGTCACGCCTGCGGCTTCCGCGTGGGGCGCCAAGTGCACCAGGGCGCGGACGTAGCTGTCCGCCTGATCCTGGGCGACGGTGCCGGCCGGCAGCGCACCGCGCACCGGCACGGAGATCAACGCCGTGATGCCCAGTTCGTTGCAGGCATCAAGGGCGCGACGTGTCTGGTCGATACGCCGGCGCTGCGAGTATTCGTCCGCCACGAGGTCCAGGCTCCTGCCGTCCGGACACATGCTCATGGCCGGGATGCCAGCCGCCGAGAGCGCGCTTCGATATTCGTCGACGTAATCAACGGCGTCGCTATGAACTTCAACGGCTTCGTAGCCGGCCTCGGCCAGGCAGGCGATGCGCTCCGCGACCGAGTTGCCGGGCGCCAGGCGGACTTGGGCGGAAAGCTTCATCGGGGACTTTCCTCCTTCGGGGCGGCAGCGTAGCAGAGCTATCGGGCGTGCTTGCTATCATCGGCCGAGGCATGTAGTCATCTGGAATTGGGCATTCGCTCACCTTGAACAAGCGTAAGCGCGTAGCCTGGCGCAAGCACCGCCGTACCAAGAAGCGGGATCGTCTGCGTCGCAAGGCCGAGCGCGAAGCCGACAGCGCACCTGGTCGCCGACGGTCGCGACAGACGTCGTAGCGGCACGGGCGCTCGGCATCCCGCCGCCTCGATGCCTGCTGCACTGACGACCGTGCAGCGCACGCTGCCAAACGGCGTGCATCTCTTCGCAACTCCTGTTCCGCACACCGCGGCGGTGAGCCTGTACGTGGCCTCACGAGCCGGTTCCGGCGGCGAGCCGGCCGAATTGAGCGGTATTACTCACTTCGTTGAACACATGCTCTTTCGTCACCGTTCGCACGAACCCGGCGCATTCGCCTGCGCAATCGAGCGGCTGGGCGGGCAGATCAATGCGGCTACCGAACCGGAGCTGACCATGGTCGGAGCCAAGGTTCCCTCCGAATCGTGGATCGACGCGCTCCACATCGTGACGCGCATGGTGCATGCGCCGGTGATGGACCCAGACGAGATTGAGAAGGAGCGGGCGGTCATTCTGGACGAGCTGGGATTGCTCGACGACCTGCCGGAAGAGGCCGCGCGGCGTTCCGTGCTGGCTCGCCTCTGGCCGAATCATCCCTTTGGCCGCGAAATCGCCGGCACGGCAACGACCGTTCGCTCGTTGACGCGCGACGCTCTGCTCCGGCGCGCCGTCGAGATGTTTTCCGGTCACAACACCATCGTGAGTGTGGCGGGATCGCTGGATCCGGCGGCGGCCCTGGATTTGCTCGCCGACGCCTTTGGCTCGGCGCCCGCCGGATCTTTCGAGGTGTATCCGGTATTCCACGCCAACGGCCAGGAGTCGGGAAGGGTCCAGGTAATCCCGCGCGAGGCCGAGCAGGCGTACTTTTCGATTGGCGGATTCACGCCCGGCCGGACCAGTCGCGACCGCTACGCGACGGAGCTCCTGGCCGCAGTCCTGGGCGCCGGCTTTGGCGCTCGGCTGGTGCTGGAGTTGCGCGAACGGCACGGTCTGGCTTACGACATCGGCGCCGATGTCGGGCATTGCGGAGACCCGGGCGTTCTCTCGTTTGACGGTGGAACGGATCCCGACCGTCTGACACGCGCCGGTGCCTACGGGTTGGGCGCACGATCGG
>VXPS01000348.1 GCA_009839425.1 Chloroflexota bacterium
CGTCAGCCCGCTGCGGCCGAAGCCCCTCAGCGGCTGCTTCTCTGGCGGCAGCGTCAACCCGCGCTCCTCCAGCATCGCCAACTCCAGCACGAGCAGGCGCTCCTCAGTCGTCAGCCACAACAGGCCCTTCCCCCGGCTGGGATGGTCCACCCGTAGCCTCCGCCACTCCTCGACCAGCGGCCATGCGTCGCCGTAGACTTCCACGTCGTCGTCGGCAGGCTCCACGGTCACGATCTCCGGGTCCAACGGCTGCAACGTGTCCGGATTCGTCGGGCGCAGCCGCACCGCCTGCGGGGCGGCCCTGGTCTCCGACCGGCCCGCCCCATCGCCGTCCTGCCCGTCCTCCACCTGTTTCTCCGAGTCGTCCTCCAGCGCATGGGCCTCCGTCCCATCGTCATCGCCGTGCACATCACGACCGCTTTCGCCCTCGCCTTTGGCCTGGGAACCCGGCGTCTCCACACCGCCCTCCAACGCCGCCAACCGCTCCTCCATCTCATCAACACGCTCCCGCAGGCGTGCGACCTCGGCGTCGTCGGCCCTCCTCAGCAGCAGCTCCAAGGCATCGCTCAGCCGCCCCGTCATCTCGCCCGAATCCTCGGCCCTGGTCAGGGTCTTGTGGTTGACCCCCAGCAGCTCGGCGGCCTCCATCTTGCCCTCCTGCCGAACCAGGTCCCGCAGGAACCCCCTCAGCCTGAGCCTCCGCGCCTTCTCCACGTCCCAGTCATCGCCCTCGCCGCCGTCCGAGGACATTTCGCCAGCCATCACATCGTCGTCGGGCGTCTCGTCCACCTGCACGTCGTCCGTTTGTGTTCCGATCACCTGCGTCTCATTCATGGTCGACCCTCCTCTCAGTCATCTCCTGTAGGGGCTTCCCACCCCTCGGTTAGGCCCCGCTCCCCAAATCACTCGCTCCGATGTAGCAGGAAATCGCTCCCGCGCACTGATTTAGCCACTTCCCTTTTGGGAACTTTGGCCCGAATCGGGTGAACCTACTGTTACCAGAAAGTGCTCGCAACAACCCCTGCCACTTCCCTCTTTTCCACCCATTTCAGCTACGAATCCGCCCCCGACTTCCCTTTTGGGAACTGGCCCCAATCCCTGTACACGGGTATGACATCACATCCGGCCTCTCGACATGGAGTCCCCGTGAGGGGGGCACGCGGACGTGCCCTCCTCACGCACCATGATATTTCCCCCCACGACTCCTCAGACTCGATGGCAGGCATCACGACCCCATCGACGAGGAGGAGAAGACGTGGGAGCGCAAACGACCGACCTACGAACCCTGGGAAGAGCCAGGAGGCTGATACCCCTGGCCGCCGCGCTGCTCCTTGCGGCGCTCGTGGCCATTCCATCGAGCGGCGTCGCCCTGGCGCAGGGAACGGGTGGCGGCATCGTCCTGGTCAACGCCGACCGGGAGTTCGTCGAGCGCAAGAAGGGCGGCGAGTTCGTCGCCCGCCCCGTCTTCGACCGCAGAATCGCGAGCCTCTACTACGCCGTCCGGGACGCCGACACCGGCGACTGGATATCCACGATGTACCAGGTACGGGGCGGCGAGAAGCGGCGCAGCGACGGCTGGGAGTACTCGTGGGAGTACCCCAAGCTCGACGGGCAGCCCGAGCTCGATCCCGACCGCGCATACCTGCTGGTGATGCTGGCGGAGGCCGAGGACGGCAGGCGTGGCGACTTCTATGCCGTCGTTCCCATCCACGAGCCGGGCCGCATCTGGGACAAGATTCTGGCCGCCCTCAACCCCGCTCGATGGGCGAGGGCCTTCGCGGGCTGGATCATCGAGGGAGTCCACGGGACCCTCTGCGGGGTGGTCGAGCGGGCGTCCGGCGAGGACGCCGACAACTGCCGGAGGCAATCCGGCTGATGGCGGACATCCTTACAGGAACCCCTGAGCACCTCACCTACGGCCACCCCCTGGTGCAGCAGGCATGGACGGTCGTATGGGCCGTCACCTCCGCCGCCCTTGTGGTCGTCCTCGGCTGGATGGGGCTGAGCCTGATCATGTCCGAGCACGTGGGCAGGTCCCAGACCGGATGGCGCGAGATGGTGCCCCGGCTGGTTCTCGGTCTGGTCGCCGCCGCGTCGTCCCTGTGGTGGTGCGCCCTCGTGCTGGACGTGGCCGACGCCGTGTCCGGCTTCATCGCCCTCTCGCTGAACGTCACCCCCGGCGACCTTCTGCGCTCCACCCTCCGCACCCTGCTGACGGCGGTGGAGGCCGGGAGCGTGGGCATGGCCCTGCTGCTGGCCGTTCTCTACATGGTCTATGGCTTCTTCGTGCTGTACGTGATCGTGCAGATGATCCTGCGCCTCGCGCTCATCGACATCCTGCTGGCCCTGGCCCCAATCGCACTGGGGCTGTGGATTCTTCCGCACACGGCGGGCTGGGGCCGCCACTGGCTCAGGCTCTTCATGACGACGGTGTTCCAGCAGGCCGTCCAGCTCATCGCATTGGCCCTGGGATTCGGGTTCCTGGAGGAGTTCGCATCCATAGCCGCCTTCGAGCCGGTGCAGGACCTCATCTGGAAGCTGCTCATGTCGCTGGCATTCGTCTACATGGCAACTCGGGTGCCGTCGATGCTCGGCAACGCCGGGACCTTCGACGCCTGGCTATCCACCCTCTACTTCGGCATGAACCTGCCCGCGTCGATGGTGCGGTCCGCCAAGACCATCGGACTCATGGCAGGAGCCGCCGGAGGGCCGGGAGGCATGGCGGTTGGAGCGATGGCGGCCAGCGCGGGGCTGTCGGCCGCGTCGAGCGGCCTCAGCTCGGCGGCGTCGATGGCAACCCCATCGAGCGGCGGGAATGCTGGCGGCCAGGCTCCCCGGAGCGCAGACGAGTAACGACAACCCATGCGGTGCGGGCGCGACCCGCGCCGACCGAGAACGCGAAGGAGGTGGGAGCGATGTGCGGATAGGCGAGCGTAGACCGAATCCGATAGAGACGGACAAGAGGCCGGGCGGGCGAACGCCCGGCAGACATGACAGAGAGGAGACAACGAATGGAAGACCTGACTCAGACCATATCGAACCTGGTGGGCATCCTGCTGGGTGTAGTGGGAGTGATCGGCGTGGGCTTCTTCATCTACGGGGCCTACATGTACCTCACGGCCAGCGGAGCGCCCCACCAGATGGAGCGCGGCAAGAGCGCCATGATGACCGCCCTGGCGGGCATCGTCCTGGCGATGGTGGCCTACGGCGTCGTCGAGCTGGTGATGAACGCGGTCGTCGGATCGCCGGTGGACGTCACCATTCCCGACCCCACGCCTGCGCCCACTCCGAAGAGCGGGTAGCTGGACACACGGAAGGGAGGAAAAAGACATGAGAGAACACGAGGTACCGACCCACGTGCAGACGGAGGACAGGGTGCTGCTGTGGTTCACCTTCCCGCAGATCGTGGCGTTGACGGCGGTGTGTGCCCTGTCGTATGGCGCATACCGCTACGCCCCCGTCGGGCCGTCCGAGGTGAGGATGGCGATTGCCGTCCTGTTCGGCCTGGCAGGGATCGCCGCCGTCGTCGGGAAGATCGGCGGGAGGCGGCTGCCGCTGGTGGTCGCCGACCTGCTCAAGTACAAGCTGGGTGCGCGGCTCTACGTCGGGCCGCCCTCCGAGCTGGCGAGAAGCGAGCCGCCCGCGCCGGCGCAGCCGGTCAAGAGCGGCCCCGGTCCGCTGAGCCTGATGGCGAAGCGGGCGGGAAAGACCCTGCGAAACCTCCGTCACAAACGCAGGAACCGCGAGAAGGCGGGAGGGCGGATGCCCTTCCGTCCCCATCGCTGGTTCGGCAAGCCCAGGAGGACGGAGACGAACAGGGACAACATCAACGGAAAGTCCAAGGACAAACGCCGGGGGAAGCCGTTCGGCTTCCTCGCGGTCGTGGGGGGGGGCCCGCCGGGCGGGGCCGCCCCCCCCCCCCCCAACCCCCCCCAACCCCCCCCCCCCACCCCGGGGGCCCCCCCCCCAAAAAAAAAATAAAAAAC
>VXPS01000100.1 GCA_009839425.1 Chloroflexota bacterium
TGTATAAGCTCCAGGATCACCCGCACGCACCGGAGCACGGAGGAGCGCATGCCATGAGAAAAATCATCACAACGCCAATCTGGGCGGCACCGTTGTTCGTGTGTTCGAGCGTGACCGCCCACCACTCCAATGCGCCCCACTATGATCGGGAACGGCCCATCGCCATCGAGGGCGTGGTGGAGGAATTCGAGTTCGTCAATCCACACGCATTCCTGCACATACGCGCCGAGAACGAGAACGGCGAATCGGTGGTCTGGGCCTGCGAGATGCAGACCGCCAACACGCTGAGGCGGCAGGGATGGACCGAGAATCGCTTCACCGTCGGCCAGTCCGTGACGGTGCAGGGGATCGCCGCGCGGCGCGATCCGCTGGGTTGTTCTTTCACTTCCGCGGAACTGACCGACGGAACTACCATCGCCCGCTCCGGCGCGGTCGTGCCGCCGCCCGAACCGGCCGCAGGCGACGCGCCCCGGGCGGCATTGCTCGAGGGTGGCATTCCCAATCTGGCCGGTCCATGGATGCGCGACAGAAGTCGTGGGCAACGCGGTCCCGGTCCCGGTTCGGCGCGGCCCGGCGCCGACCGCCTCACGCCTGCGGGCCTGGCGGCCGCCGAGGGGTATGACGAGCGATTCGACGATCCGTCCTTCGAGTGCAGCGCCTCCAGCATCACCCGCGCCTGGAGCGAACCCGGCACGCCCACGGACATCGAGCAATACGACGACCGCGTCGTGATCCGGCACGAGTACATGGACACGGTGCGCACCATTCGCCTGGCGAGGGAACATGAACCGTCGCCGTCGCCGCAACCCTACGGGCATTCCATCGGCTGGTACGAAGGCTCCACGCTGGTGGTCGACACCATCGGATTCGCTCCGGGCGTGTTGACGCCTCATCCGGGCATTCTTCACAGCGCGGCGCTGCACGTAACCGAGCGACTTACCGTGGATCCCGATGAAATGTCGGTTACGCTGGAATGGACCGCCGAGGATCCGGAATACTTCACCGAACCGTTTTCAGGCACAAACTACTATATGCCGTCGCTGTACTCCGTCAGCCGGTACAACTGCACACCGGAGCTTTCAAATCGATGAACGTCATGACACACAGAAAACCGAGCGGATTGGCGATATTGCTTGCAGTCGCGCTGGCGTTACTGGGTAGCCCGGCTCTCGCTCACCACTCCTTCGCGGCCCACTTCGTTATCGACGAGACCATCACCATCGAGGGTGTCGTCACGGAGTGGTGGTTTCAGAATCCGCACACGCGCATTTACCTTCAAGTCACCAACGAAGACGGCGAGGTCGAGGAATGGATGGCGGAAGGCAGCGGTCCCAACGTCCTGCACCGCCGGGGTTGGACCGACGAAACCATCCAGCCGGGAACACGGTTGATCATCGTGGGCAACCCCGCCCGCGATGGCTCCAACACCATCGGCTGGGACTCGTTGACATATGAAGACGGGACGGCTGTCGGACCCTGACTAGAGGAAAAGCAGACTCAAGCCCGGGAAGGCCATCAGCAACACGGTCACCACGAATGTGATGACTACAAAGGGGAATGATCCCGCGAAGATCGCCCCCAGGCTGATGTCGGGGTCGTTCAGGCTGGACTTGATCACGTAGACGCTCAGGCCGAGCGGTGGCGTCATCAGGCCGATCTCCACGCCGATGACCGTTACCACGCCGAACCAGATCAAGTTGCCGCCCAGCTCGGTCACCACCGGCAGCGCCAGCGGCAGCAGGATCAGCAGGATGGACGTGGAGTCGAGCACCGTGCCGAGCACGATCAACAGCAGCAGGTACCCGCTCAGGAAGCCCGCCAGGCCCAGCCCCAGCCCGGCAAGATAGCCGGCCATGTCGCTCGGAAGCCCTGTCAGCGCCAGCATGCGGCTGAAGGTGCTGGCGCTGATGATCAGGAACAGGATTGTGACGGTGACCTGGCCCGTTTCGCGCATGACGTCCCACAGTCCGGGCCATGTCAGGCGACGTCGCAGGAGGGCGATGCACAGGGCCGCGAATGCCCCTGCGGCCCCGGCCTCCGTGGGCGTGAAGATGCCGCCGTAGATGCCCCCCAGCACAAGCAGGATCAACGCCGCAACGGGAAACACGGCGAGCAGCGAGTCCCAGCGTCCGGCTCCTGGCCCGCTCGCCTCACCGGGTTGGATATGTCCCACAAAGCCCGGCCAGAAACGCGCCATGACCAGCACGGCTATGGAAAACGCCGCGGCCAGGATCACCCCCGGCACGATGGCGGCGAGGAACAGTCCGCCAATGGATACCTCCGCGATCACCCCGTAGATGATCAGCAGCAGGCTCGGTGGAATCAGCATTCCCAGCACGGACGAACCGGCGGTCAATCCCACGGCGAACTTCGACGTGTAGCCGCGCTCGACCATTTCCGGGACGGCGATCTTGGAGAAAATGGCGGCCGACGCGATCGAGATGCCGGTGATCGCGGCAAACACCGAGTTGGCGGCGACGGTGGCGATGCCCAGCCCACCGCGAATCCGGCCAAAGACCTGCTGTGCCGCCCTGAAGCTGTCCCGGCCGATCTCCGAGACGCTTACGAACAGCCCCATCAGCACGAAGAGGGGCACCGTGGCGAAGACATATTCGGAAATAGTGCCCTGTGCGGCCAGCGACAGCGTATCGGTGGCATTACCGAAGTCGCGTTTGAGCAGGCCGAGCCCCGCGAAGCCGACCGACAGCAGGGCGATTGCGATCGGCATGCCCAGTGCGATGAAGGTCAGTACCGCAACGATGGCCAGAGCGCCGATGGCCCGGTCGCTCAGTTCGAGGTTCCAGGCGACCGCCACGACCGCGGCCGTGACGGCGACTGCGAGCCCGGCTGCCAGCCAAGCGTTGGCCAGGCGCGACCGACCTTCACCACGACCGACCAGAGAGAGCAGATAGCTCAACGCGGCGGTCACGGTGCCGAGCACGACGATGAACTTGATCGGCGTGATTGGAAGCGTGTAAATCCCTTCAACCCCAACGAATTCGCTCGTGCGAAACGCCCGCAGGAAATCAGGCCAGGCTCCGGCCGTCATCGCCAGGAGCACCAGTGCGCCGGCGATGGCGAAGAATCGTTCGAGACCGCCGGCCATACCGGTGCTGCGCCGCCGAATCTGACTCAGGAAGATATCGGCCCGCGTCAGCCGGGCGCCGTCGACGGCGAATGCAAGTTGCAGGAAGACACAGGCGATCAGGGACAGGGCGACGATCTCGGGCACAGCCTGAAGCGGGCGGTCGAACAGCGTGCGCCCGGTGATGTCGGCGCAGATGAGAAATGTCAGGGCGAAGACCCAGACCACGCCGGCGCCGTTCATCCACTGGATGAGTCTGCCGAATACGGTGCGGAGCGTGTTCAGCGTTGTGCGTCCCAGTTGCGCAGCGGTTCCTCGCCTCGGGCGCGCAACGCGGCCATGTAGGCTCGCAGGGTCTCGCCCGCAGGATGACCACGAGCCTCGGCGGAGCGAACCCACTGCCCGGCGATGTCCGGAAGGCCGTCGATCCACTTGCGCTTCTCGGCGTCCGGCAGGGCCGCGACCTGCGCGCCTTCCTGCTGTACCGCCGCGAGCGCATCCTCGTAGCGCTGGATCACTACATCGGCCAGGGTGCGGCTGTAGTCGCGGCCGAGTTCGGACATGACGGCCCGAACGTCGGCGGGCAGGCGTTCCCAGGTGTCCCGGTTGATGGCCACGCCGCCGTTGAACTGGGCGCCGATTCCCACCAGCGTGATGTAGGGCGCCACTTCATGGATCCGGTAGGGGTACGCGCCGCTGAGAATGGTCAGCACGCCGTCGGCGACGCCCGTACTGAGCTGGGTGTAGTAGGTCGAAAGCCCACCGTTGACCGGTACGGCGCCAGTGCCTTCGAGCCAGGTCGCCGACGGCCCCGGAGCCAGGATTTTCCGGCCCTGAAGATCCTCGACCCGCGATACCGGAAATGTGGACATGAGGTGGTAGGTGTCGACTCCGGC
>VXPS01000122.1:0-360 GCA_009839425.1 Chloroflexota bacterium
TTCCGCGCCCTGGCCGGCCGGGACGGCAACCTCTCCGTTGACGACGCCCGGAGGGCGGTGGGGATATGACCACCCGCGGAAGACGGCGTAGACGGTCCAGTCGGCCGCCGTGTGCAGCGCGCTTCAATGAGGCCGCGGGTGATCGTCGGGAGCGTACCAGATGACGCCCGCGAAGGCCATCGCGGATTGGATCCGCGACCACGACCCGCCCCTGGTGGACGCCGATATCCACGCGACGCGCCGGCCGTCGAAACTCGGCAACCGTGACATCCTGGTGGTCGCCGTCGAGAATCAGCGCGACAGCCATCTCTTCGGTGCCGGGCGCGGCCCGCGGCTCGGCGGCGCAGCCTCGATCCGGAT
>VXPS01000122.1:370-869 GCA_009839425.1 Chloroflexota bacterium
AGACAGGATCGGGCTCTGGTACATCCCGAACAAGCGCCGGAAGCCCATCGACGCCGAGGCGGCGCTCACGGCGCTGGAGCCCGTCTACGATGGGTTGGTGGCCGCCCGCCGGACTCAAATCGGCAACCTGCTCGTGCGCCACGTGGAGGCCGGGCTCGGGCCGATGTTGCGGGGCGAGGACCCGGCGACCGAGATCGCCGCCTACTGCCGGATCAGCATCGACGCGCAGGGATGCCCGCCTTGACGCACGAGGCGATCATCGCGGCGAGCCACGAAGCCGAGCGGCCGGAGTGGCCTCTCCGGCCGTGCGTGCATTGTCTCCGTCGGGTACCCGCGCAGCCCGCCGTGCGCGTGGTCTGTTCGTCGGCCGCTTGCCGGGCCACCGAGCGCGCGCTGAACGGGGGGACGCGGCCCGCGGTGCAGGTGGCGTGGGGGGGGGGCCGGGGCGCCCGGGCGGGGGGGGGGGGCGCCCCGGGGGCGGCGGGGGGGGGGGGGGGGG
>VXPS01000122.1:879-3981 GCA_009839425.1 Chloroflexota bacterium
ACCGGGGGGACGCGGCCCGCGGTGCAGGTGGCGTCCGGCGTGCCGCGGCCCGCCGGTCGGGAGTGGACGAACGCCGAGGATCGCGCGCTGCTGGCGGCGGGATCTCCGCGACGGGGGCACGGCCGACTTCCGTGGCGGACGATACGCGCCTGCGACCATCGGCTGCTGGTGCTGCGCCGCCGTCGAGGGATCGTCCTGCTGCCGCGCCCGTGGACCGACGCCGAGATCGACCGCGTGATCCGCATCCGGCCCGGCGAGCGAATCCCCGAGGTCGCGGCGGAGCTGGGCCGGAGCCCCGCCGCCGTGGCGAACCAGCGCGCCCTGTTGCGACGCCGCGGCGTCCTGACCGAACGCCGGTCTCGCTGGGAATCACGAGATCGATCCTCCACGTGACGGACCCGAGCCGGCTCATCGAGCTGTCCGCGGAGTTCGGCGTCGACGACGCGGCGCTGGCTGCGGCGCTGGCGAAGCTGTAGCGCGGTCAGGCGGCGATTCACCGGGCCGGTCCATACCTCAGGGTGCGGGCCGGCCCGAATCGCGTACAGGCCATCCTCGCGCCACCTTCGCCCCTGACGCGGACCCGGCCGGTATTCACGACGGGCTGGATATGCATCCGTGACGGCCGTAACCGGGTTCGTGCTATCGTGAGAATCGGTGACTTGGAACCTCACCGGGTCGGTGTCCGGCGCGGGGTGTCCGGTCGGGAGTAGCTACCCGTCCGGCCCCCGGCCACTCCAGGGGAGTGGTTCCCAGTGGGACGCGGCTGACTGCGGCGGTTGCAAGGGCCACCGACCGAAAGCAGGTTCCAAACATGCCTACCGCTGCACCCGCGGGCGCGGTAGTCCGTGACGCCTACGGCGCGCACTTCCCCGACGAACCCGAACCGCTCAAGCTGCCGCTCGACTACGCCCCGCCGAAGGTGCGGCGGCACGGACTGAGCGACGCGCACCCGTTCCCGCTCGTCAGCGACGGCAAGGGCACCGGCGACGACTACGCCCACGCGCACCGAGTCCGGCCCTGGCAGGCGTGGAGCTTTCCCGAGATCGAGTACGCGCGGACGCCGACGTCGTTCGCGGCGCTGGTGGTCGACGTCGATGGCGCGGCGGCCGGCGAACATCTGGTGATGGCCGTCGAGAATGGCGAGGTCTGCGAGCCGAATTGGGCGGTGATGCGACGGGCGTCGGGCGGGATCCACGTGGTCTGGACGCTGGCCTGCCCGGTTCACCGCTACCCGACCGCGAAGGCCGGCCCGCTGAAGGCGCTGGCGCGCGTCGGTGAGTTCTACGCGTCGGCGCTGGATGGCGATGCCGGATACGCGGGCGTGCTGGCGCACAACCCGATGGCGGACGGCCATCGCGGGAGGTGCGTGACGACCTGGCTCCGGCACCAGCCCTACAGCCTCGGGGAGCTGGCCGAACGTATCCCTGCCGGCTGGCATCAGCCGCGGCTGCCGGCAGTCCGGACCGCGGCCGGCCGCAACGATGCGCTGTTCCGGGCGCTCTGCCGGTTCGCCGGCACGGCCGGGCGTAACCAGGTGGCCATCGCCATCGAAGCTGAGCGTGTAAACGCGATCTTCACGTGCCCGCTGCCTGCGCAGGAAGTGCGACACGTGGTCGCGTCCGTGCTGCGCTACCGCGCGCGTTGGGCGGCGTCAGGCTGGCATCAGGCGTCGTTCCTGGCGAAGCAAGCCCGACGTGGCGCGGCTGGTGGACGCGTCAGCAAGGGCGGCGGCAGGCCGCGGAAGTGGGCCGACGATGCGGAACGGAAACGGGAGTGGAAGCGTCGGAATCGGGGGGCGACGAAACAAGCCAACACAGGATAGAGGGCCGGAATCGTCCGTCCGTCTGCCTTGCCCCCGAAGGGCCGTACGGGCAGCAACAGAGAACGATAGGAGCACGAACCTACGCACGTGAGGCGACGGTTCAGGCCGGGCCGACGTTGGCCCTGTGATGGAGGGGGGGTGAGCATTGAGTGAGAGGAAGCCGGCGGTTCAGCGGGCGGCGGCGGCGCTGGTGAGGGACGGCCGGGCGGCGGCGGACCGGATGCGTCAACGGATGGACTGGGCGCTCGACGACGCCATCGCGCAACCGAACACGACGTTCGGCCACGTTCGATGGCATGCGGCGCAGAACGCCCTGGAAGCGCTGCGGGCGATCTGTGTGTTCCTCAACGACACGGACGACGGAAAGTACGAGGGCTGGTTCGGTGACCAGGCGGACGAGATGCGCGAAAGACTGAGAGGCTGACCGTGGGAAAGCTGGTGAAGCTGACCGGGCGGCGCATGGCAGGCGTGAACGACGGCGCTCGGGAAGTGCTCTACGACGCTCACGTTGACGCGGACCGCGTGGTCTACGTGGCCGTCGATAGCCAGACGCCGAAGGGTTGCGTGAGCGTGCGACTCGCTGGCGTGCCGGACGTGCTGCACGTGCGCGGTGAACTGGATGCAATCGTGGAGAAGCTGACCGATGCGACCGACTGAATGGCCCGGCGTGCTCTGGCGAACGACCGTGCTGTGGCTCGCCATCGGGCTCGTGTGGGTGCTACGGCTCGCCCTGTGGCCCGTGGCTACGCCGCGCCTCTGGCTGTCGATCCGCGGCTGGCTCGGGCGCGTGCTGCGATGGGCGAGCGACTGACGGCGAATGGATCCTGTCGCCGGCCGGCCGCGCCCGGTGGTACCTGCGCCGGCCCGCCTGTGTAACTGAGATGGCCCTGATGCCCTTCCAGCGGCGCTTTCTGGCGCGGGCGCTCCGGCCCGGAATCAGGACGGCAGTGCTCTCGATTCTCGAATAGTTCCCCGGACCCTACGGCGTGCGGCGATGGGTCCAAGGGACTCGGGCAGTGCCCAACCGCACGCTACCGCCGGCTGACGCTTCGCCTACGCCCCTCCGGCCGGAAGCCCGGCACCCTGACAGCCTCCTAGACGCCAGACGGGCCGTACAGGCCATCCTCGCAGGTTCACGTGACCGCGCTATCAGAGATCCATATTCGCGCCGGGCTGGATATGCATCCCGTGACGGCCGTAACCGGAGACGTGCTATCGTGAACGTCGGTGACTTGGAACCTCACCGGGTTGGTGTTCGGCGCGCGGGTGCAGGGTGGCCA
>VXPS01000066.1 GCA_009839425.1 Chloroflexota bacterium
CCCCAAGACACCACCACCTCTCCCACCAACGGCGCCACGTCCGCCTAACCGCCACCCACCCCAGTGGCCTCGCGCGACGCTCGCTTGATCGCCTTCCACTCACATGAGCAAGTTGACTAAGGCGAGGGTGTCGGGTCTAGCAGCCGACCGCCACGTTCTTCACCCTCTCCGAGGGGAGAGGCAGATTCGGGCGTCTTCGGCCGAAATCGGTGAGGGGTCTTCCGGGCAACCACCCTCGCGTTGCACAACCGCTTCCCTTGAGGGAGAGGGCTAGGTTGAGGTGGCTGCCACCCCATCCATCCACGTGAAGTCAGCAGCAACCCACTGCGTCGAGCCCGCTCTCCCGTCCCTTTCGGCCTAGACGCAGCGCCTGCCACAGACTCCATCTGGGAGTGAGAGTCTTCCGATCGACACCCCCACACGCCCCAATACCCATCCCCAACGCCCTAAAACGCATTCCTGACCTTCACCGTCTGCCCCGTCCGCAGCGACTCCCAGGCTGCCAGCCCCGTCGACACCACTCGCGCCCCTTCCCGCACCCCCACCCACGGCTTCGTCCCGTTCAGCACGCAATCCGCCATATGACGCAGCATCACGATCATCTCGCCCGCGTGCCCGCCATGCGGCGGCAGCTCCGTCACGTACGCCCGCTGCGGCAGATCGCCCTCGGCATCCAGCGTCTTCACGTTGTCCCGGATCGTCCCTTTCGTGCCGTAAACCGTCAGGCCATTCGCCCGTTCGCCGTGCGGATGAACCATCCCCAGCAAATTCGCCACCCGACCCACCATCCCGCTCGCGAACCGCACGTTGATAAAAAAGCAGTCCTCCTGCGGGTACTCCGGCGCCACCCCGCTTCGCAGACCCACGCAATGCACCTCCTCGATGTCCCCCATGAACCATCGCAACAGGTCGATCGGGTGACACGCCCCACCCAGGATCAGGTCCTGCGGCATTGCCGTCCGCCAGGGTGTCGATCGATAGACCGGCCGCAGGTCATGCACGTAGTGCGCCTCCGCCATGAACAGCTCGCCGATCTCGCCCGCGTCGCAGGCCCGCTTCGCATCCATGAAGTCCAGGCGTCCCCGCAGCGACTGCGTCACCAACAGCCTCAGCCCCGTGCGATCCACCGCTTTGACGACCTGCTCAACCTCCGCCATCGAATACACCATCGACTTCGTCACCATCACATGCTTCCCGGCCTCCAGCGCCGCCAGGATCTGCTCGCAGTGGAACGGCCCCGGTGTATAGATCCCGATGATGTCCAGGTCGTCCCGGGCCACCAGCGCCTCGTAGTCCTTCGTCGTCCACTCGACCCCGTACTCACCTGCCAGCGACGCCATCAACTCGGCGTTCGTGTCGCACACCGCCGTCACCCGCACCGGCAGGTCCGCGAACTCCGGCAGGTTCGCCTGCAGCAACGTCCGCCCATGCCCAAGCCCCGCCAGCCCCAACCTAAGCATCCGCATTCCCCTGCCTTTCCAGTTCAGCCCGAACCCTGGCCCACCGCTCCGGCATATCGTCTCGATTCATCACCGGCTCGAACCCCATCGACAGATACAGGTGAATCGCCGCCAGCCGCCAGTCATCCGTCAGCAGCGACACCATCGCGCAACCCTGCCCCACTAGGTAGCGCGATACTGCCGTACACGTCGCCCGGCCCAGCCCTCGTCCCTGGTGATCCGGATGCGTCGCCACATAGTCCAGCACCCCTTCCCGCAACGGCTCGCCCGGCATCCTCGTCACCGGGCTGACCCGATCACTCGACATCCGCGAGGCAAACGTCGAAGCCACGATCTGTCCCTCGAACTCCACCACCGCCGACCCCGCCCGCCGATCGGCATCCGCAAGAGTCTCCAGCACCCGGTCCACGCCGCAGTCTCTGAACCCCACCGCCTGCAGTGTCCCCGCCAGGCTCCCTTCGTCGCCCCGCCGGTATCTCCGTAGCGCGTAGC
Organism: Chloroflexota bacterium; assembly: GCA_009839425.1. Classification (GTDB taxonomy): domain Bacteria; phylum Chloroflexota; class UBA11872; order UBA11872; family UBA11872; genus UBA11872. The sequence goes on from VXPS01000066.1 coordinate 1,953, forward strand.
CCTCCGGCGCCGCGACATCCGGCATCGCCAGCACGCCCTCGGCGTTAACGACCATGCACAGCTGTTTGGCGGAAAGCTCGCAATCTTCGGTGCCCAATACCTGATCTCCAGCCACCGCTGCTGGCGACACCGCCGATCCTAGCCCCGACGGCGAATCTCTCGTGCCGAACCGCACGTCCCTGGCGTGCGCTGCCAGTTTTCTGTTCCTGAACCTGTCAGAAGACTCGGACAGGATCATCCACAGCCACAACGCGACGCGCGGCGAGCGGAACAACGGCCCGCCCGCCTGCCAGCCCCGTGCCCCTAGATGGTAGTCTCTTCGATATAGGGATATTCGTGGACGAATATTACGGATCGCGAACCAGGGAGGCTGCTATGAAACGAACGATGTCGCGTCGTCGGCTGCTCGCGGGCACCGTTGGAGTGGCCGGGGCCGTCACCCTGGCGGCGTGCGGTGAAGCGCAGGTCGAAGAGACAGCTGCCCCCACGGCAGCGCCGGCCGAGAAAGCCGTCATGGCCGAGAAGGTCGTCACGGCCGAGCAGCCAGCCGCGGCCAGGGCCGAGACGGCAGCCCCGGCCGAGAAGGTCGTCACCGTCGAGCCCGCCCCCCCGCGGGCCGAGCACGTGCAGATTCGATTCGCCACGGATCACGTTTCGGGTCCCCGTGGCAGAGCCACGCAATGGGGATTGGAGAAGTTCGCCCAGAAGAGTCCGAACACCTTTGTGACGGTCGAGCCCATCGGCGGCGATTACTGGGACGCGCTTTCCATTCAGGCGGCGGCCGGCTCGCTCGCGGAGCTGGTGCTGTGGGATGGCTGGCTGTTCAACCAGTGGCGCGGCGAGGGAATAACGATTCCGATCAACGACACCGTGGACAAAATGCCCGGCTGGGATCCGGACGAGTACTACTGGATGCCCAACATCTACACCGAGAACGGCGAAGCAGCCGACCACCAGTGGCCGCCGCCAACCAGGTTGGAGGGGCCCCAGCACGGGTTCAGCTACCAGGGGTGGACCGCCGGGTTCCTCTACAACATCACCATGGTCGAGAGGCTGGGCCTGGGCGCGCCCACCGAGGACTGGACCTGGAACGACCTGCTCGAGAACTCCATGAAGGCTCGGGATCCCGAGGCCGACCTCTACGGAATCGACGCCATCGACCGAGAAAAGATGTGGATGCCCTTGTGCTTCTCCGCCGGCGCCACCCTGCTGCGCGGCGAAGGCGACGTCGACTTCACCATGTTCGACGATGGTGGGGACGAGGGCTTCCAGTTCACCTGGGACTTGATCCACACGCACGACGTGGCGCCGCCGCCCGAGGTCCGCAAGCAACTGTCCGGCGAGTTCGGCACCGTCTTCGAAGCCGGCAAGCAGGCCTACTGGATGTCCGGCCGGGTGTATACGGTCGGCTTCGGCGTGCCGCGCATCCAGGACCGATTTGAGTGGTCCCTCGGCCCCGTGCCCAAGAACCCACGCACCAACTACCACGGCAACATCTGGGGCGAGCAGTACCACGCCGTCACCAACGGGGCGCACGCCCGTGGAACGCTCGAACCGACAGCCGAGTTGGGCCACTTCCTGGGAACTGACGTGCAGCGGCGCGTGGCTGAGGTCGACCGCGGCCACCTGCCAATGTGGAAGCCCGCGTTCGACACCGCGAACGCCACGGCGCCGCCGCCGCAGGGCATGGAATGGCTCCAGAAATACGTGGACCGCCCGGACATGCGCCACTATCAGGCCCGCCTGCCGTTCTGGGTCGAGTGGTGGCTCGTCTGGGGACCGCCGCTCGATAAGGCCATGCTCGGCGAGACCAGCGCCCAGGAGGGCATGCGGGAAGCCAAGCGCCTGGCCGAGCTGAATCAGGCCAAACAGGTGGAGGAAATGAAAAACCGCGGCTGGATCTAGCCGCCCGCGTCCCCTGGGCGGCTCCGGCCGACAGATCGAACGGGGCCCCGGCCCCCGCGCCCCCGCCGCGCGCGGCCCCGGCGGGGGGGGGGCGGGCCGCGGGCCCCCCCCGCC
>VXPS01000370.1 GCA_009839425.1 Chloroflexota bacterium
AATGCAAAACTGAAATGCGATCTTAGCTTGCTAAACACATATGCCTCTTGCGCCTATACTGAGCAGCCCAACCTTGGACGCCGCATTCGTTCACGGCATGAAGCACCGGTGTCGAACAACAACGCTAACAGGTCGGACAAGTACATTAGGCACAGTCGTAGTCGATAGGATCCGCACGCAGCTCCTCAAACGTCGACCTAATCCGAGTTGCCGCATATTCCAGTCTGCGAAAATACATCTGTCGAAACTCTTCTTCCGAGGCGCCGAAGTAGAAGTTGACCGGCGCATACTGAATGCTGGCAAACGACTTGACCTGGATCAAGTCCGATCCAAGCGCGTCAATCGACGCCGAGGCCGTTTCCTCTCACCAAGCCTGGGATTTCCTCGACCCAATGACTCGCTGCGGCGACCTGTAGGCCAGCTCCTTCAATCGCGGAATCGCCTCCAACGCAGTATTCAAACGCCCTGCCGCCCCGTGGTCAGCTGGCATCGATATCGTCCACCCTCTCAGAACCCTCGACAGGAATGACGTACAGCCCGCCGCGCGAGATCTGGTTGCCGCTACATCCAGGGGTTCGACGGATCCTCCAGCGGCAACGCCACCGGCCGTCCTTCCAGGTGCGACCGGTACGCCCCCACCAGCATCTCCACGCCCATCAGCGCGTCCTGCCCCGTGCAGGTCGTCGGCCGGACCTCCCCACCGTGAATCAGCCGCACCAGCTCGCACCCGTGCAGGTGGTTGCTCCAGGTCATCGTGTCCACACCCTCCGGCGCCCACGGCTCATCCACCACAATCTCTTCCCAGCCCACGGAATCGCCCGTTGGGAACACATCCCCTCGCGGCAAAAGGTGAAACAGCCCACGCGGCTGATTCCGCAGCGTCACCAGCGCCTCCTGGAAGTAGCAGTCCACTCCCAGCCGGTCCGAGCCATACGACCCGTCGCCCACCGGCACCGACTCGAACGTGCCGATCACCCCGCTTGGAAACAGATAGGTTGCCGACACCCGGTCCCCGGCAATAGGTCCGGCCCCGTTCTCCGTGCGACCAGCCGCGTCCGCCCGCGTCGCCGACCGCCCGTCCTTCAACACCAGCCCCGACACCTGCACCGGCGCCTCGCCCACCAGGTACAGCATCGCGTCGAACACGTGCGGCGCATGGATCATCGATTCTTCGACCCCGACACGGTGGTCGCCTTTGTCCATGGCCCGGATGCGCGTCATCGGGCCCCACTCGCCCGCCGTGCCTCGCGCCCGGACCGCCTGCATCCCCGGATGCTCTCGGCTCCGATGCGCCAGGATCACGTGCGTCCCCGCCGCCTCGGCCGCGTCCATCACCGCCCGCGCCTGGTCCGCCCACGGCGCCAGCGGCTTCTCCACGTACAAGCCCTTCGCGCCGGCCTCGATGGCCGCCAGCGTCTCCTCGACCCGCCCGTCGTCGTACCAATGCCGCGCGATCGCCACGATGTCAGGCCGCTCCCGCTCCAGCATCTCGCGGTAGTCGGCATACGAGCGCTGCGCCCCGCACGCCGCCGCCAGTTCCTCGCGACCCTCATCCACCGGGTCCGCCAGCGCCACCATCCGCACGTCCGGATTGGCCTGCCACGCCCGATGCAGCCCATGCCCCGCCCCGCCGCGGTCGGTATTCGCAATCGTCACGGCACGTAACGCAGACATCGGCAGCTACTTCCGGGTCCGAAATGCCGACGGGAGTCTACTGGCTATCGCCGTCCGGCTACTGGATCGACCGGTACCGCCACACCGCCAGCGGCACGAACACCGCCATGATCCCCGCCATCCAGGCCAGCGCCTTCACCAGCGGTTCCCAGAAGTCCGTGCCCAGCGCCAGCCCCCGCATCGCGTTGACCGTCTGCGTGACCGGACTGTTCTCGGCAACGACCTCCAACCAATCCGGCATGGTCTCCACCGGCACGAACACCGAGCTCACAAACACCAGCGGAAACAACCACACGAACGACGCCACTTGCGCCGTCTCCGCCCGCCTGACGCTGGTACCTATGGCCGCCGATATCCAGCAAAACGTCTGCCCGAACAGCACCGCCACAAACGGCATGGCAATCGCCCCCGCCACCGTCCCGTGGTACCGGAACCCGATCAGGAACCCCACGCCCAGCATCAGCCCGACGACAAACACGTTCCGCGTGGTGTCTGCCAGGATCCGCCCCGCCACCACCGCCGATCGCGCCATCGGCAACGTCCGATAGCGGTCGATCATCCCGCTCGTCACGTCCACCGCCAGCCCCACGCCCGTCTGGGTGGACCCGAACAGCACCGACTGCGCCAGGATCCCCGGCAGCAGAAAGTCGATGTACTCCACCGGCCCGGTCGGAATCGCCCCGCCGAACACGAACGCGAACAGCAGCACGAACATCACCGGCTGGATGGTGGAAAAGACCATCAACTCGGGCTGCCGCCGGTACGCCAGCATGTTGCGCTTCCACAGCTGCAGGATGTCGCCCGGCGCATGCCGCGCCTCCGCCCGCAGCGCGTCCATCGAGACCACCATCAGCCCGCTCCCGTGGGTGCGTCGGCCGGCTCGCTCTCGGCCCGATGTCCAGTCAATGACAGGAAAACCTCATCCAGCGTCGGCTGCCGCAGCCCGATGTCGGCAATCGACACCTCGGCTTCGTCCAACCGCCGTACCACACCCGCCAGCCGCGCCGGACCGTTGCTCACCGCCACCGACACCGTCCCCGTGGCGTCATCAACTGTCGGCGGCCCGTCCCCCTCGGCCTCCAGCACCTGCCGCACCTCTTCTAGCGCCGCCAGGTCGCTCACCCGCACCGTCAGGTGCTCCCCGCCCGATCGCGCCTTCAACTCCGACGCCGTGCCCTGGGCGATGATGCGCCCGTGGTCGATCACCACGATCTCGTCCGCCAGCTGATCGGCCTCTTCCAGGTACTGCGTGGTCAGCAGCACCGTCGTCCCGGTCGCCACCAGCTCGCGGATCACCGCCCACAGTTCCAGCCGCGCCTGCGGATCCAGCCCGGTCGTCGGCTCGTCCAGGAACAGCACCTCCGGATCCGCCACCAGGCTCGCCGCCAGGTCCAGCCGCCGCCGCATCCCGCCCGAATACGTCCTGGCCTGCCGTTCCGCCGCCTCGACCAGGTCGAACCGCGCCAGCAACTCGCCCGCCCGCGCCGCGGCCGTCGCCCGTCCCATGTGGTACAGGTTCGCCACCATCTCCAGGTTCTCTCGCCCGGTCAGCGTGTCGTCAACGGCCGCCGACTGCCCCGCCAGCCCGATCAGCGGCCGCACCCGCGTCCGCTCACGCCGCACGTCATAGCCGGCCACCGTCGCCGACCCCTCGTCCGGGTCCAGCAACGTCGTCAGCACCCGCACCAGCGTGGTCTTGCCCGCGCCATTGGGACCCAGCAGACCCAGCACCGTCCCCCGCTCGATCTCCAGGCTCACCCCGGCCAGCGCATGCACATCGCCAAACGACTTGTGAACGTCACGCACGACCACGATCGGAGAGCTGCCGTTAGAACCGTCGGCCATGAGCTCCGCATCTCCAGTCCGGCCCGCCACGCCGGCTCTCCGACGCAACCCGGCAATCGTCGCACGAGCAGTCGCCCAGGTTTGGTTGCTTTTTCACGGTCCGCGAACGACGAAACTCTCCCGCCCCGGGCTACCGCCGCCTGTTCCGCACCCGCACCACCACCTGCCCGTCCCGCACCTCCACCGGAAACGTCCGCGCCCGCACCCGCTCGTCGTACAAAGCCTCGCCGGTTCTTATGTCAAATTCCCAGTTATGAAACGGACACCGCAGAATCTCGCCCTCCCGCTCGAACTCCCAGTACCCCACCGTGTCCGACACCGGATGCGGCCGTATCCGCCCCCGGCACAACGGTCCGCCCCGATGCGGACAGTGATTCAGCATCGCGTACAAATCGCCGCCCACATTGAACACCGTCACCCCATACCCCCGCGCCCCCCGCGGGGGCT
>VXPS01000391.1 GCA_009839425.1 Chloroflexota bacterium
CACGGAGTTCGTCGGGCTGGTCTCGCTGACCGCCGACTTCGACCGGAGCCGCCTCGCCGGGTGCCTCGGGTGCCTGGAGCCGATCGAAACCGCACCTGGCCGCCATCTCGCCCCGGTCGTGCCGTGGGGAGCGGACGATCCCGCGGCGTTGCCGGCCGACTACGACGTGTACTTTGAAGCCGCGATCGGCGCGAGCGGGGCCTTCGAGGATACCGGCGTTGCCGTGGCCCATCCCGACCGCACCATCGTGCGGAGCGCCGGGACGTGGCAGGGACAGTTCTCGAACGTGCCGGACGGGGAGGGCAACCCCCGGCGCGTGGTCGGCTCGACCGACGCGCTGTTCGCAGAAGACGACGGCTCGCACGGACGCTTTACGGGCATCTTTGATGCGCTGACGCCCGCCACGATCACGCCGCCCGAGCGTTAGCCGCCATATGCGCCGCACCGTCGGCCAGCGCTGCCCACACCCGTCCGCGCCGGGCCGGAGGGAAGGTTCAGGGAAGGATTCGCCACCTGCTCCGTCAGGCAGCGGCTGCGCCACCTGCTTCGGGCGGACCAACCCCGCGAACCCGGTCCGGGATCGCCACGCTCCCATTCCATGGCACGATCCCTCCCGAGGACCGGCACATGGCTGACGATGTCACCAACCAGCGCCTGCTCGCGCGCCTCGCGGCGACCCAAGTCAAGCTGGCCGCAATGGACGGTCGGATGAACGAGCTTCAGGCGGATGTTCGCGGGATCAAGTCCCACATGGCCGGCTTCATGCACTCGGAAGTCTCGCATGACAGCACCATTGCGGCCAAACTCCGGACATTGTTCGTTGATGTTCCGGAGTTCACGCCGGTTGGACCAAGTGGGTCCGAGCCTTTTCAATGTCGTGGATTGTGCCGGTCAAGGCACCGGCGCAAAGTGGCGGCCGCGGGCGGCGGCGCGGTCGAACGTGAACGTCTGCATACATCCACGGGCGCGGTTGCGATGGGCGATCAGGCAGTCCGCGAAGTCTGCAGCGCCGGCCTCGAATTCCCGCAGGGCAGACCAGGCCGCATCGCGATCCTCGACCAGCAATTCGATCGTTCGAAGAAGCTGGCGGATCACCCCCGCGACCACCCCTCTCTCGTACCGGTAAGCTCCTGCGAGCACCCACACCAGTTCCACCAGCACCGGAACGCTGACATATCCGGGTGAGCGGGCGGTGCACCGGCCCTCGATCAGGCGCGCAGCCGCATCGGCCTGCCCGGGGTCGTCCTGAACGATGTAACGGACCAGGACGTTCGTGTCCAAGCCAATCATCGCTTTCGGGTGGCACCCCGCGCGATGGCTTCGTCCATCTTCTCCAGGCTCACGGGGAAGCCGGGCTTGGGCACCATGCCCTTCAATCGCGCCACGGGCGCGGTAACGGGGGTGACCCGCAGGTCGCCGGCTTCGTCCAGGGTGAAGTCGATCTTGTCACCCGGCTCAAGGTGCAACCGGTCCCTTATCGGCTTCGGGATCGTCACCTGTCCCTTGCTCGTCACAGTCGCATGCATTGCAATGTCCTTTATTCCTTACTTTACGGTAAGGCAAGCTGTAGCGAACGTCCATCCTGCAGGCAACCGCGGATGAGACCCCTGCGTTGCGACGTGGCCGTTCCCGCTTAGGGGTTCTGGCGAAGACCCCTTCCCGTTGACGAAGAATCTGCCAGATGGGCGGCCTGAGCCGGAGCACGCTGGCATGGAATCGGGCGAGCCGGCAGGTTTCGTTGTTCTTGCTATTGAGGCTTATCGCCGTCGGTCAGGTAGACGATGCGGCGCAGTGTCCACCCTGACCTGTACGGTGACCTCGCTCACCGTCGGGCTCGACCTGCGGGCAACCGCACGGCCGACGCGACGGCCTGCATTGCGATCGCAACTCCGGATGAAAGCGGCGCAGCATGGAATAATCCGTACGGCGTCGCCGCACACAAGGAGTGCCGATCATGTCGATCATCCACGAAGCCGCCACAGTGACGGCAAAGGGCCGGATCACCCTGCCCAAGTCGATCCGTCAGGTGCTGAGAGTCGAGGTCGGCGACAAGGTGGCATTCGAGCTCCACGAGAACGGGCGAGACGTCGTCAGCCGCGCCGCCGCTGACGATGAAGATCCGGCCATCGGTGCGTTCCTGGGGCTGCTGGCCGACGACATCCGGGCCGGTCGATCCGTTCAGGCAATCCCGGCCGATCTGGCACAGGACATGCTTGAACATGCGGGGCGTGCAGCAAGACCGGCCGAGGAAATCGAAGGCGATGTCGACCGCTGATGCAACGCCACGGATGGACGCTGCTGATGCACGGTTGCCTGATCGACCACTTACGCAATCTCCGCCGCGCCGTCGAACGCGCCCAACGGCGTGATACCACGCGGTCCGGATCCAACGCGAACGTCAAGCTGTTCCACGTCTTGAACCGGCTCATGCTGGAGGTCATCCCGCAGGACCCGTCCCGGGCCGAATACCGCCAAGGCAACACTCTCGGCCCGCGCCACCGCCGTTGGCGACGGGCCGGGATCGGCAGGCGGTTCCGATTGTTCTTCCGCTTTGACGCCAGGGCCAAGGTGATCGTCTATGCGTGGGTCTGGTAGCCGCTATGCGCTCTGCAGACGTCCGTGCGGTCAGCGCACGTACCCGTCGTCGCATAGGTACATCGGGTCGACTGAACCGTCGCGGGCGATCTCGATCGCCCAGAACGGCGCATGGCCGCCGTCCTCGGCGGTGTCCGCCAGCTCGACGGCGGATGCATCCCACCCGGCCATCGTCTCGATGTGTGCCGCTGCCGTTTCGCGGGCCGGTAATCTCCCGCTAGCCATCATCGGCCCCACCGGCCCGTCTCACGAACCTGAGCGGCGCTCTGCTGACGAATCAGGGGGAGCAGGTCATCTGCTGCGCGGCATTGGAGCGTCCGTCCGCCGCTGGCGAGCCGGTTGCAGACCTGTGGCCCGGTCGCGTCGATGCCCCGGTGGACGTAACCGCCGGTCGGCGGACACCAGTAATCCTCGACAACATCGCGCTCATCGCCGTGGTCAGGATCCAGCTCGATGGCCAGGGGATGCCCCGCCGGAATGATCCGGCGGACACTGTTGGGGCCATCAGCGAAAATGCGGATACGGCCGTGCTTCGTCATCGTGGCTCTCCTGCGTGGGCGGTCCGCCCTGATAGAGGCAATAGAGGAGTTGCGGACGACGAATGCAACCCCTTTATTTGGCGTGTTCATCCTCGAAGAATTGCAACGTGGGGCCTAGGCGGGCAAGCCGCCCCAGGCGATCCGTTGCTGCCCGGGCCCGAGATCCTGAACGTCCCGCCGGAAGAGGCGAGCGCGCATTTCCGGGCGAACGGCTGCCACGTCGGCTTCGACTGGCGCGCTGCACCGCTTGAGCTTCCCGGTCGCACAACCGCGCGTCCATTTGCCCAGCACCGACGAACGTGCCCTCGCGGCGGCGGGACAGCAACTCCCGAAGCGCTGCCGTCTCGAGTTCCTGCGCGTCCGTGCGCTGACGCAGCAGATCGACGCCCTGTTGCAGCACGGCGCTCAGGCTCGCATAGCGCCCCGCCGCGACCAGCGACTTCGCGAACGCGTGCTGATCGTCGGTGAGCGAGATCGAGGACTTCACCGTCACATACTTCTCCCTGCCGTCAGGGTAATACTGGGTCGCACCGAGGTCGATGCCAGTTCCCGTCTGCCCGACGCTCCGCCATTCCGGATGGCCGAAACCACTTCGACCGTCGCAGCGGCTGTTGATGGTCTGCAGGGGAAGCGCGTGTGCACCGCGGCGGCCCGCCGGACCTCCGCGCGGAAGCTTGCGACGCCGCGGCGTCAGCCAAAACGATGCGAACGGGGCGCCCAGTCCTTTCCGCCCGGGACGTCCGTGCACGGGCGCGGCCACAGCGACCGGTTGACCCCGCGTCCCGCGCAGATCATCTTCCGGCATCCCGCAACCG
>VXPS01000194.1 GCA_009839425.1 Chloroflexota bacterium
ATCCAGACATTGTGCGAGGCAACGCGAGTGCACGGTGGTGAGATCGCCCACAAAAGCGACCACACGCCGTCGCGGCTATGCTCAAAATCACCGAGCCGTTGCAGCAATGGCTTCCCAGGAGTAGCCAACTCGTGGACGCAACGCAGCCTCAGCGACTGACGGCGCCGCAACTCGTGGCCGCCATCGCCGGCGTCGCAACGCTGGTGGCGCTGATCGTGGTGATCGGGCTGGTGATGCGGGGCGGGAACGAGCGCAGCGGCCTGGGGATCATCTCGATCGGCCGCGCCACGGACGTCCGTCCGCGCCCGGCGCCCGACTTTGTGCTGACGGCGTTTGACGGCCACCGAATTCAACTCTCGGACTTTCGGGGGCGGATCGTCGTATTGAATTTCTGGGCCACGTGGTGCCCGCCCTGCCGCGTGGAAGCTCCGGTGCTGCAGCGGGCGGCCGTGCGGCTGGAACCCGCCGGCGTGACCATCCTGGGCATTGACGTCTGGGACGACGAATCAGCGGCCATCGAGTTCCTGAACGAGACGGGCGTGACCTACCCGAACGCCGAAGACACCACGCGGCTGATTCCGGTCGAGTTCGGCGTGACCGGCCTGCCCGAGACCTTTGTGATTGACCGCCAGGGCGTGCTGGTTCGGCGCTGGATAGGTCCGCTCAGCGACGACGACCTCGACAATCTGCTGGCGCCGGTGTTGGCCGCCGATCCGGCCTAGGCGTCCGCGTCGCGCGTCGGGCGGAGGGTGAACGCGGATCGTCCGCCGGTGGTCTGAATGGCCAGGGTGCGGCCGGCCAGCGCGTCGGCCACGTCGGGCTCGGCGACCAGGATGACACGGCCGTCGAAAACCACTTTTCGATCACCCTCCCAGATGTCGCTCACCGACAGGCGCATCCGATTGGACGTATCGAGAGCAATGCGGATCGCGCGCGCGTCGTCGCTCCCGTTCCCTTCCTGCAGCGCCGTGTGCAGCGCCAGGGCGGCCTCGCGCGTGACAGTGAGTTCGCCGGCGGCGGTTGTGGACTCGTCGGCCGGTTCAGGCGTAGAGATCGCTGACCTCAACCATGCGACCGTCGCTCGCGGCGGAGCGGTAGGCGGCGTCCAGCAGTTCAACGGACCGATGCCCGAACTCGGCCGGCGAACCGTTGGGCTCGCGGCCCAGGCATACGTCCACCAGGTTGGCGGCTGTCGCGAAGCGCGGGTAGGAATCGTCCGCGGGCAATCGGTCGCGCTCGATTGATCCGTCGCGGCGGTGGATCTCCAGCGAGCCGGCGATCGCGTCCAGCAGCACGTAGCCGTGCTCGCAATAGGCGCGGACATCCAGCTGGCCGGCGTCGCCCACGGGCACGTTGCCGGTGCTGGATACGACGCCTAGCGCGCCACCCTCAAACTCGACGGTCATGGCGTCCACCAGGTCCACTGGTAGGTCGAACGAACGCATCAGCGCGTTGACGCGCCGGGCGCGCAGGCTGGTGACGAAGAACATCAGGCCCGACGAGTGGGTGATTTGCAGGTGTCCCTGGCCGCCGCCGGACAGTTCGGGCCGGGCATACACGTCGCCGGGACCGGCGACGGTCCATTCAAAGACCGGCTGATAGGCGGCGTCGTTGCCACGGTAGAACTCGACCACCATGGACGAAAAAGTGCAGACGACGTGCTGGATGGCGCCGAGCTCGCCCGAAGCAATTACCTCGCGGGCGCGGATAGCGGTGCGGGTGAAATGCCAGGGGTAGCCGATGATGAGTTCAACGCCGCGTGCTTCGGCTCGTTGAACCAGGTCGGCGGCGTGTTTGGCCGTCAACACCATGGGCTTCTCCAGCATGACGTTGAGGCCGGCATCCAGGCAGCGCACCGCCAGGTCATAGTGGGCCGCGTGGGGCACGGCAATGACCACGCCGTCAAGCTCCGTCTCGGCGAGCATGGTCTCCATGTCGACGTAGGCGGCCGGGCCGGGGAAGGCCGTGGTGGCGCGTTCGCAGGCCTCCTCGCTGCGGTCGCAGATGGCAGCCAGGTGCGCGTGGGGATTCTCGATGAGTCCCGGAATGTGCGTGTAGGTGGACCACCAGCCGGCGCCAATGACGCCGATGCGAGCCTGGCGAGCGGACATGAGCTTCGATCCCGTCAGATCAGCGCGGCCGTTGATGGTACGCCGGATCGCCGCATCACGCCGACTACGGCGGTTACGGCCGGTACCCGGTCAGTTCCACGTAGCCCAGGCCAGTCTCGCCACCGTCGCCGCTGACGTGCACGGCGCCCTCCCAATACACGACGCCGGTGCTGGCGCGGGTGTCGAGTTCCTGGTCACGGAGGAACGGGTCCAGGCGCAGGCGCAGACCTTCGCCGGGAACAGTGATCGTCCAGCCGGACGGATAGACGATCCCCGTGTGCGGACTGGCCCAGCGGCCGATGGCCTGGACGACCAGTTCGTCAGCCCCCAGGTGCCTGGTCTCGCCGGCGGGACCGACCAGGGTGCCGTACTGCAGCACGGTGGCGCCGAACTCGTCGCGGACGACCGACGCCGTGAAGTCGCGTCCGTCAGCCAGCTGCACGCTGTACCAGTCCCAGCCGCCGGAGGTGATGGATATGAAGTCGCCCCACTGGTGGTCGATCCAGGCGGTGCCGGTCACCGGCCGCGGCAGGCCCTGGTCCAGCAGCACCCCACGAACCTCGGCACGCGTGTAGGAGTAGTAGTAGCTCCAGCCGAACGGCGAGAAGTCCAGGATGCCGGTCTCGTTATGCACGGCGGCCGGCTTGGTCGGAATGAGTTCCACCTGGAGAGCCACGGTGTCGAGACCGGCGGAAATGGAAAACCCTCCAGGCACGTCGCGCAGGGTCCAGCCATCCACAGTGAGGTCGAGGCCTGCTGGCGGGCCGGACTGCTTCGCGTACGGGTCGGCCACCTCGGTGCGCTCGCCGTAGTGAAAGCGCTCGCGGCCGACGTCGGTCACGGCAAAGTGGGCGGCGTAGCCGGGCGGGGCACCCTGGCGAATTGACTGGAACAGTGCGAACTCGAAGCCGAAGGGATCACCTTCGGCCGTCTGCAGATGGCCGCTGATGTACCACCACTCGGTCAGGTTGGCGTGCGGTGCATCGTCACGCGGCAGATCGATGGGGGGTAGCGAGAAGGCATCGAATCGGTTGGGCTCCGGCTCGGGCAGAGGAGGCGCAACCTCTCCGCAGGCAGCCAGCAGCACCGCGGCCAGGGCCAGGCAGAGCGCGCGCCGAATCACGCGGCGCTCCTGAGCCGCGGCCAGCGCAGCGAGGGCGCCCACCAGTTCCAGCGGCCCAGAAGGTGCATCGTGGCCGGCACCAGCAGGGCGCGCACGATGGCGGCGTCCACAAAGACGGCAATGGCCGCGCCCAGACCCAGCGCCTTGATCAGCACGATGTCGGCGGTCACGAATGCCAGGCATACGGCAATCACCACCAGGGCCGCGCTAGTGACCACGCGCCCGCTGCGTTCCATGCCAATGGCCACGCTCTCGGTGTTGGAGCGGCCCTCGTCGTGCGCTTCCTTGACGCGCGAGAGCAGAAAGACCTCATAGTCCATGCTTAATCCGAAGAGCATGGCGAAGAGAACCACGGGCAACAGGGAATCGATGTAACCGAGCGGCTCAAAGCGCAGGACGTTCGACAGCCAGCCGTCCTGGAACACCAGCACCAGCGCGCCAAAGCTCGCCAGCAGGCTCAGCACGTTCAGCAGCACGGCCTTCAGCGGCAACACGACCGACCGGAAAAGCACGGCCAGCACCACGTACGTGATCACCAGGATCAGCAGCACGGCCTTGGGAAAGTCGGTGTAGAGCCGGTCGACGAAATCCTTGAGCCCGGCCGCGCCGCCGCCAACGAGCAGATCGAGCCCGTTGGCGTCGCGGTAGGCGCGGATGGCCTCGACGAGTCCTTCGGCTTCGGGCGATGTTGAGGGCACGCTGGGTTCCACCA
>VXPS01000275.1 GCA_009839425.1 Chloroflexota bacterium
CCCCCCCCCCCCCCCCCCCCCCGGGGGGGGGGGGGGGGCCCCCCCCCCCCCCCCCGCCGGCATCGTCCTGGCCTCAATCGCCCTCAGCCGTCTCCTGGGCTTCGTCCGTCAGGCCGCCATCAACGCCCAATTCGGTGTCGGCCCCGAAGCCGACGCCTGGTACGCCGCCTTCCGCATACCCGACACCATCTTCATGCTGCTCGCGGGCGGCGCCCTGCTCTCGGCCGTCATCCCCGTCTACGCCGAGGTCAAGTCCCGCGGCGACCCCGAAGCCTTGCGCCAGCTCCTCGGCGGCGTCGCCACGCTCGTATTCCTCGCCACCGCCGCCTTCGCCGCGCTCGGTGCGCTCATCGCCGAGCCCCTCATGACAGCCATCGCCCCCGGTTTCGAGCCCGGCACGCACGATCTGGCCGTCGACGCCTCCCGCTGGCTCATGCTTTCTCCCGTCCTGCTCGGACTCAGCGCCCTGGCCAAGGCCGCCCTGCAGGCCGAGCGCCGTTTCGTCCCGCCGGCCCTCAGCCCCATCCTCTACAACGTCGGCATCATCATCGGCGCCCTGGTCCTGGCCCGGGCCTTCGGACTCCAGGGCCTCGTTTGGGGAACCCTCATCGGCGCGGTCTTGCACCTGGGCGTGCAGGCCCCCGGCCTCGCGTCCTGGGGCCGCTTCAGGTTCACCTGGGGCCTCGCCAACCCCGACGTCCGGCGCGTCGTCGTCCTCATGCTCCCCCGCCTCCTCGGCGTGGCCGTCCTCCAGGTCAGCCTCATCTACGTCAACATCCTGGCGTCGTTGCAAGGCCCATCGGCCGTCGCGGCGCTCAACAACGGCTTCCTGCTGATGCTGCTGCCGCTGGGCGTCTTCGGAATGGCCCTCGGCGAAGCCGCCCTCCCCGAACTCGCCGGCCGCTGGGCCGGCGGCGACCGCGAACTCTTCGCCGCTCGCGTCAGCGGTGTCGCCCGCCACATCGTCTTCCTCAATCTCCCAGCCGCCGTCGTCCTCGCGATCCTGGCCGAACCCCTGGTCGCCGTCCTCTTTCAGCGCGGCGCCTTCGACGCCCATGCCACCGAGATCACCGCCACCGCCCTCCGCTTCTTCGCCATCGGCCTCGCTGGCCATGCCGCCGTCGAAATCCTCGTGCGCGGCTTTTTCGCCATGCAGGACACCCGCACCCCCGTCGCCATCGCCGCGGCTTCGCTGGCCTTTCACATGCTGCTGTCCTGGTTCTTGGCCCAGTGGTACGGCATCGGCGGCATCGCTCTCGGTCTGTCCATCGGCGTGCTGGTGGAATCCGTGCTCCTCGCCCTCATCCTCCATCGCCGGGGCGGTCTCCAGGTCGGCAATCCCGAACTCCAGGTCGCGGCCACGGCCCTGACCGCCGCCACGCTGATGGGCCTCGTCATCGCCGTCCTCCGCGTCACCACTTGGACCGACGGCCCCATCGGCCTCGACTCCGCGCTCCTCCTGGCCGCCTATCTGACCGCCGCCGTCCTCGCCTACCTCGCCGTCGCTTGGCTCCTCGCCAGCCGCGAACTCACCGAACTCACCACCCGCCTCTCCCGCCTCCGCCCCCGCTAGGCGGTGCTGCTCGCTGGTGGCGGATGATTGGGGCATCCAATCGGTAGCGTTGCCTCCAGGCGAAGCGCACGGTCCACGCGTGGCCGAAAACCGTAGGTGACACCAGCCGCTTCGGCGGTGAAATGGTTCGGGTGTTTGGGAAAACAACGCGGGCTCGGTACCCTCGCCCTGCGCGCTAGTGGATCTGCTGAGAACCGATCAGAGGGAGAGTAGCCGTGAGCACGTTCCTGCACATCTTTGCTTCGCGTCGCCGCACATTGCTCCTGTTGGCGGCGGCCGCGACCCTCGGCATCTTCCTGGCCCGGCCCTCGGTGGCGCAGGCGGACGGCGTCGAATCCGAAGTCGTCTACGTCTTCAACACCTTCGCGTTCCTGGTCTGGGGCGCGCTGGTCATGTGGATGAGCGCCGGCTTCGCCATGCTGGAGGCCGGGTCCGTGCGGACCAAGAACGCCTCCATGATCTGTTTGAAGAACATCGGCCTCTATTCGATCGCCGGACTCGCCTACTTCATCCTCGGCTACAACCTGATGTACGGCGATCTCATCGGAAACTTCATCGGGTCGTTCCAGCTGTTCTACGGACCGTCGGCTGAAGAGATCGCGCTGGTCAAGGGCGAGGGCGACGCAGCGGCCGTTCTCGCCGGCGACAACGCCTACTCCACCATGTCCGACTGGTTCTTCCAGATGGTCTTCGTGGCCGCCGCCGCGTCCATCGTGTCCGGCGCCCTGGCCGAGCGAGTCAAGCTCTGGTCCTTCTTCCTCTTCGTGGTGATTCTCACCGCCATCGTTTACCCCATCGTCGGCGCCTGGACCTGGGGCGGTGGCTGGTTGGACGGTCTCGGATTCCAGGACTTCGCCGGTTCCACCATCGTGCACAGCACCGGTGGCTGGGCCGCGCTCGCCGGCATCCTCGTCGTCGGTCCCCGGCTCGGCAAGTTCAGGAAGGACGGCACCGCCAGAGCAACCCCTCCCTCCAACATCCTGATGGTCACGCTCGGTGTCTTCATCCTCTGGCTGGGTTGGTTCGGCTTCAACGGCGGCTCGCAGCTCGCCCTGGGCAGCGCGGCCGACGCCATTGCCATGAGCCACGTCCTCGTCAACACCAACCTCGCCGCCGCCGCTGGAGCGATTGCGGCCCTGATCGTGTCACGGCCGATCATGGGGCGAACCGACCTGCTGGGCAGCCTGAACGGCGCGCTGGCCGGACTGGTGTCCATCACCGCCGGTCCCGATATCGTCGACCACTACTGGGCCATCATCATCGGCGCCATCGGCGGCGTGATCTGCGTGGCCGGCATGAAGCTGCTGGAGAAGCTCCGGCAGGACGACGTGGTCGGCGCGGTCCCCGTGCACCTGTTCGCGGGTATCTGGGGAACCCTCGCCGTCTGCATCGCCGCTGGCGGCACGTTCCACGTCCAGCTCATCGGCATCCTGGCTATCGGCGCCTTCGTGTTTGGCGTCTCGCTGGCGCTCTGGAAGCTCATGGAGTTGACCATCGGCGCGCGCGTGTCGCCCCAGGTCGAGCAGCTCGGCCAGGACGCCGGCGAACTGCGCATCGAGGCCTACCCCGAATTCGTGCTCATGCCCGAGGAGTACGACGGCGAGGACGACTAGCCCGGGCCGCCGCTGATCTCGGCGCGTAACCTCCCGCGCGGGACGGGCGGCTGTCTCCGCCCGCCCGCCTGCGGGTTACGCCAGCGTCTCCGTGAGGGAGAAGGCTGGAGCTTGAACCATCTGGCCCCGTACACGGTCCGGGAGACCTGATCCCGGGATGAGTGTGGCGACCACCTCCGCCACCAACGCCCACCCACGGCTGCTGGACCCTGCTCTTCATGACCGACCAGCTGGCCACCATCGACCTCCGGAAGCCAGCCTGAATGTGTAAACCATGTCCCCGAACGTCTGTAAACCATGTGTCCGGTCTGGACAGGGGAGAGGATTGGAGCCTGCCCCGGACTCGATCCGGGGGTGAGGGTGGCTGCCTCGGTGAAGCAGCCAGGCCGAAGTCGGGCACCTTCCGCCAGGGCCACCCTTCTTCACCCTCTCCAAGGGGAGAGGCAGATTCCGGCGTCTTCGCCGGAAATCGGTGAGGGGTCTTCCGGTCGAGGTCTCGACCGCAGTAAGCACCTTCGGATGCAATCGACTGCAGGACGCACCGCTCTTCACCCTCTCCAAGGGGAGAGGCAGATTCGGGCGTCTTCGGCCGAATTCGGTGAGGGGTCTTCCGCGCACCCCACGTCCCACACCTCAAACGCTCCGGTAGATTCCACTCATGGGGCGCCGTTCTGACCCTCTCCCTTGAGAGACCTTTGAATAATGCGCCCTGAGCAGCGCCGTGGGGCCGTCTCCGACCCGC
>VXPS01000212.1 GCA_009839425.1 Chloroflexota bacterium
TCTTCGATTCGCTCATTCACGATATTGATGTACGGGAACTGGGCTTCGAAGCCCGGGATCATCTTGTCTTCGACCGTCGGCTGGAAGGCGTCGGCCCAGACCTCCTGCCAGCGCACGTTCACGGTCTCCCGCATGGCGGGAACCTCTTTGACGACTTCCCTGGTGACGACTTTCTCGACGACCTTCTCGCGTTCGACGATCTGTGTCACGACGCGATCGACCGGTACCTCGACTTGCTGGGTAACGACCTTCTCTTGCGTCACGATTCGTTCAACTGGGACTTCCCTCACCTCGGTCTCGCGGACGATCTTTTCAACCGGAACTTCTTTGATAACCGTCGTTTCGACCGGAACTTCCTTAGTGATGATCTGCGGCTCAGCCTCGCCGCAGGCCGCAAACACCCAAATGCCCGTCGCGCTTGCACCCAGTCCGGCGCCTATTCGCAGCAGCCGGCGCCGCGTCATGTGTGAGTTCCTACCCATTTCGAATGCCTCCCCCTCCGCGCGCCGCATCCGCTCGACGCTGTGCGCCAAACTACCATGCGAAGTCGAAAAGCTCAGGGACGAATTGCTTTCCATCCGACGCGACCTCTGAAGTACCTGGTGGCGCCTGGACAACCAGACACCGGGCGCCGGCGTGCCGGCCTTCGTGGCGCTGCAAACTGATCGCTGAACGCATCCGCGACACCGGTGGCTGCAAACGTCTCCCAAACCCGGTCAATCTGATGGGAGCCCACATTCGGACGTGAACCCGAAACCTCGTTCATACCGAGGAAGACGCGGGACGTTGTTGTGCTGTTCAGCTTCCGCTGCTGGCGGATTGACTCTGTGAGTCCTGAAACTACCCCGCGCTCGCCGCCGCCGCCGTCACGGCCTTGAGCTTCACCGTGGCCGCGGTCCACTCGATTCCCGCGGCGGCCCAGGCTAGGCCGGCCCCGAATCCAACCATCACCACCCGGTCGCCCGCCTGGATCCGGCCGGCTTCCAGCGCCTCGCAGAGCGCGATAGGGATGGATCCCGCCGACGTGTTGCCGTAGCGGTCCGCGTTTACGAATACCCGCTCCATGGGGATGCCCGCGCCCCGTGCCGCCGACTTGATGATGCGCAGGTTGGCCTGGTGTGGAATGAACAGGTCCACGTCGTCCGGTCCCAGTCCGGTGCCCTGCATCGTTTGCCGCGCGGCCTCGGCAGTGGCGGTCACGGCGAACTTGTACACCTCGCGCCCATTCATCTGCAGGTAGTGGGCGCCGGACTTGATCGTGTCCACCGTCGCCGGCTGGTGGCTGCCGCCCGCCGGCTGGATCAGCAGCGGTGCCCCGGCCCCGTCGGAGCCCAGCACCGTGCTGAAGATGCCGCCCGGCCCGTTGGTGGCCTGCATCACCACGGCGCCCGCGCCGTCACCGAACAGTACGCAGGTAGACCGGTCCGTCCAGTCCACCACGCGCGACATCGTGTCGGCCCCGATCAGCAGGATCGTCTCGTGTGTGCCCGACTCGATCATGCTGCGCGCCACGGCCACGCCGTAGACGAATCCCGCGCAGGCGGCGTTGATGTCGAAGGCCCCGGCCCGCGTTGCGCCCAGCGTGTCCTGCACCAGGCTGGCCGTCGCCGGAAAGCCGTACTCCGGCGTCAGCGTGGCCACCACCACCAGGTCGATGTCGTTCGGATGCACGTCGGCCACTTGCAACGCCTGCTTGGCGGCGTCCCGTGCCAGGGTGAAGGTGGACTCGTCGTCGTTGGCGATTCGGCGCTCCCGGATGCCCGTGCGCGACACGATCCACTCGTCCGACGTGGCGACCATACGCTCCAACTCCGCGTTGGTCCGGATCTGCTGGGGAACGCACATCCCCCAGCCGCTGATTGTCGCTGCACGGCTCACGCCAGGCTCCGGGTGGTTTGGGACGCCCATCAGCGTCCGCTGGCGAGCATAGCCGCCGGTAGCCCGCCAACGCGACTGCGATGGGCGGGTCGGACAACGTATGCGCGGTCACCCAACCACCGGCTGCGTCGCTCCGCTCGTCTCGGGCTGGTCACGTTCCGATCTCGTGCTCCTTCCTGTGGGCAACCGGCCTTAAGCCGGCCGTCGTTCTGGCTCGTTCCGGCGTGGCAGGCGATCCCCGACCGGCCTCGTCCGGGCCACACAGTCCCGGCAATCCGCGCCTGCCGCGGCCCCTCGCCGGCCACTTGCGGACATCCTGATTGCCGTCTGTGCTCGTAGAGTGTACACTGGACTCGATGTCCACGCAAGCCATTGGTCCGATGCCTCACCACAGTCCACCGCTCGCCGCCGCCTCCTCGCCCGGCGACGTCGCGCTGCCTGGCTGCGTCTTCCTGGCCCCGTTCGTCGCCAATTCGGCCCGCCCCGCCGCGCTCCGAATCCGCCCGAATGACGCTCCCCGGCGCCTCAAGAGTTTTTTGGAAAAAACTCTTATACGCGCGAACCCGCCCCATTTTCTGCCCGCCGTCGCCGCGTTGATACACTCGTTTATCAGCGCAGCGGGCCGCCCATCCGGCGGCTTGCAGTGATCGGAGACTGCATGTCCAGGCGGGTTGTCGTCACAGGCATCGGCGCTATCACGCCGCTTGGGGCGACCGCCGAGGACAGTTGGCGCGCGACGTTGGAGGGCCAGAACGGCATCGGGCCCATCACCTCCTTCGACACCACCGGCTTCAGCTGCCGGATCGCCGGCGAGGTCAAGGACTGGGATCCAAACGCGCTGCTCGGGCGGCGCCTGGCCCGCCGCACCGACCGCTTTGCCCAGTTCGCCATCATCGCGGCCCGCGACGCCGTCGCCGACGCCGGCCTCGAGATCACCGACGACAATCGCGACGGCATCGGCTGCTTCATCGGCAGCGGCATCGGCGGTCTGCTGGTACTCGAGCAGCAGGTCAACACCCTGCGCGACCGCGGACCCTCGCGCATTTCCCCATTCATGATTCCCGAGGTCATCGCCAACATGGCCGCGGGCCTGGTCGCGATTGACCTGGGCATCGGTGGGCCGAACATCGCCATCGTCACCGCCTGCGCCACCGGCGCACACTCCATCGGCGAGGCCGCCGCCACCATCAAGCGCGGCGCCGCCGACGTAATGCTGGCGGGCGGCACCGAGGCGGCCATAGGGCCGATCGGCCTGGCCGGATTTTGCGCCGGACGCGCGCTCAGCACCCGTAACGACGACTTCGAACACGCCTCACGCCCCTTCGACAAGGACCGCGACGGCTTTGTGGCCGCGGAGGGCGCGGGAGTCTTTGTGCTTGAGAGTTACGAACACGCGAGCGCCCGCGGCGCACCGATCCACGCCGAGATCCTGGGCTACGGCCTCAGCTCCGACGCGTTCCACATCACCCAGCCGCCCGCCGCCGGTGACGGCGCGGCCCGCTCGATGCAGGGCGCCCTGGACGACGCCCAGCTCGACGCCTCGGCCGTTGACTACATCAACGCCCACGGCACCTCCACGCCGGCGGGCGACCTGGCCGAGACCAACGCCGTCAAACAGGTGTTCAACGGCAACGGCTCCACGGCGCCGGTCAGCTCGACGAAATCGATGATGGGCCACCTGATCGGGGCCGCCGGATCGGTCGAAGCCATGCTGTGCATCAAAGCGATCCACGACGGCGTGATTCCCCCGACGATCAACTACGAGACCCCTGATCCCGAGTGCGACCTGGACTACGTGACGGACGGGGCCCGCGAACTACCGGTCAGCTGCGCCATGTCGAACAGCTTCGGGTTCGGCGGGCACAACGCCACGCTGATCGTTGGCGCGGTCTAGGCGGTTGGCGCGATCCCGAACCCGGAGGACCCCGGCGCCGAGGCGGGCTACGCCCGGCGCGTCCGCTCGATCCTGGACGCCATGCGCCGTCTCGATCTGTCCGAGCTCGAAATCCGCATCGGCGACCAGCGCGTCGCCGTCCGTCGCCAGGAC
>VXPS01000328.1 GCA_009839425.1 Chloroflexota bacterium
AGCTGGCCGTGCCCGTCAGCGGGAGGTCGGGCGGCCTGGCGGGATCGACTTCCGGACCGTCGAGAAAGACCCCGCGTGTGGCGGACTCGAACTTCCAATAGGGAACGTCCGGCGGATAGGTCAGCCACCATCCCGCCGCCAGGTAGTCGGCAGGGTCAGCGTCGTTCCAAGAGACGACGGCGTAGACCAGAATCTTGCCGTCATAGTGGTTTTCCGCGAGCAACCACTCACGGCTGGAATGGTTGGGTTGGACAGGTCGGGAGAGGAAACGCCCCCACGACGCTTCCCGGTGCCGGATGGTATCGAGTGTGCGGGTCCGACCGCCAGAGGCCGGCACGTCAACGCTCAGCACCCCATCGACGAAGGACGTGCTCGTCCGAAACTGTTGAGGCTCGGGATTGAGCGCGGGGATCTCGACCGGCGGTAGCAGTCGAGCAGCACTCCCACCCCCACACCCACTCAGAATCAGAACCGCTCCGGCCATGGCGGCGACGAGCGCTCCCCGGAATTTCATGAGGTTCGTACCCTTCTCGCAATACAAGATGATATTCGAACTTCCCATTGCGCGACAGCGCCTTCGGGCAAGCATTTCTGTGTAGGTGATTTGCGTCGCGCCCCTACGGCTTCGTCCCTCCGAATGAGCCCACATATCTCGCCGTGTCATAGACCCCGACAACATTGTCGTGGTTCGGGCCACTCCAAGTGAGCGCAATGCTCCCTGAGCCGGATACTAAATTGTCTCCGTGCACTCCCGTGCCAACTTCATCTACCCAGAAGCCCCCTACACCGGAAAAGCCAATTCGATTCAGACGCCAGGACATGTCTGAAACAGCATTGCCATCGTTTACTTTCCGTATATCTGTAAACGAGACATTAATCGTGTTGCTCGGACCCCGGTACGCTACGGCATTTACCTGCATCTCAATGCGGGTGTCACCCAGTATCGTTTGTGTAGGGTCCCGTTTCTCGGCTCCGACCATTCCGCCATTCCAAACATAGGTACCCCGCGGGAAGTAGTTGTCCGTTCTATGGACGGTCTGGCCGACTTGGCTGAACACGGACCATTCACAGCACGTAAGACCAAGCCTGTCGCCACCGGGCTCTTCAATCAGCCACATACCGAAGCTGCTGTAGTCAAGCAGCCCAACTATTTGTTTTTCGTGCTGTCCGATCTGAGCAGTTCCCGTGGAACGGGTTCGCTCACCAAAAGAAACGCCGTTGACGTCAGCTACCGCTCTGTTCTTCCAAACAGCTGTTGGATATTCAAGGGGTGCAAAGGCGCGTACATAGGCACCGTCGTGTTGTCTGGCGTAGCCGCTAAAGGTGAGAGAGCTTCTTCCCAGTGGTGTGAAGCCGGCATTCACCAACTTTTGAGGGATCTGTATTGTCGTTACAGTTGGATTCTGCGCTTGCACAATTGCTTGAGCGTTATCCGGCAGCCACCAATCCCCGCTGAATTGCGGGGTGACGCTCGCTCCTGATCCGGAACCATGTTCGTGGGCATCATATTCGGCGTCGAACACGCCGATGAAAGCGGAGTGTTGGAATGTTCCTACTGCCGCTTCGTGACCCTCGCCGGCAAAGGTACCTGTTACGGTTCCGGGGTCACCGCCGGTTGTCCTGAAGGTGTTGCCGGTGACGGCAATATTGTGTTGGAGTTCTCCGCCAAGAAACGTCTCCAGCGAACCGTCACGTTCAATGGAGGATAGACCTGTGAGCTCAAAGGTTCCTGTTATGTCAGTACCGGACAAGTCGAATGCCAAATTTACCCCTGCGCCAACAGGCTGTTTATCGTCATGGGTAAGGCCAACAAACGTCCCATAAAAGGCCGCAATGCTCTGAAGCTGAGTTGGGGCGGTGTCTACGAAGTCTGTGAGCGGCTTTACGCCAGTCGCCCATGGCGTGATTTCATCATTCTCCAAGGTAAGGCCGAAACGGGCTATCCGCTTTGTGGTTCCCGGCTCGTATTGGTAACCGCCAAGGAACATGCGCTCCTCGTTATCTGACCAATGACCCCAAAAGAACGAGGAGGCTTCCTCCCACTGTTGCCCCTGTATGATCTGAGGCATGCCCGGAGCGTATCGGCTTGGGAGCCAGTCCATTATGGGATACTCGGTTGCCGCCACCCAGGCGATCCCAGGAGTTCTCGGATGCCGGACGAGGCCCCCGTTTTGCACATACCAATTGCTGCTTGCGTCGCCCACTTTCAGTTCGTTCCCGCCCACGGTTGTTATCTGGTGCGGGGAGGGTCTGGCGGGCTCGGGCGTGCCGGGCTGCCCACCGGTGCCAGGTGATTCAGGTCCGCCGGTGTTCATGGCGGTACCTCCTCCACCGCCTACGCAGCCAGCAAGCGCCAGCAAGGCGACAAGCGGAAGGACCGGCGAGATCTTCAGGACCATGGCGAGCTTCACGAAATCAACTCCGTGTTCGGGTTGGCAATTCAGGGGCCGCGGATTTACTGGATCGGCGACTGCCGGCCGCCGCAGTCCTGCGAGACAGCAAGGACGAGGCGGAGCCCGACCCGTGCGATGCGGAAGGTACGAGCGGTACCGGGGACGGGGCGATTATGCCGGCGCACCCGCGCGGTGCGGGCGCAGCAGTGCGCTCTGGCGCTCTGGCGCGCTGGCGCTCAATTGCAAGCTCGGCGAGATCCAGTATGAGGTCGCCAAAACTCCGCACTGGCAATTCAAGAGCCTCCTATACCGAGCGCCGGGGCCTGAACTCGCGCCGGCGGACCACGTTTCGCTTCCCTCGCCGGCGTCGCACTGATTTCCGGCATGACAGATCGCGGCCCGGTCTCCGGCTCGCGACATGAATCCCGGTCAAAGATTAAGTGGCCCCAGGACCCTGTAAATCCTCCCATCCGGGAGGTATCGAAAGGCCACCGGGGGCTTCGATGAAGGCGGCGAGAAGAGGGTGAAAGGAGGACAGGACCCGGCTGCCGCCGGGCTCCTAGCGCCGCGGCAGGGCGTCCACAGCCAGGACCTGCCGCACCAGCTCGACCTGCCCCGATGCGCCCAGCTTCCGGTAGGCCTGCTTGCTGAGCCAGCGCACATAGTCCTCCGACCAGCCGGACGCCGAGGCGATCTCGCGCACGGTCTGACCCTCGGCCAACTGCGCCGCCATCCGCCCCTCCGACGCCGTCAGGCCGAGCGTCACCGCCACCCGCTGCGCGTCGATGCGCGCGCGGCCCGCCGGGTCGACCAGCAGCGCCAGCGCCGCCACCCGCCGGCCCCCGAAATCCGCCGCCGGGTCGCCCACCGGGCTGAGGTGGAGCGCCAGCCGCGACCGGCCCGAGGGGCGCTGGACCGTCATCGAGCCGCCGCTCGGGACCTCCCCCCACAGGTCCGGCAGCGCGCGCGCCAGCAGGCTTCGCAGGCGGCTGCGGTCCGCCGGCAGCCAGGCCTGCAGGACGCCGTGGCGGTCGGTGAGCCCGTCGCCGCGGCGCAGGGTGTCGAGCGCCGGCCCGTTCGCCGCCAGCACGCGCCCGCTGCGGTCCAGCTGCACCACGCCGATGCGGTTATTGTCCAGCAGGCCCGCCAGGCCCGAACCGAGGGCATCGGCCGCCGCCAGCGCCTGCCGGACCAGGACGGACCGGTGGACATGCGGCAGCACACGATCGAGCAGCCGGAGCCGGGCGGTCTGCCAGCCGTCGCCGAGGGGGTTGGCGGCCGTCCAGACGATGCGGGAGCCGTCCGGCCCGTCGAAGCGCGCATACAGGCCCTCATGGCTGCGCCAGCGCCGAAAGGCTTCGTTGTACACCAGCGACGTCTTCCGCTCGTCTTCGGTATAGAGGTCGGGGACGTGGACCAGCTGGCCGTGGGGAAGCAGCCTGAGGCGGGGCAGCGCTTCGTCGTGCAGGTGATAGACCTTGACATATTCGCGCGCCAGGTCCTCGCGGCTTTGGCC
>VXPS01000381.1 GCA_009839425.1 Chloroflexota bacterium
GCCTGCTGGGGATCCAACGAAGACGACAAGGCCACGCCCCCGCCCGGCCGCTTCACCTCCGTCACCACCCGCAACCGCCACACCTGCGGCGTGCGCCCGGACGGCTCGGTCGCCTGCTGGGGCTCGTCTGCGGAAAGCCTGGTCACACCTCCGCCCGGCGCCTTCCGATCGCTCAGCGCCGGCTGGAACCACACTTGTGGCGTCCGTACCGACGGCCGCCTGGCCTGCTGGAGGTTCGACGACGGTCGAACCACGCCGCCGTCCGGCGCATTCACCGCCGTCAGCGCCGGTCGATCCCACGCCTGCGGCATTCGCGCCAACGGCACTGTCGCCTGCTGGGGATCGAACGCCAACGGTCGAGGCGATCCGCTGCCGGGCGTCTTCACCTCGATCAGCGCTGGACGCGCGCACACCTGCGGCCTCCGGCCCGATAGCACCATCGGTTGCTGGGGACTGAACAAGGATGGTCAGGCCACCCCGCCTCCGGGCGCTTTCGCCAGCGTCAACGCCGGCCGCAACTTCACCTGCGGCATCCGGCCCGATGGAACCGTCACCTGCTGGGGCCGGGACTGGGGCGGCGCCTTCCTGCCCAGGCCTCCCATTGGAGCTTTTGCTGCCGTCAGCGCCGGTCGAACCGCCACCTGCGGGGCGCGCCTCGACGGCTCCGTCGAATGCTGGGGCAGTGACTCCTACCGCCAATCCACCGTGCCCGACGACGTGAACCTGGTTTCCCTGAGCATTGGCTGGCGGCACGTCTGTGGCATCAGGCTCGACGGAACCGTCGCCTGCTGGGGAACCGACTACTTCGGCGAATCCTCGCCCCCGCCCGGCGCCTTTCGCTCCGTCAGTGCCGGCTGGTTCCACACCTGCGGCGTGCGCTCCGGCGGCGAAGTTGCCTGCTGGGGCCGCAATGATCGCGGCGAGTCCACCCCGCCCCCCGGCGCCTTCACCTCCGTCAGCTCTGGAATCGAATTCGCCTGCGGCGTCCGCTCGGACGGCGCCCTCCGCTGTTGGGGCTTCGACAGCGGCCAGGCCACCCCGCCGCTCTAGCTCGATGTCTGCCATGCGTGCGCCGGTTCACCACGATTCGTATCCTGTGAAGCACGGGGCGGCGTCTTGGCCAGGTCCAGCCGCAAGGGATGTCCAGGTGTGAATCCTCTTCGCCGCCAATCCGGTTCACAGCGCGAGCCACACCGCTTGCCCGCGCGCGCCGGACCACTACCAGGTCCGGGCCTCAAATCGGAGCTACCGGACGCAACCTGCCCCGCAGAAACTGCCGAATTCCGCGGTTCCGCCCGCCGCTGGAGACTCCTCGCCCTCTACGCCCTCGTCGTCCTGGTGGCGGTGGCCGCGGCGCTGATTCCGGCCCAACCGGCCGCGGCCCAGTGGCCCCGAAGCTGCATCGAACTCAACGACATCGTCGAAACCCACCTCGGCTACTACGACAACGTCGGCATCTACCAGCGCGCCTACAACACCGACGCCGAGGACGCCTGCCGGTCCGACCACCGCGAAGACGTGCGCGGAGTCTTCTCGTGGGCTTTCGATATCGCACCGGGCACCGTTCGCCAGCCCGCCCCCTGGCCCGCCACCTGCGTGGATCTCAACGACATCGTCGAGGGTCATCTGGGCAACACCAACAACGTCGGCATTTATCAGCGCGCCTTTGGCGAAGGTCCAGCGGCCGAGGCCGCCTGCCGCTCGGATCACCGCGACGACGTGCGCCTGCTCTTCGGCTGGGCCTTTGGCATCCAGCCGCCCGACGAGTGGATCGACGTCGCCGCCGGCGATAGTCACACCTGCGCCATCCGCGCCAACGGCCTGGTTGGCTGCTGGGGTGGCAACTGGGACGGCCAGGCTACACCGCCCCTTGGCGCGTTTGCGTCGATCTCGGCTGGCGGCGACAGTACCTGCGGCCTCCGCCCCGAGGGGGAGCTCGAGTGCTGGGGCTGGTTCGGCGGCGCCCCTGAAGGCAAATTCTCGTCGGTCAGCGTCGGCGAATTCCACGCCTGCGCCGTCCGCGCCGATGGCACGGCTGCATGTTGGGGCGCAGGCGACGACGGTCGGGCCGAGCCCCCACCCGGCCAATTCACTGTCGTGAGCGCCGGCAGCGGCCATTCCTGCGGACTTCACCCTGACGGCACAGCCGCCTGCTGGGGCAACGACTTCCACGGTGAAACCCAACCGCCCTCCGGCGCGTTTACGTCAATCGACGCTGGAACCCTGGTCACGTGCGGTCTACGAAGCGACGGCACCGTTGACTGCTGGGGCTCGCGCTTTCGCGGCCCGTCCGGCACCTTTGCCTCCGTCAGCGCGGGCTTCTGGCATGCCTGCGGTGTCCGAATCGATGGAACGCTCGCCTGCTGGGGATTGAACGACGACGGCCGCGCCACGCCGCCACCTGGCGCGTTTCGCTCGGTCAGCGCAGGCGAGCAGCACTCCTGCGGCGTGCGCCGCAACGGGGCGGTCGTCTGCTGGGGCGGTAACGGTCGCGGACAGTCCGCGCCTTGGCCAAGCCAGTTCGCCTCGGTCAGCGCCGGACACCAGCACAGCTGCGGTATTCGTACGGATGCCGCCGTTGCCTGTTGGGGCGAAAACGGGTCCGGCCAGGCCGCGCCTCCACCCGGTGCCTTTGCCTCCACCAGCGCCGGCTTCTGGCACACCTGCGGCGTCCGGCCCAACGGCGCGATCGCCTGCTGGGGCCTCAACGATCAGGGACAGGCCGCGCCGCCGTCCGGCGTCTTCACCTCCGTCAGCGCCGGCCAGTACCACACCTGCGCGGTGCGGCAAAGCGGGACGGTGGCCTGTTGGGGCTACGGTGGCGAGGGTCAAACCGCACCGCCCGCCGGTGTCTTCGCCTCGGTCAGCGCCGGTGCACGACACACGTGCGGCGTGCGCGCCAGTGGCGAGGTCGCGTGCTGGGGCGCCAACGACGCCGGCCAGACCGCGCCTCCCTCTGGCCCCTTTCTCGCGATCGCCGCCGGCGACTCCCATTCCTGTGGCATACGCCAGGACGGCGGCCTGGCCTGCTGGGGAGCCAACACCGAAGGCCAGGCCACTCCACCACCCGGCACATTCATCTCCATAGAGGCTGGCGACTTCGACACCTGTGCTCTCCGCGCCGATGGATCCCCGGCCTGCTGGGGCCACAAGAGCTACTTCGGCCGCTACCCGTCCTCGGACACGTTCGTGTCGCTCAGCGTCGGCTCCAGCCACCTCTGCGGCGTCCGGTCCGACGGAAACCCCTACTGCCTGGGCTCTGGCCATTCCGGCGTCAACGCCCCGGCGAATCCCAACCCGCCCGGCCGCTACCGCTATTAGTTCGCCGTGTTCGCTCTGACACGGGCATTGGCCCAATCCTTGAAGCACTGCACGATCGCGCCAACTCCGATAGTCGGCCGTGGGCATCCCGCATCCCCGTCGTTTCGGGCGTCGCGGCACAACGACGCCGGGATAAAGGGCGCTCGCCCTACGATCTCTCCTCCGGGTACATTGCTCGCAGCCTCTCGGGCAGTTAGCGGACCTACGGTCTGAGTCCATGCGCCACATCCGCATCCTCATCGTCGCCCTCGCCGCCGCCCTCGCCTTCGGCTCCCCTGCCCTGGCCCAGTGGCCCACCGCCTGCGTCACGCTCAACGACATCGTCGAAGCCCACCTCGGCAACCACGGCAACGTCGGCATCTACCAGCGCACGTTCGGTGACGGCGCCGAAGCCGCCTGCCAGTCCGACCACCGCGACAACGTCCGCGCCGTCTTCGCCTGGGCCTTCGACGGTGAAGCCGCCGGCCCTATTGCGCCTACCCCCTGGCCCTCCACCTGCGTCGCCCTCAACGACATCGTCGAAGCCCACCTCGGCAACACCGGCAATGTGCAGATCTACCAGCGCACCTTCGGC
>VXPS01000202.1:0-15874 GCA_009839425.1 Chloroflexota bacterium
CGCGGTGCTCTATCGCTGGTCCATGCAGTCGGCATTCGGCGCGACGCTTGGCAAGCTGGCGCTGGGTCTGCGTCTCGTCGCGGCGGATGGCAGCCCGGCGGGACCCCTGCAGATTCTGGTTCGCGAGGTCGCCCTGGGCATGATGCTTGGGGTCGCCCAGGCCACCGGCTGGGCCATCCTGCCGGCCCTGGTGCAGGTCCTGCTGGTCTACGTCGTCATTCATCGGCCGGACCGGCGCAGCCTCCACGACCTGACCGTACAGACGCGCGTGATCCGGGTTAGACCCGCGGACTCCGACACGCCGATACGACCGGCCTAATCAGAAACCGACCGTACCCACGCTGCCTGCAGTCGCCCCAGCCTTGCAGAGCGCCACGCCGCACCGGTCCGCGGATGTTTCACGTGAAACATTCCCTTTTCCCGTGCGCTTACGGGACCCCGACGGCTACCGGCGTTGGCGCTGGCGGTTCAGACGCCGGCGTCCTTGAGCCCGCTGCCGGTCGCCGCGATCAGGACCCGGTCGTCGGGGCCGATCTCGCCCGAGGCGCGCAGTCGCGCTGTCGCCGCGAAGGCCACGGCGGAGGTGTATTCGAGGTCCAGGCCCTCGAGTCGTGACAGTTCGGCGCGCGTGAGCCGAGCGGCCGCGTCGTCCACATCCACGATTGCTCCGCCCGAGGCGCGGACGGCCCGCAGCACCTCGGCGCCGCGCGCCGGGCGGCCCACAGCCACGCCGCCGGCCACGGTGGGTTGTGCCTGAATAGTCGCCGGGGCGTCGGCGCCCGCGGCGTATGCCGCGGACAGCGGCGCGCAGGCCGAGGCTTGCGCGGCATGCAGGCGGGGCAGCGATGCCGGGAAACCCGCCGCCGCCAGCTCGCGGTAGGCCTTGAACGCGCCAAGCAGCAGCCCGCCATTGCCCACCGGCAACACGATGTGCAGCGGCGGGTCGTCAACGAGCGCGGCCGCAATCTCCAGGCCAAACGTCTTGGTTCCCTCCACGAAGGCCGGGTGGCGGGCGTGCGAGGCGTAGGCCACGTCGGGGGCGTGGGCCGCGTGTTCGGCCGCCGTGGCCACGTCCTCGCGCGTGCCGGCAATGGCCACCACTTCGGCGCCGTAGCCGGCAATTTGGTCGCGCTTGGCCGCCGGCGCGGACTCGGGCACGAAGATTTGGGCCCGCAGGCCCGCGCGGGCCGCATAGGCCGCCATGGCGGCGCCCGCGTTGCCGGACGAGTCCTCGACGATTGCGTTCACACCCGCCCCAGCCAGCACCGTGATCACCGCGGCCGCCCCGCGGTCCTTGAACGATCCGGTTGGCGACACGTACTCCAGCTTTGCCAGGACGCGCGATATCCCATGCGCCGCCCCCCAGCGTTGCAGGGACACGATCGGCGTATCGCCTTCGCCCAGGCTGATCTCCGGGATACCTCCCGGAAGCCCGAGGGCGGGACGATGCCGCCAGATGCCGGCGCGGGCCGGGTCTCGTAGCGAGGTCCAGCCGCCCCCGGCGCCAGGTAGCGATGTTGGCTTCAGCGGCTCCGGCGCGTTCATCTAGGCAACTCCCAGCCGTTCCAGGTCGGCATCGGACAGACCGAAGAAGTGGGCAAATTCGTGGATCACGGTGGCGCGAATCTCATCCTTCAACTCATCCACGTCGTGAAAGGCCGCCAGCAGCGGACCGCGGTAGATCGTGATGCGGTCGGGCAGCACCATGTTGTAGCCGGAGGTTCGCTCGGTGAGCGGGACGCCGGTATACAGGCCGAACAAGGTGTAGCCCTCAGGCACGGCGGCCGCTTCAAGATCATCGTTCGACGGCCATTGATCAATCACCACATCCACGTTGGCCAGCTGTGCGCGCAGGGCCTCGGGAATCGAGGCGATGGCCTCCATCACGACGTCCTCGAAGGCGGCCGGCGTCAGCTTTGCCATGCTCAGGTCTCGCTGAGAGGACTCGGAAGGTCCCTGTGATAGCATCCCGCGCCCTCGAATCGGGAGCCACGCGCCAGCATGGATGACGTGCGCGAGCACGCGCTCGCGAACGGGCTGGCGGTGCTGACCCGCGAGGTACACACCGCCCCCATCGCTACCTTCTTCATCTGGTACCGGGTGGGTGCGCGCGACGAACCCGAAGGCTTGAGCGGCGCTTCCCACTGGGTCGAACACATGATGTTCAAGCGTACCGAGCGGCTGGCCCCCGGGGATATTGGGCGCATGGTGGAAGGCGTGGGCGGCACCTTCAACGCCTTTACGTACGAGGACGCAACCGCCTACCACGAGACCCTCCCGGCTGAGCATCTGGACCTGGCGCTGGAGATCGAGTCGGACCGCATGCTGAACGCCGTGTTTGATCCTGACGACGTGGAGGCGGAGCGGACGGTCATCATCTCGGAGCGCGAGGGACACGAAGCCTCGCCGATGTTTCGACTGATGGAGGCTGTGGAGTCCACGGCCTTCAAAGTGCATCCCTACGGCCACGGTGTGATCGGCAGCAAGGCCGACCTGCGCTCGATGACGCGGGACGACCTGTTCGGCCATTACCAGCGGCACTACGGACCAGGCAACGCTGTGATCGTGGCGGTCGGGGACTTCGATACGGACGACCTGTTAGGTCGGATCGATGAGCACTTCGGGGGGTTCCCCGGCGCCAGCCCGCCGCCATCGCCGGCCGAGCGCGAGCCTGCCCAGGACTCGGAGCGGCGGGTGGAAGTCCATCATCCTGGACCCTTCCCGGTGCTGATGCTCTGTCACCACACCCCGGAACGCGCGCACGAGGACTGCGCCCCATTGCTGGTGCTTAACGCGCTGCTCTCCGGTCCGCCCAGCGGGCCATTTGGCGGCGGCGGAACGCTGCGCACGTCACGGCTTTACCAGCGATTTGTCGCGTCGGGTGTAGCCGCGTCGGTCGGAGCCGATGTCGGCGTGAACATCGATCCGTCACTGCACCGGGTCTTGGTGATCCTGCATCCGGGCGGCGAGCCGGCCCCGATCGAGGAGGCCGTGCTGGACGAGATTCAACGGCTGCACGACGAAGCGCCCAGCCAGGCGGAGCTTGACCGCGTCATCCGGCAGACCTACGCCAAGCGGGCCATCGCGCTCGAGAGCGTCACGGCGCAGGCCGTGCAGCTGGGGATGCTGGAGATGGCTTCCAACTGGCGGCTGGCGCAGACGCTAACCGACGACCTGCGTCAGGTCACCCCGGCCGACGTGCAGCGCGTCGCGCGGACGTATCTGCGCGAGGCTTCGCGGGTAACCGGCTGGTTTCTGCCTGCGGCGGCCAACGGCGCGGCCGCGTGACGTCCGGCCCCCGGCACGCAATCAACGCGGACAGCGTCGCACGCCACACGCTGGCTAACGGCGCGACGCTTCTGGTCTATCCGAATCCGGCCTCGCCGTCGGTCGCGATCGGCGCCTATCACGCGGCGGGCGCCGTGCTGGAGACGCGCGAGCGCGCCGGGCTGGCGAGCCTGACGGCCGATGCCCTGAACCGCGGGACAGCCAACCGCACGTTCCTGCAATTCAGCGAAGAGCTGGATCAGGTGGGGGCCTCGCTGGCCTTCCACGCCGACACCGAATACGCGGCCCTGGGCGGACGCGCGCTGGCCGAGGATCTGGAGTTGCTGCTGACGCTGGCAACCGACGTCCTGGCGCACCCGACCTTTCCCGAAGACGAAGTGGGACGCGTACGCGAGCAGACGCTGACTGTACTGGCCCACGCCGAAGACAGCCCAGGATCGCGGGCGGCCCGGCGTTTTCGGGAGCTGCTGTACGGCGAGAGCAACCCGAATGGATGGCCGGAAGAAGGCTACGCGGCGACTGTTCGCGAGTTCCAAGCAGACGACCTGCGGGCCTTTCACGCGCGCGCCTATGCGCCGACCTCGCTGGTGCTGGCGGTGGTTGGGGCGGTGGATCCGCCGGCCGTGCACGACCTGGCCGAAATCACCATCGGCGCCTGGAACGCGAATTCAGACGCCGCGACCCCAACCGACTGGCGGCAAGCGCTGGCTGCGGCGGACGCCCCACCGACCGTGTTCGCCGAGCCGCGACGCGAAGACCTGGCCATCGAAGGCAAGACCCAAACCGAGTTCCTCCTGGGCTGGCTTGGGATCCGGCGAACCGATCCGTCCTACTACGCGACCATCGTTGCCAACTTCATTCTTGGCCAGATGGGCCTGGGCGGACGCATTGGCTCCAACGTTCGCGACACGCAGGGACTGGCCTATCACGCTTCCAGCTATGCGGTGCCCGGCCTGACCCGGCAGCCCTGGTCGATTCGGGCGGGCATCAACCCCGCGAACGTGGACCGCGCCATTGAGGCCAGCCTGCACGAGGCGCGCCAGTTGGCCGAAACCCCGCCCGACGCCGAGGAGCTGCGCCTGAGCAAGCAGGCCCTGATCGGCTCGCTGCCGCTGCGCCTGGAACGCAACGACGGCATCGCCAGCATGCTGTTGATGATGGAGCGCTACGGGCTGGGCCTGGATTACCTGGGCGCCTACCCCGGTCTGATTGACGCGGTAACGGCGGACGGCGTGCGAGACGTGACCGCCGCCGTGATGGCGGACCCGGCCTACACGCTGGTGACGGCCGGCCCCGATCTGTCGCCGGCGTGAAATCGGCCGACACAAGAGGCCTGGCGGCGGGTTAGTACGAAGATACGCGCGGCGGGCCTGGATCCGCGGCCAGGACTGTGGCGTCGAAGCTGCGCTGCATGAGGTCCAGCTTGATTTCCTGGTGATCGGGGCAGTCCCACAGGCTGTCGTGCTCGTGGGGGTCGGCTTCCATGTCGAACAGCTCGCCGATCCCGTGGCCGTGGTAGACGTTCAGCTTCCACCGCCGGTCGCGGTACATGGTGGCGAAGGTGTGGTCGGGCTTCTCGACGGCGTCCAGATACTCGCAGCGGACGAAGTCTCGATGCGTGTCCGGCGGGGCGTCCCCGGACAGGATCGGCCGCAACGTGCGTCCCTGCACAAGCTCGGGCACGGGCAGACCGGCGTACTCGAGGAGCGTGGGCGCAATGTCGGTCAATTCCACCAGCGCGTCGCTGCGCAGGCCGGCCTGGATCTGGCCGGGCAGGCGCCAGATTAACGGCACGCGGCTGAGACCGTCGAAAAAGCGGCAGCCTTTCTGGGTCAGACCGTAGTCGCCGGCCGACTCGCCGTGGTCGCTGGTGAAGATGACGATGGTGCGGTCGGCCTGGCCTGAGGCCTCCAACGCATCCAGCAAGCGGCCGAACTGTTCGTCGATCTGCTCGATCATGGCGTAGTAGGCGGCCTGGACCTTTTTGCCCTCAAATGCTTCCGGGGGCTGCGACTCGCTTTGGAAGTCGATGCCGGACGCGGTGAGGCGGCCCTGATGCTCCAGGTCGGAAGGGCGAAAGTAGGGCCCCGGCAGTGCGTCCGGGTCGTAGCGGCGGTAGTACTCCCAGGGCGGATTGAACGGCGGGTGCGGGTCATACACGTTCACGCTCAGGAACCAGGGCTGGTCCGCCGGGCGCGGCCGGTTAATGAACTCGACCGACGCTTCGGTGCCCCAGGTGGTCTGGTGCACCTCGGGCGGCGTGTTGTCCTGCTCCGGCGTGGGTTCCATCAAGGCGCCGGTGACGTGACGCCGGTCGAAGTTGTGCAGTAGCACGTCATTGGGATCGACGCCCTGATCCTGGACCCAGGCGGCGTAGTCGTGTTGATCGAGAGGCCAGTCGTTGCGCGGCGCGTGGCTGTACTTGACGTAGCGATAGCCGTCGTTGACCCGCGGCTCGCGGCCGTTGAAGGCCCCGGCCAGGTGCAGCTTGCCGACCAGGCCGCCGTCATAGCCGGCCTCGGCCAATTGGCGCGTCACCAGGTTGGCGGCGACCTCGCGGTGGACCCAGCCGTTGCCGTTGCGCGGGTTGTGCACCCGGCTGGGATACATGCCCGTGAGGAAGCTGGCGCGGCTGGGCGTGCAGATTGGGCTCTGGCAGTAGGCGTGGGTGAAGGCCGTGCCCTCCGCCACGAAGCGGTCCAGGTTTGGCGTGCGGACGTGCGGGTTTCCCAGTGCGCCGATCGTGTCGAAGCGTTGCTGATCGGTGCAGTACCACAGGATGTTCGGACGCTGGATTGCCATGGGATTCCCGCCAATCTGGCCGCCAGGCAGCGAACCCTAGCCTACGGACGCGTGCCCAAGTCTGCAGGGACCCCAAGTATTTGAGTTCCCGCGGTTTGACAGGGCTGATACGTGCTAGATTGCGCGTGGTGACCTTGGTATTGAATCTTCCGTCTGCCGCCGTCTGCGAGGTTTCTCGTTCACGCAAAGCCTTTCGATTCTCGAACGGTATACCTGAATCGGCCTTTCCGACATCTGGTTCACTGCGGCGTTTTGTTGACTGACGGATGGTCTGGAGCTCCCGCGCGAAGGCGGGTGTAGACGGACGCACGCCCACGGCGGCGGCGTTCAGGAACAGTTTCGAATGAACATCTATGTCGGCAATCTGCCGTATTCGACCACCGAGGAAGAACTGCGCGAGCAGGCATCGCAGTACGGCGAACTCACGTCGTGCACGATCATCATTGACCGTGAGACGGGCCGCTCGCGAGGCTTCGGCTTTATCGAGATGGCCAACGAGGACGAAGCCATGGCGCTGATAGAGGGCATGAACGGCAACAACATGGGTGGCCGCATGCTCACGGTGAACAAGGCACGTCCGCGGGCTCCCCGCGGCGGCGGCGGCGGCGGTGGCTACGGCGGCGGCGGCGGTGGCTACGGCGGCGGTGGCGGTGGCTACGGCGGCGGTGGCGGCGGCTACGGCGGCGGTGACCGCTACTAGACAGCAACCTTCGTAGGGCTCAACGCCCGACGAGCAGCTGATTCGGAAGCGCCGGCATGTCCGGCGCTTCCGGCGTTAAGCGACGCCGAGTTCAGATAGGCGGGACGGCTCGCCCAGGTAATAGCCGACGTCGACCAGCGCGCGTTGCAAGGCCTGGATGTCGACGTGCCGTGGCGGTACGCCTTCGGCGACGGCGCGGGCGGCCGCCATGCCAGCCACTCCGCCAGTCACTTTGGCAATCCAGCGCCAGCGCAGGCTGGCGGTACGGTCCCGGCCGATGGAGCGTCCCGCCGCCAGCATGCCCTCCACGCCCTGCGGCAGGAACTGGCCCAGCGGCATGTCGAAGTGGTGGCCCTCTTCGCGCTCCCGCATGTTGACGAGTTTCCGAGTCCGGCCGCCCGTGCGTGCCTCGTCGTCATAGCGATAAAGCGTGGTTAGCACATGCACCACGTCGTCGAAGTGCCGCTCGCCGACGATGTCGTCGCGGCTGAGGGTGTAGTCGGGAATGATCGTGCGGCTCCAGCGCGTGCCCATGTAGGGCGCAATCTGGCTGACGCGGGCGTTCTCGAATCCCGGCACGTGGCGCTTGTAGAACTCGATGGTGTCGTAGGCGTGCAGGCGGGCCGAGGACTCGATGGTGGACCGTTCGATCGCGTTCAGGGCGGAGAGCGTGTGATCCGGCCAGCGCGTCTCAATCGTTGTGACGTCCTGGTCGTGGGTGGCGAACGGAATCTTGTAGGCGTGGGCGCCGCCCGGAATTGAGGCCACGTACTTGTACGCGCCGGATTCCCAGTCGGCCATCATGAACGGCAGCAGCTCGCGCGGGTAGTTGGCCCAGACGCGCTCCAGGGCGACAAACAGCACCTCCTCCACCCAGCGCTCTTCCTCGTCGCTCAGCGGCTTGTCGCGCTCTGCCGCGCGAAACTCTTCGTAGGCCTCCCAGTCCACGTCCTCAACGCGGAAGAACAGCCCGAACCCGGCCTCCGCGCTGGCGTACGCGTCTTCGGTCTCGGCGCCCGCTGCCGCGGCCACGTCGGCCTCGCCGGTGGTGTCGATCACAACCTTGGCCGTGATCGCGCGCCGGCCCTCGCCGGTCTCGAAGATCACGCCGCCGACATGGCCGTCGTCAACGATCGCTCCAGCCACGGTGGTGGACAGGAGCAACGAGACGTCAAGGTCTCGCAGCCGCTGCAGGGCCAGCCGCTGGAACTCGTTGCGGTCGATGACTGGTATGTGCGCCATACCGTCCCAGCGCCAGGGCACGTTGTCGCCGCCGCTGATGAAGTCGAAGGTCTTGATGCCGCCACGCGCGTCCAACCGGTCCAGGAAATCGCCCACCTGGCCGCCCAGCCCGCGATCGTGCTGCTGCGGCGCCTGCCACAGGTCGTGGCGCGAACCCAGCCCCGGTCCGTAGTTGCCGCCCACCGCCGAGTACTCGTCAACCAGCGTGGTGCGAGCCCCCGCTGCCGCCGACTCCAATGCCGCGAACAGCCCCGAGATACCCGCGCCCGCCACCAACACGTCAGT
This sequence comes from Chloroflexota bacterium, assembly GCA_009839425.1. Classification (GTDB taxonomy): domain Bacteria; phylum Chloroflexota; class UBA11872; order UBA11872; family UBA11872; genus UBA11872. Next base: position 8,318 of record VXPS01000202.1, read on the forward strand.
GTCATGCAACACCGGTACGTCACGCGCCGGCTCATGGATCAGGTTGGGCACGGTAGATCTCACTTCCACTTCATCGGCGTCGTGGTGAGTCTGGCGCCGAGGTTTGTCTGGCCGGGAACGGTAGCAGAGTGGGTTTGCTGGCGAGGCGCCCAAACCGTCCGCAGCCCGCGCGTACCGCTACTGCTCTGCTGGCTCTGTGAGAGACATCTCCATATGGACCGCGCGAGTGCGTCATGATTTATCGGTTTTCCAGCAGCGGCCGGTTGAGGGCGGACGGGGTTCCGGCCAACAGGAGCAGGTGATGACGAACGGTCCGGCGGTCCTGGTGGACGGACTGGGCAAGACCTACCCGGGCGGCGTGCGCGCCGTGGACGGGATCAGCTTTGCGGTGGAGCGCGGGGAGTTCTTCGGTTTCCTGGGACCGAACGGCGCGGGCAAGACCACCACGATCAAGATCCTGGCCACACTGCTGCCCAAGTCAGAGGGTCGCGTGGAGGTGGCTGGCCTGGACGTCATCCGCGAGCCGAAGGCGGTGCGCCAGGCCATCGGCGTGGCGCTGCAGGAGGTTGGGCTGGACGACCTTTCGAAGGGTCGCGACTTCCTGGAACTGCAAGGGCTCCTGTACGGGCTGTCGCGCGCCGAGGCCCGAATGCGCGCGGGGGAGCTACTGGAACTGGTCGGGCTCTCGTCGGTGGCCGACCGGAAGGTCGGGTCCTACTCGGGCGGGATGCGTCGGCGGATTGATCTGGCCGGCGCCCTGATGCACAACCCCGGCGTGCTCTTCCTGGACGAGCCGACCACCGGGCTGGACCCGCAGAGCCGGATTGCCGTCTGGGAGCACCTGGAGGAGCTCAACGCGCAGGGCGTCACGATCTTCCTGACCACCCAGCACATGGACGAGGCCGACCGGCTCTGCCGGCGGCTGGCCATCATCGACCACGGCCGCCTGGTGGCCGAAGGTTCACCGGCCGCGCTCAAAGCCGGCGTCGGCGGCGACATCGTGCACGTGGCCTTTGACGCGGACGATTCGGCTGAGGACCGTGTTGCGGCGGCGCTGGCCGCCGTGCGGGCCCTGCCCGGAGTCCGGCAGGCCGACCTCGCGGCCGGCGGGCTGACCGCGACCGTCAGCGACGGCGGCGCTGCCGCGCCCGCGATCATGTCCGCGTTTCAGGACGCCGGCCTGTCCATCGCCAACCTGTCCATTACCCGCCCCTCCCTGGACGACGTCTTCCTGCAACACACCGGCCGCCAGATCCGCGACTCGGACGCCGACGGCGACGCCGAAGACCGCATGTGGAGCCAGTGGATGGGCGTGAACCGGAGGTAATGCCAATGCTTGTCCTGCGCGAGAGCTACTTCATCTACGTCCGCAATCTGAAGACCTGGCTGGCGCAGCCGTGGATGATCGTGGCGGCGGTGCTGTCGTCCGCCTTCATGTTCCTGTTCTTCGGCGAGCCGCTGCGTGGCATCACCGCGCTGCCGGGGTTCCCGGCCGACGACTACCAGGCCTTCCTGGCCGCCATGGTGATCGTGATGGCGGTGGTCTTCAGCGGCAGCGACATGGCGATGGTGCTGCTGACGGACATGATGTCGGGCTACGTGGACAAGCTGCTGCTGTCGCCGGTCAACCGCTTTTCGATCCTGCTGGGCACACTGCTGATCGGCGGCACGCGCGCCATGGCCCAGGTGCTGGCAATCATCCTGGTGGCCACGGCCATCGGCGTGCGCTTCGAGGGCGGCGTGCTGGGCATCCTGGCGGTCATCGTGGGCGCCACCTTGCTGGGCGTGGCGATGGGTTGCGTGGGCCTGATCGTGGCCATGCGCACCCGCAGCGTGCAGGTCACGGTCAACAGCTGGCTGCTCTTCATGCCGCTGGCGTTTCTGACCTCCGCCTTCATGCCGCGCGACCTGCTGACCGGCTGGTTCCAGGTAGCCGTGGGCCTGAATCCCATCGAATACATCATGGTGGCCGTGCGCGCCGTGATCATCGAAGGCTGGGTCTGGGACAGCATCCTGCCGGGAATCTGGGTACTGCTGGCGACAACGGTGGTACTCGTGGGGGCAGCGACTTATGAGTACCGGCGGGCGACGAATTGAGTAGTCGCCCGCATCTTGGACTACCGCTAAGGCTCAAGCACTGAACTCGGGATCTTCGCGCCCGATGGCCCACGTCACCGGGACGAACTTGACGGACCTGGGCCTCAGGGGCTCCCGTGGACGAGCTTGCCTGATGTACGGTTATACCGTACGGTAGCTGGGATGATTGTCCGCTCGGTTCGCCACCGGGGACTGCGTCGCCTGATTGAAAACGACAACTCGCGATTTCTTCGACAGGACTTGGTCGATCGGGTGCGCAAAATCCTGACGGTTCTGATTTTGGCCGAGGACATTGACGCGTTCATTGCCGATGCACCGCCCGGCTGGCGCGTCCACCGGCTCTCCGGCGACCGTAAAGGTTCTTGGAGCGTGTCGGTAACCGGCAACTGGCGGATCACGTTTCACGAAGCGGACGGGTACATCGACCGCTTGAATCTGGAGGACTACCACTGATGACTAGCGAAGGCCTCACCGTAAACATGACCCCTGCGCATCCCGGTGACTTTGTTCGCACCGAGGTCATTGAGGAGCTTGGGCTGAGCGTGACGAAGGCAGCAGAGATTCTGGGAGTCCGGCGGGCAACGCTATCGGACTTGCTGAATGGTCGTGCGGCACTCTCGCCCGAGATGGCGTTGCGCATCGAGAAGGCCTTTGACGTGCGCATGGACCTGCTGCTGCAGATGCAGGCTTGGTACGACGCCGCGCGGATGCGTGCCCGAGCCGGCGAAATAAGCGTCCGTCGCTACCAGCCGGCCTGACCGCCAGTTGCCGTATGCCCGGCCACCTGTCGATGAGGTCAAAGATCGTGCGGATCGGAGCTTCGGGATTCGTCCGCCTACCTGAGTCGATCATCGACGAGGCCCGCCTCGGAGAAGAAGTCCAACTGCGAGTCGTTGCGGCGGGGATCCTGATCGAGTGCACGTCGCCGCCACGCGCCGGATGGGCCGAAGCAGCGGCTCGCCTTAGAGGCTGCGACGAGGATCGGCTGCTCGACCAGCCGCTCGGCACAGACTTTGATCAGACCGAGTGGGACTGGGACTGAGTGAATCTCAGGCCCGTGAGGCTCCCGACCGTTCGACCGACCCTTGTTGCACGAATTGGGTTCCTAGGACCAAGGGTCGTCACGGCCTAACCGCTCGTGTATGCCGTGACTGCCTTCAGCCGGTGAGCCAACCGGTCTTCGGCGGTCTCCAGGTCGTATTGACTCTGTAGACCCATCCAGAACGAAGCCGAGTTTCCGAAGAAGCGCGCCAGCAGCAGCGCCGTCTCGGCCGTGATGGCCCGCTGGCCGTGCACGATTGCATGAATCCGGCGGGGATCGACACCAATGGCCTTGGCCAGCCGGTACTGGCTCAGATTGAGCGGGCGGAGAAACTCCTCGTTCAGAATCTCACCAGGGTGAATAGGGGGAAGCTTGGCCGGCTGTCGCGCGGCCATTGAAGTCCGCAGGCTCTTTACGTCCGCCATTTCACCCTCCGTGATAGTCCACGATTTCTACCGTATAGGCGTCGCCGTCATCCCAAACAAAGCAGATGCGCCACTGATCGTTGACGCGAATGCTGTATTGCCCAGCCCGGTCGCCAGCCAGAGCTTCCAAGCGATTTCCTGGCGGTACGCGCAGGTCATTCAGGTTCGCAGCGTTGTTCAAGATCATCAGCTTTCGTTGCGCCCCACGTTGAACGTCCCGGGAGAACTTGCGGACGTGCCGCCGCTCGGCAACCGCCTCGGTGTCCCTGTCCCGGAAACTCTGTATCACTTGGGATGTTAGCGCGTTGCGCTATTAGCGTCAAACACAAAGAGTCTGGGGCAATGCATGCCAGCCGCCCAAACCATCGACCGCTCAAGACGGAGCGCTACTCGCCTCCCAGGCTCACCGTCTGCGTCTGGCCCGTATCGGAAGCCCGCCGGGCCGCCCACGCGGTTTCGTGCATCCAGAGGGCGTCGTCGGCGCTGACGGGCGGTTCGCCGTTGCCCAGGCAGGCCTGGAAGAACTCGTGCTTGAACTCGTCGAACCCGCCGCTCACGCCGGTATCGGTGAAGCTGAGGCGGCGCTGGGGCGCGGTGACGCCGGTGCCTTCGCGCGTGAACCACTCGAAGCCGTCGTCGGCTTCGGGATTGAAGCGCAGCCAGCCGCGGCTGCCCCAGATTTGCAGGCCGTCATGCTTCTGCGACGACGGGGTCATGAAGCCGCCGCTGAAGGTTCCGACCATGCCGTTGTCGAACCGCAGGCTGACGGCGTAGGCGTCTTCGGCGTTGATCGGCTCACCGCCCACGTTGTCGGCGAAGCCGGCCACCTGGCGCACGTTGGCGCCGGTGATGTAGCGCATCAGGTCCAGGTAGTGGCAGCCCAGGAAGATCAGGTGCCCACCGCCGCGGTCGCGGTCGTACATCCAGCCGTCGGCCAGCCCTTCCCACAGCCAGGTGCGCGGGTGTTCGGCCACGTAGTGCACCTGCATGCCGAACAGCCGCCCCAGCGCGCCGCTCTGCACCACGGCGCGGGCTTCACGCACCGCCGCCAGGCCTCGCATATTGAAGGCCACGCAGAGGTGGGCCGATGAGCGGTTCGCCACTTCGACGACGCGCCGAAAGTCCTCGATGCGCCCGCAGGCCGGCTTCTCGTGGAAGACGTGCACCCCGGCTTCCAGGCAGTCGATCAGCACCGGCGGCATCTTGCGGGGTTCCATGGTCACCAGCACGGCGTCCGGCTTGTAGTCGTCCAGCAGCCGGCGATGGTCGGTAAAGCTCGCCACGAGCTTGTCGCCCAGGATGGCCGCGGTGTCGACTTCGCGTCCGTACTTGGTCCAGCCCGGCGGCGGACCGGAGCCCGGTTCGTGCTCGCGGGCTTGCCAGTGAGGATCGGGCGAGGACCCGGTGATCGGCCGAAAGACGCCGGCGACTTGACCGGTGACATCGGCCACCGCGACTTCGCCAACCTCTGGATGCTCGGCACACACCTTGATCAGACCGTCCAGGTGCCAGCCGGCCGGCTCGGCAATCAGGCCAACGCGAAGCGTTTCAGACATAGCGAAATCTCAAGCTTGGCGGTGAGGCCGGATTGTAGGTTGTCTGCGGCGGCTGCCCCGTGCGGCGAACGCTCGTCTACTGCGAGGCGGCGACCCTGGAACGGCGCCGGCGTCGGCTGCGACGACGCGGCCTCTCCGACTCGCCGTTGGTCGCCGGGGTCCGCTCGCGGTTCGTCGGAGGCCGGCTCGCGCGGCGATTGGCGCTCAGGCTCTCGCCGGGCAGTACCTTATGCCCACCCGCGCCGACCGTCGCGGCGGCGGCAAGGTCGCGCGGCGCGTGGCCGTTGGTTGCGCCGTTCTCGCCCTGGATGTCTCGCCAGGTACGCCGGACCAGCTTGCCGCCCAGGATTCGTTCGATGGCGTTAAGCGCCCCCAGGTCCGCGCCGCTGACCAGCGTGATCGAGCGACCCAGGCCGCCCATGCGGCCCGTGCGCCCGGTGCGATGGGTGAAGAGGTTCGGGTCTTCCGGCACGTCGTAATTGATCACTTGTCCCAGGCCGGCAATGTCCAGTCCGCGCGCGGCCACGTTGGTGGCCACCAGCACGTCGATGCGTGAACTGCGCAACCGTTCGATCACCCGGCTGCGCGCCTGCTGCGCCATCGCGCCCTGGATCGAGTCGACCCGTATGCCCGTACTTTTCAGCCGCGCGCCTAGCCGCGACACCTGGTGCCGGGTGCGTCCGAAGACGATCGTGGGCGTGCCGCGCGTCTCGTCCAGGATGTGCTGCACGGCGGCGAGGCGCTCGACTTCCGGCACGATCCAGACTTCGTGGTCGATGTCGGGCCGATCTTCGGGCTCGGTGTCCAGCTCGATCCACTTGGGATTACTGAGCTGACGCTCGGTGATTCGCCGCACCCATTCAGGCACGGTGGCCGAGAACAGCGAGGTCTGCCGGTCGGCGGGGGTGTGGCGCAGGATGGCTTCCACCTGCGGCGCCATCCCGATGTCGAACATCAGGTCGGCTTCGTCCAGCACCACCACACGCATGGCCGAGGTGCGAAGGCTGCCGCTCTCGATCAGGTCCAGCGCCCGGCCGGGCGTGGCCACCACGATCTGTGCGCCGGCGTCCAGGGCCTTGCGCTGCGGGCCGTAGCTGACGCCGCCCAGGATCCGGACGACCCGCATGCCAAGGCGGGCGGCCAGCGGTTCGGTCACAGATGCAATCTGCTCCACCAGTTCGCGCGTGGGTCCCAGGACGAGGGCCTGCTGCTCCGGGCGGTGGGTGTCGATGCGCTCCAACAGCGGCAGCACGTAGGCCAACGTCTTGCCGGAACCGGTACGGGCCTGGCCCACGACATCACGACCATTGAGCAGAAGTGGAATGCAGGACGCTTGAATTGGTGTGGGCTCGGTAATGGACTGGTTTTCGAGGTCGTCGGCGAGGTCTTGGCGAACTCCGAGGTCAATGAAACTAGCGATGGGGGATGCTCCCTGGATCAGGCACGCAAGCTCAACATGGCGATAGGCGCGCAGTTTCCGATGTTCGCGCGCACTCGTTTTTCTGCTGCGCGCGGTGGCTGGTTATGTTTCAACCATACCCTAAATCCGTTGCGCCCGGGGCGGTTCAGGTAAAGCGGCCCAGGCGGCGGGCGGATCGATGCCCGCTAGCCCTCGTCCGGCCAGACTTCCTGGAGCGCGAACCAGCTCGGGTACGCGCGCCGGATCAGCACCGTCAACGCGTCCGCCATGCGCTGCACGCCGATGGCGATGCCCTCGGCGTTGGGCTTGAGGTCCGAGAGTTCGACTTGATCCAGGAACTCGACAAAGACCGTGCCGTCGGGCTGTCGTTCGATGGCCGTTGGGAGCATGGGCGCGCCATTGCGCAGGGCCAGCCAGACCGGACCGACCGGTAAACGGGCCGACCGGCCGCACAGCTCGACGTCCACGCCCGGACCCGCCACCGCCCGGTCGGCCACTAAGCCAATAATGTCGCCGTTGCGCAGGGCGCGGAGCAGCGGTCGGGCCGCGTTCATCGGGTCGTAGAGCCGGGTGCCGGCGCCGCGCCGCACGCGGTTGGACAGCAGACCCAGCCAGGCCGGCTCCACCGATTCGCCGGCGCTGTGAAAGGCGCCGTAACGGCGGGCGCACTCCGAGGCGGCCAGGTCCCAGTTCCCGGCGTGAATGCCGAAGAGCACCACGCCGTTTCCCTGGCGCTTGGCCTCCTGAAGCGTGGTCTCGTCAACGACCAGCCGGCGTCGGCGTCCCCAGAGATCGGGCCAGTGCATGGTGAAGAATTCCGCCAAATACTGCCCGTAGGCCGCGTAGACGCCCTCGGCCAGCGATTCGACCTGCGAGTCCGGCGCATCAGCTCCAACGACCACGCGCAGATTGGCGCGCAGCCGGTCGGCGCGGCCCCGCCCGCCGCCCGAAACCAACCGCCAGCACCCCGAGCCCACGACAGCGAGCCGAACCCCCGGCACCCACGCTCGCCGCCGC
>VXPS01000202.1:15884-32568 GCA_009839425.1 Chloroflexota bacterium
ACCAATCCCCCCAAATACGGCCCGTCGGCCGCGTCGCCGCCCGCGCCCGGCGAGGCGGCCGGCGCGCCCGCCCCCTCCCCCCCGACCCCCCCGCGCCGGCCGGCGCGCCGCGGGGGGGCGCGGGCGCCCGCGCGGCGATAGACCAGCCGGCCGACCCGCGCGGCGAGAGCATCGACCAGACCCGCGGGTACGAGCGCTACCAGGCCGGTCCCCAGCAGCGCCAGTCCGTAGAGCGTCGTGTCGCGAAGCGAGCGCAGCCGATCCGGCACGAACGGGCTTCCGTCGGCTACGACCAGGCTGCGAGCAGGCCCGTCATGAGAATGATTCCGACGAGGTAGTAGGCGTTATTGAAGGCCCAGAGCTTCAGCCCTCGGCCGGCAAAGACGTACACGCCCAGGCTGGTGGTGGCGATGATCCCGACCAGGAGCCAGATGCCCAGGATCACGCCTTCGCCAAACCCGGCCGCCCCAGTCATCTTGACCAAGAGCGCCAGCACGTAGGACTGCACCACCGCGCCAATGAGCGTGAGGCCCATCGCAGGCCCCGACCCACCGCTCTCTTGAATCTCTTCCTGGGTCATGCCGATCAGGTTGAGCCAGATGTCGCCCAGTCCGTACTTCGGCGCATACCACCACATGCCGAGCGCCATGGGGATCAGCGCGGCCACGATCACGGCCACGTAGTTGAGATCGCCGGTCCAGAGAGTCATGTCGATCTGCCTTTCCTCGCGCGGGGGCGCGCTGCCGGTCACGGTTTAGTCCGCACCAACGTCCGGCGTCAAGCGGCAGCGCCGCTGGCCCTTTTCCGGCCGGGCGCAACTGGCGAAGAAGCGCGATTCGGTACGCGGCCCTAGTATCCTGTCCATCAGTCCGACGCGTGCCCAGGCAGCGTCCGGACGCGACGCAAATCCACCACGAGCCGCAGCTGACGGGCGGGGCGCAGCTCTTCCCGAAAGGTTGTGGTGTGGAGCCCCGCTGGCTGACGGCTGTGGTCATGCGCTGGTGGTGGGTGCTGCTCATCGGCATGGCCGCCGGTGGTGGGTCGGCCTGGGGCGTTTCACGGGCCATCGACCCGACCTACCGCGCCACGGCCACCATCCTGGTCAATCAGTCGGCCGCACCCGGCACCGTCACTTACAGCGACGCGCTGCTAAGCCAGCAGCTCGTCAAGACGTACGCCCGCATGGCAACCCAGCGTATGGTGCTGGAACAGGTCGCCCAGGAACTCGAACTGGCGATCTCACCCGCCGATCTGGACGACATGCTCAGTGGCGTGGCCATCGCCCAAACGCAGCTGCTGGAAGTCCGGGCCGAAACTACCCACCCGGAGCTTGCACGCGGCCTCGCCAACGCCGTGGCGCGCGTGTTCATCGAACGTCAGCAACCGTTTCTGCCCGCTGGGCGTGAAGCGCAGGTGCTGCGAGTCGCGCAGCCCGCGGCATTGCCGACCGTGCCCATCGCCCCTCGTCCAATCGTGAATACCTTGGTGGGCATTGCTTTCGGACTGCTGGCGGCGGTGGCTATCGCCGGTCTGCTGGAATACCGGGACGACACGGTCAAGTCACCCGACGACGTAGCGGCGACGGGTTTGGCTTCGCTTGGCATCGTCGGGGTCTTGAATGGCGGCGAGAGCCACACACCAGGCGCCGGAAACCTCGCGCCGCCTGCGGCGGAGGCCTATCGCAAAATTCGAACCGGCATCGACCTGTGGGGCCTCGCACACCCGATTCATCTGCTGGTCACAAGCGCCGGCCAGGGCGAAGGCAAGTCGACAACGGCCGCCAACCTGGCCACTACGTTCGGTCAACTTGACCGGCGGGTCGTGCTGGTAGATGCCGACTTGCGGCGGCCGCAGCTGCACCAGTTCTTCGGTCTGCGGAACACACGCGGCCTGTCCAGCCTGCTGGTGAATCCGAAGGCGGACACAGCCGCAACGCTGCGACCCACCGCGTTCCCAAACGTCTCGCTCGTCGCCGCGGGCGCGTCGCCGCCCAACGCCGCCGAGTTGCTGGCCTCGGCGCGGACGCGCGAGGTGCTGGCCGAACTTGGCGACCTGGCGGATGTCGTGATCGTGGACAGTCCGCCGGTGTTGGGCGTGTCCGATCCGGTCATCCTGGCGGCGCAGGGTGGGGCCGTCCTGTTGGTTGCCCTGGCCGGAGTCACGCGGCCCGGAGCGCTGCTGAGAGCGCGGGACGCGCTGCTGAAAACAGACGCGGTGCTTCTGGGAGCGGTCATCAATGCGGCGCGGCCGCAGGTCACCGCCGAGTACGACGGCGACTACGTGTATGGCGACGGTCCTCCAGATTCCGAAGACACCGGAGCCCTGGACCCGTCGGAGCGTGACTAGGGACGGCCAGGACGTCGGCGGCATGGGCTCGGCGCGCTTGCAATGGCGAAGACATCAAGCGGCGCTCGCCGCGCTGTTGGTTCTCTCGGGAGTGGTCGTCGGCTTCAGCGCTCGCTGCGCTGTCTCCGCGCTGTTTGTCAACGTCGGGCATCTGGCGGTGCTACGCGGCGAGGACGACCTGGCTAGGTCGGCGTTCGACGCGGCGGCCGCGGTCGATCCAGCTAGCCAGGCCGCGAGCAATTTCCGCCTGTCACAGGCCCTTGTTCGCGGCGACTACCAAGAGGCGGCCGACGAGTTGGCGGCGCTCCGCGACCATGGCGGAAAGCCACGTGGCGTCGCCAGCACGTCCAGCGTGCTGCTGCATCTGGAGGCAATCCTGGCCCGGCGGGCGGGCGATCCGGAGCGCGCGCTGGCGCTCATACGCGAAGCCGTGGCGCGCGCCGGAGCCAACGCGCCCCGCGAAGCCCTGCGGCTTCTGGACCAGCTGTCACGGGATGTCGCGGACCGGCCGTACGGTCCGCCGCTGGCGAACGTCGTCTTTCCGGTCGACCCGCGTCGAAACTCGTGTGGCGACGAGCGCCGTCTGGCTCGGATCCGGCTCTCGCGCAACGACGTGGCCATTGGCGGACCGCTCCGTGTGGAGATGGAGTGGACAAGCACCGCCGGCGCACCAACCGGCAGCGAAGTGCGCCTGCTACGCAACCTGGCGCCCAATGGCGGGTTCACCTGGGGCGTCACTGGGACTGGTCTGCCGCTTGGCTACTCGGCACACCCGCAACCGCAGTCCGGAGGAGGACTTCCTTCAGGCGAGACGTACCTCGGGTTCGCGGACTTAGACGGCCAGCCGGTTTCCGCCCTGGTGATCGATAACTTTGACGGGCCGTTGCGGACGTCTCGCCTGGGCAGCGACTGGATGCCGGCGGCCTCCGGGGCCTGTCACCTGTTCGCCAGCGAGGTCTGGGTTGGCGGCGGCCAGCCGCACTTCGGGCTTTACCTGCGGGCGCCCGGCCGGGCTGACACGGCGGTATTTGGTCTGCAAGGCGGTCTGCCGGACGGCTGGCGGCGCGAAGCACGGCTGCTGCGACTGCCGGCCGACACCGAGGCCATCCAAGTCTTCTTCTGGAACTATCGCAGCGGCGGCGCTACGGCGTTCACGCTTGCGGTCGTGGCCCAGATCGGCGCCTGAGACTACGACGCGTGCTACCAGCATCTGAGTCCGTCGGCCAGATCAACCCACGCGTTTCGTTCATCGTTCCGGCCTACAACGAAGCCCATCGTGTCGCGGACATCCTCGATTCAATGGACCGTCAGACCTACTTGAGCGTCGAGCTCGTGTTCGTGGATGACGGGTCAACGGACGGCACGCTCCGGCGGCTCGTGCGGGTCGGCAGCGTTCGGCCGGTGCGCACGATTCGTCACCCGATCCCACGCGGCGTCGCCGCCGCCCGCAATAGCGGCGCGCGAGCCGCGGAGGGGGACATCCTGGTGTTCATGGACGCCGACCTGACACTCCCCGACGACTTCGCGGCTCGAATTCTTTCGCTCTACGACGTCGGCGCCGATTACGTGTTGGTGGGATCGCGCGTGGCCGACCGGTCACGCGCGCCGTCGCGCTACCTGCAGAGCGAGCATGAGCTGGCCCTGGCCCGGCCCGAGTTGCAGCGAAGCTCGCAGGCGTTCTCGGTCCGCCGACACGTCTTTCAAGCGGTAGGGCCGTTCCGCAAGGATCTGCCACGCGGCGACGACTCCGAGTTCGGCGAACGTGTGATGGCCGCCGGCTTCCGCCGAGTCGAGGATCTGACCATTGAAGTAATGCACGACCGGCCGAGGTCGTGGGGCGGGTTCCTGGCCCTGCAGCGCCGCCGGGGACGAAACTTCGCCTACAGCCGGCGCAACCGGTTCGGTCACGGGTGGGTGCATCTGCTGGCGGCGGGCTTGGCGCGGATGCTGCTAACGCTTGGGGAGATCGTCACGCTAGCGGTGCCGCTTCACCAGGCGGTCCGTCTCGCCGGCCGCTCACCCCGGGGACTCGGTGATTGGGCGAGCTTCGCCTTGCTGTATGCCTGCGGCCGCACAGCCCGTGCCGTGGGCGTCTGGCAGGGAATCCGGGAAGTCCTGACCGGGACCTACAACCCGCGCTGAGCTTGAGCGGGTCGCCGGTCAGGTCGGGCGCGACCCTGGCCGACCGCTCAGTTGGGCGGCGTAGGCAACCAGCACTACCAGTCCAAGTCCCACTACCAGAGACCGAATGGCCTGCACGTACACCGGAATGACCTCGGCATTCACGAAGATGATCCGCCACAGCACCGCCAGGTAGAGCACCGAGCCCACCGCCGTTGCGCCCGGCCGGTTGACCAGCCAGCCGTAGAGGAGCCGGTACAGCAGACCAAGCATCAGACTGCCGATCACCACGCCCGCCAGGCCGTAGCGCAGGAACAGATCACCGGTGTGCGTGATGCCGAACGACGTCCGGTTGCCATCCACACCCCGAAAGGCGCTGCTGACCCGGGGCGAAAAGGGCGTTGGCTTTTCGGGCCAGATCGCCCGCGGAACGAACGCGAAGGCGGGAATCAGCACTAGGTCGGCGCCTGTCATCTCCAGGTCCACCGTGTCGCCGTAGGCCAGGATCGACGAAAGGGTTTCACCCGCAGTCTGCCGGTTCACCAGCGTCCGCAGCGCGGCATGAAGAATTTCTTCCGGTCCCGCCTCGACAAGCTCGCCTGCCAGCGCCGCGGGAGCGGTCGCCAGGCTCGCAAGATCGGTTGGGCGTTGGAGCGCGCCCTGATGAACTCGGTCCCGGTAGATCGTCACCACGCCAAACGTCACGACCACCGCCGCCGCGACGGCCAGCAGGAACGGCAAGCCGCCCAGCCGCCGTACCCGGTAGTTGTAGAGGCCGGCCAGCCCGACGAGAAGAACGGCAACCACGTGCTTGGACCCAAAGGCCACCGTGAAGACCATCTCAACCGGCACGATCACCGCGAGGACCGCCGCGAGGACTCCCCGCCTCACGCCTTGCGGGCGAAACGCATAGACGCCCGCCAGCAAGACTGCGAATTGGCTGAAGCTGCCGATCTGGAGCAGGACGTTGAAATCGTCGGTTAATCGTTCCTGGAGGTCGAGCCTGGCGAAGGTGGCGCCGCGGTCGAGCAGAACCACGCCGCGGGCAATCACACCCACCGCATAGACCAGGCCCAGAACCAGCCACGGCGCCCCCTCGGGCACGGTCAGGGAGAACTGCGGCAGGCGCCGAACGGCTCGCTGCCACCAGGGCAAGTAATAGCCCACGTAAATCAACCCTAGCGTCAGCGTGGCCAGCGCAACCGCCGACCCTCGCGTGTCCTCTATATTCACGAAGATGAACGGCTCCGCCAGCTCGCTCCCGGCCTCGACCAGCAGCGTGCGCATCCCAAAGTCGAGAAAGAAGAACAGCCCGATCGGCACGATCGGCTGGAACAGGTCACCGCGCCTGATTAGCGCATACAGGGCGGGCGTCAAGGCCAGCACGGAAAGCGCGACCGCCAGCGCGGGTGTTGCCAGGCGCTGCGGAAACTGGCTGACGACCAGCACCCCGGCCGTGCCGGCGGCGGCAGCGCCCAGCGCAACCACCAGGGCCACGGACAGGCGGCTTTGGAGGTCTCGGTCGAAGGTCAGCACACGACGCCCGTCATTGGCAGGTGCCCGGCCCCGGGAGCGGGCGGGCTAGGCCATTCGCTCCGCCTGCTCACGCGAGATCTCGTGCCGCAGCGGCTTGCCTGAGATGTGGCGGGCGATCTCGTCCACCATCCGGCCCATCTGCCGCGCCCGTGTTTCAAGCGTGAAGCCCGCGATATGCGGGGTGAGGATCGCGTTCGGCAAGTCGCGAAACGGCGAATCTGCCGGCAGCGGCTCATCGTCGAACACGTCCAGCACGGCTTCGATCCGCCCGGCGGTCAGCACGTCCAGCAGGGCGTCCTGATCGACCAGCCAGGCACGGGCGCAGTTGACGAACAGCGCGCCCGGCTTCATCAGGTCCAGCTCGCGCCGGCCGATCATGTGGTGGGTGGCCGGCAGGATGGGGGCATGCAAAGTCACCACGTCGCTGGTGCGCATCAGCGTGTCCAGGTCCGCCAGTTGCACGCCCAGGTCGGCGGCCTCCTGCTCGTCGACGAACGGGTCATAGAGCACTACGTCGGGCGTGAAGGCCCGCAGCAGCGGAATCACGCGGCGCCCCACCATGCTGGCGGCCACCACGCCGACCCGCCGCTCGGCCAGCAGCCCACCAACGTTCGAACCGCCGCTGGACTGCTTCCAGGCGCCGGCCCGAAGGGTCTCCTGGTGACCGATGAAGCCGCGAAGGGCCAACAGGATGGCGCCGATGGTGTACTCCGCCACCGCCTCGGCGATCACGTCGGCCGCGTGGGTCACGCGAACGCCGCTGTCCCAGGCTGACTCGTCGACATAAGGCCGAACGGATCCAGCGGCGTGCGCCACGATCTCCAGGTTGGGCGCGGCGGCCAGCGCCTCCTGGTCCAACTTTGGACTGCCCCAGCTGGTGATGACGGCCCGCACGTCGGGATCCAGGTGCTCCATCAAGTCGTCTTGCGTCCAGGGTTCGTCGCCGTCGTTGCTGACCACGTGGGAGGCCAGCGTTTCCAGCCGGGCTTCGTCCTCGGGCTTCAAGGTCATGTCGCGCAGCGGCCGATGCACGGTCACCACGATGGTTCCGGTTGCCATGGGGCGGTGTTCACCTCCTCGGCGTGGGGTGGCGAAACATACCGCGCGCAGGGGCGGCGCTCATGCCGCCGCCGCCACGGAGGCATAGATCTCGACCAACGCACGCGCGGTTCGGTCCCATCGAAAGCGCTGGACCAGGGCAAGGCCGCCCGCCTGCCTGGAGCGGCGGACCTCATCGTCCTGCAGCAGCCGCGCCACTGCGGCCGCGAGCCCGCGGGTGTCGGTGGCGGGCGCTTGCAGGGCAGCCGCACCCACCACTTCGCGTAGCGCCGCGCAGTCCGAGGTGACGGCGGGCGTGCCACAGGCCATGGCTTCCAGCGCCGGCCAGCCAAAGCCCTCCCAGTGCGAGGGTGCCAGCAGGACCTGGCAGCAGGCGTAGAGCGTCGGGAGGTCGGGCTCGGGCACATAGCCGGTTTCCGCGATCCAGGGCTGCAGTCCCAGGCGCTGTCCGAGCCGCCGCTGCTCCGTGGTCAGGCGTTCGCCCGCCTTAACAAACGCGCAATTGAGGCCATGGGTCTGGCGCACGGCGTGGATCACCCGTAGGGCGCCTTCGATGTTCTTGTACGAGTCCGTGCCGCCCACGTGCAGCACCAGCGGGACATTCGGCAGCCCAAGGCGTCGTCGTAGCTGTGCCGTCCGCTCGGCGGGAGGCGCTTGAAAATGCTCCGCGACGCCGCTGTGCACGACGTGTACCCGGGCCGGGTCACAGTCCAGGTAGCGATGCACGTCACTAGCGGTGGCCCGGCTGACGCACGCGATGCCGGCGGCCCGGGGAAGGTGACCGACCGCGTGGCGAAACGCTAGCAGCGCGATTCGAGATGGTCGCGCCGCCGGAATGAGGCCGTCGGCCATACGCAGCAGCATCAGGTCATGACAGGTCACCACCGTGCGTCGTGGGTCCAGCGCAGGCACGAGGTGGGCGTACGAGTGGTCGATCACGTGATGCACGGTGGCTGACTCGCCCGACACCAGGCGCGGGTAACCGGCGTAGCGCACCCGGTACTTCCCGACATTTTCGGCCAGGCGGCCGAACGGGCTGTCATCGCGCGGCGGCCAGGCGGGTGGCGTGACGGTATGGACGTCCAGCGGCGGATCGAGGTAGCGCAGCGCCCGTTCCAGCGTCCGGCCATAGCGGTCCATGGAGGGCCGGCAGTCGCTGGGATTGACAAAGTAGAGGTTGACGCGCGGCCGAGGGCTGGACCTGTGTTCAGCGGGAGGGGATGCGTTCACGGCTTGCACGCCAGGACTTCCCAACTGGTTGCCCAGCATTGGTTCAGCACCGGGAGGCGCAGCAACCAGGGCGCGGTTCGGATCAGTCCCAGTCGGGTAAGCAAGGGAAGCGGCCCCATGCGATCGACGCGGACGACGTCGAATCCGGCATCAAGGAACAGCATGCGAATCGCCGCGCGCGTGAAGCCCCGCCGATGCGTGTAGTCGTTCCAGACCACTCGCGGTCGCGCCATCGGCACCGATGCCAGCACCAGCCCGCCGGGCCGCAGCACCGCGCGAAGCTCGCGCACGGTGTCCCAGGGATGATCCAGGTGCTCCAGCACGTCCCTGGCGACCACGGCATCGAACCGGTCGCGCGGGAAGGGCAATCGCCGTCCCGTCCCGGCGTCCCAGGCCAGGACTCGGCCGAGTCGACCGGCGAGTTCGAGCGCTCCAGAGTCATGGTCCACGCCAATCACGCGCACGCCGCTGGGTGCCGCGCGCGCGAGGCCGCCCGCTCCGCAGCCCAGATCCAGCACGAGCGCGACGGTCCCGAGGCGGCGAAAGTACTCGCGCACGAGCTCCGGTGGCTCCCGGGTCCCCTGGTAATACGCCCGCTTGCGAATCGGCGTCGCTGGCTGGCCGTTCATGGAGTGCGCCGCGTCGCCGGATGGGCGCGGACCCGTTCCAGGCATCCCGCCAGCCGTCGCGCAACCACGGCGTGTGTGAAATGGCGTTGAACGCGGACCCGTCCACACGCGGCCAGGCGCGCACGCAGGTCGGGGTTCTTGATCAGAGATCGCAAGAAGACCCGCAACTGCCCGGTATCACGCTCTGGAACCACAAGGCCGGCATGGCCGATTACGTGGGGTATTTCGCCCGAATTCGTCCCCACCACCGCGCAGCCCGCCGCCATGGCTTCGATCAGCACGTGCCCAAACTGCTCGGCCCAGTCCGCCGTGGCGTAAGACGGCAGGACCAGAACATCCAGCGCCGTCAGCAGGGCGCCGACTCGATGGTGGTCGGCGTCCTCAAACAGGCACAGCCGTCCGGCCAGGTCCGCCGCTCGAAACCGTGCCCTCAGCGCACCGGACAGCGGTCCCCGGCCGACAGCCAGGAACGTCCAGTCCAAGCGCCCAAGTCCTGTCAGCGCCTCCGCCAGGTCAAGCAGTCCTTTTTCCGGGATCAGCCGCCCGGCATACCCAACCACGACGCCGGAAAGGCCCAATTCAAATCGAACCTGGCTGCGGGTCTTGTCCGGTTGATCCGGGAGATCGACGCCCACCTGTGGGATGCGATGGACCGGACCTGAATAGCCTGCGGCGCGCAGATGATCGCCGGCGAGCCGGTTCCCGGCAAAGGCCAAACGAGCGGCGCGCAGCGTGCCCCGTTCCAGGACTCGCAGCGGCAATGGTCTGCGACGGTCAGGTCCGCCGCCCCAGGTGAAGAACGTGAACGGAGGACGCCCTGGCAGCACCTGGGCCAGCCAGCGACCCTGCAAGGCCAGCAGCGAGTGCGGCTCCTGTTCCACCAGCACGAAGTTCGGCCGGAAGCGCCGCGCGACCCACGCGAGCCGTGGGTCAACGTGAAATGTCAACGTGCCGTGGCCGCGAAACAGCGCGCGCGTTACCCGCAGGTGGACACGGGGATGTCTGGACGGTTCGGGACTGACGGGACCGAAGTGCGGATCCGGCCAGCCGTTCGGGACTATCACCAGCACGCCATGCCGTGGTGACAAGTCGGCGAAGGCTTCCCATTTCCGCTGGTTAAAGCGGCGCAGGTAGGTATGACTCAGCACCACCACGCGCACCCGTCGTCACCCTTCCCTACGCCGGGTGGCTGTCCGTGTTCGTGGCCGGAGCCGGCGCGCTCGAGACTTCGTGAGTACTGCGTCTCGGCCCGCCGTGGGAAAATATGCGCGCGTAGCGCGCCCCGCCGCGCAGCGCCCATACGGTAGCGGTCTTGTGCCCGTTCTGTCTCCGGCGGGTTGCCGGAGATGCAGAGCTGGCAGGGCTGGCGGAGCGCGCCCGGGCCGGGACCATTGCGGGAGATCCTGAACAAGCGGCTGGCCAGCCATGCGAACGCCCGACATCCACGACCTGCTCAAGACCCGTTTCGGCTACGACGAGTTCCGCCCGCTCCAGGCCGAGATCATCCAAACCGTACTGGCCGGACGCGACGCGCTGGTGCTGATGCCCACCGGCGGCGGCAAGTCTCTCTGCTATCAACTCCCGGCCCTGTGCCTGGACGGCCTGACCCTGGTCGTTTCGCCCCTGATCGCGCTGATGAAAGACCAGGTGGACGCCCTGCGCGCCAACGGTGTGGCCGCGGCGTTCGTCAACAGCACGGTCCCCGCCCAAGAGGCTCGTCAGGTCCTCACGGATGCCAGGGCGGGCCGACTGAAGCTCCTCTACATCGCCCCGGAGCGACTGGCCGTGCCCGGCTTCAGTCGGTTCCTTGGATCAGTAAACGTCAGCCAGATCGCCATTGACGAAGCCCACTGCATCTCCGAGTGGGGTCACGATTTTCGCCCCGATTACAGAAACCTGCGCGTCCTGCGCGAACGCTTTCCCGACACGCCGGTCATGGCTCTCACCGCCACGGCCACCGCGCAGGTGCGGGACGACATCGTGGAACAGCTCGCCATTCCCAAGGCGCGACCCTTCATTGCCAGTTTCGACCGCCAGAATCTCACCTACATCGTCCGTCCGAAGCGCCGGGCGTTCGACGCACTGCTCGATTTGCTGCGTCAGCACCTGGACGGATCGGCCATCGTCTACTGCCTATCCCGCCAGAACGCCGAAGACCTGGCGGCTGACCTCACCAACGAGGGGATCCAGGCGCTGCCGTACCACGCCGGCCTCGAACCGGCCGTTCGTCGAACGACCCAGGAACAGTTCATTCGCGACGAGGTCCGGGTCGTTACGGCGACCATCGCCTTCGGCATGGGCATCGACAAGCCGGACGTGCGGCTGATCGTGCACTACCACCTCCCCAAGACTCTGGAGGGCTATTACCAGGAAACAGGCCGTGCCGGCCGCGACAGCTTGCCCAGCACCTGCGTCCTCTTCTACGGCGCGTCCGACCGACACGCGCTGACCGGATTCATAGAGCAGATCGAGGACGAAACCGAGCGCGTGCGGGCCTGGGAAAAGCTCCGGCAAATGGTCCGGTACAGCGAGCTGCAAACCTGCCGCCGCGTGTTCCTTCTCGACTACTTCGGCGAGTCCTCCGATCGACCGTCCTGCGACGGCTGCGACATTTGTCTGAGCGAGCGCGAGGAGTTTGACGCCACGGAGATCGCCCAAAAGATCCTCTCCGCCATCATCCGCACCGGTGAACGGTTTGGCGCGGCACACGTCATCCGGGTACTCCGCGGCTCACGTGATCGCCGGCTATTGAGCCTGGGACACGACCGGCTCTCGGTCTACGGCATCGCCCGTGACTTCAGCCGCCCGGAACTCAGGGAGATTGTGAGCCTCCTTGAGCATGCCGGTCTGGCTGAGCAGAGCGCTGGCCAGTTCGCGACGCTCTTGGTCACATCCAAGGGCCGCGATTTTCTCCGCGGGCGCGAGCCGCTGACCCTCACTCGAGTCATACCGGCCGAGGCTGACGCCCCTCAACCTCGGCCCGGGGTCGATCACCTGGACTACGACCGAGACCTGTTTGGCCGCCTGCGCGATCTGCGCTTCCGGCTGGCGCAGGCCCGCAACGTACCGCCCTACGTGATCTTCGGCGACCGGACACTACAGGAAATGGCGCACCACCTGCCGCAAAGCCGCGAGAGCTTCTCGCACATCTCCGGCGTCGGCCGCGTGAAGCTGGACGAATTTGCCGATGACTTCCTCACCGTCATTCGCGACTATGCCGAATCCCGCGGCCTGGCGGAGCGTCCGAAACCACCGGGTAGGAGGAGGCGTGACCGGGCGACTCGACGCCGAGGTTCAACCTACCGCCAAACGCTGGATCTCTTGTTGAGCGGTCTGTCGATCTCCGAAGTCAGCCGGCGGCGCGGGATCACCGAGGGCACGATCATGTCTCACCTGGAACGCTTGATCGCCGACGGCGAATCGCTGCCGCTCGAGCGCGAACTACCGCCCCGAGAACGGCTGAGCCGCATTGAGCAGGCGTTTGCCGACGCGAAGTCGTGGAACCTCACACCGGTGAGGGATCTTCTCGGTGACGACTTCTCCTACGAGGAACTGCGGCTTGTACGCGCCTGGCTGGACCAGCAAGGCCGAATGAAGGGCAAGAGCTCGGATGGGAACGCCGGACGTCCGCCGGCCTGACGCACGGCATTCACTATTCGTGCGAAGCTCAGAGCGGACATCCCGCCGCCCCGGTTGACGACCCAATGACCGACCTGCTGGAAGACGAATTCGGCGACATCATCGGCAAGGCCCGCTTTGGCCTGAATCTCTCGGCGGAGGACGTCGCCGGGCAGGTCGGCATCTCCACCGACGAACTTGAAGCGCTAGAGGACTGCGCCCGCAGCCCGACCAGGGCCGAAAGCGACGCCCTGGCGGCGGTCCTGAACCTCGATCCGGAACGGCTGCTGGCGGTTGCCCGGGACGCCTACGTGCCCGACCCGGTCCCGCTGGACCACGGCGGCGTTCGCATCCGCGTCATTCCCTATCCGCCCATGCGCGTCTACCAGTACGTCGTCGGGGACGTTGAAACCGGCCAGGCCGTGGTCGTGGATCCCGGCGCCGTGCCGGACCAGATTCTCGGCGCGCTGGCCGATGAGCAGTGGACGGCAGCCGCGGTCCTGGTCACCCACGCCGACGCCGACCACATCGACGCGCTGCCGGAGATTCACGAGGCGCTCAACGTCCCCATCTGGGTCCATCCCAACGAGCAACCCCGGCTGCCCGGGCTCGAAAATGCCGACATCCGAAGCTACGACCACGGCCAGCGCTTCCAGGCCGGTCCTTTCGAGGTCGAGGCCCGTCGCACGCCGGGACACGCTCCCGGTCACTCCTCGCTGGTGCTGCGCGACCTCGTGCTCGTGGGCGACGCCGTGTTTGCCGGCTCGCTGGGGCGGACCTCGCTCGGTCCCGCCTACTACGCTGAGCACCTGGCAGCCGTTCGCTCCCAGATACTCTCGTTGCCGACGGCCACGCGGCTCTTTGCCGGGCACGGACCGCCCACCACCGTCGGCGAAGAGCTTGCCCACAACCCCTTCTTCGCAGGGTGAGCCGCGAATAGCCGAACGTCCCCCAAATAGGCGAGAATAGGGGGAGCGCTTCAGCCACGGTTGGCCTGCGACCACGAGCCCTGCATGTTCGCCTTTGATATCTCAACTCGATTCGCGGGCTCCAGCCTGCTCTTCCGGTCGCTGTCCCTTGACGACGCGCTTAAGTCACTGGCCCAAACCGAACTGACCTACGTGGACCTCTGGGCCACGCCGGGCGTGCTGGAGCACGTGGACCCTGCCCGTGATGCCCCCGCCGATGTGCAGGCTCGCGTGGAGGACCAGAACCTCCGGCCTTCGTCGATCTCGGCGTACGCCACCTTCGGCAACGATTTGGTCGCGCGATTGGAGTTCGCCGCCGCCATCGGCGCTCCACTGGTTATCGGAACGGCGCCGGTGCGCGAGTACGAGCGGCGCGAGGCGGCCGACGATGTGCGGGCAATGGGTCGCGCCGCACAGGACCTGGGCGTGACCCTGGCCCTGGCCAACCAGGTCGGCACCTGGCTCGACGAGCCCTCCGAAATCGCCAGCTTCCTGGATGACGTTGGGCACCCGCGCGTGCAACTGAGCCTTACGCCGCCCCACGCGCGGCTGGCCAGCACCACGCTGCGGGCGGTGGCGGACGCCGCCGATGGACGCGTCGGGCACACCTGCCTCTGGAGCGTTAGCCCGGCCATGCGGGACGCCGACAACCTGGGGCCGGCCGAGGACCAGGCGCCGGGCCACGGCACCGTGGATTTCCGCGCGCTGACGTCCATGCTCGATGAGCGTAACTACTTCGGAATGTTCACCTTCATCTGGGGCAGCACCGAGAACGTTCCGGCCGAGCAAACCGTGGCCGCTATTGCCGCGGCGCGCACCCACGTGCTGGACGTTTCCACGCCATCCTGACCACCGCCCGCACGGCCGCCGGACACTGAGGCGCCGGGACCCTCGTGCTACGCTAGCCGCCGCTCAGGAGATTGTGAAACGGTGCACAAAGCCCAACGAATCGTGACTCTCACAACGGGGACGAGAGTCGGTACGAGTCAGGGCAGCGCAGCACACCTTTGACCCACCGCCGCCGCCTCTACGCCACGCTCCTAGTCCCGGCATTGGCCGTGGTTGTCTTCGCTGTGTCGGCCTGTGGCGTAACGCCACAGACCACGCTCGAACCGACAACCGAAGCGGCTCGCACCGCGCGCGACCTCCTGCTGTTCGTCTTTTGGGCCATGGTGGTGACCTTTGTGCTCGTGGAAGGCGTGCTGGTCTACTGCCTCATTCGATTCCGGCGGCGCAGCGGCGACGGGATTCCCGCCCAGACCCACGGCAATACGCCCCTTGAAATCGGCTGGACCATAGCTCCAGCCATCCTGGTCGTGGTGATCGTGGTCCTCACTGTCCCCGCCATCTTCTCCAACGCCCGCGCCGCCAGCCCCGACGCCCTAAAGGTTCGGGCCATTGGCCACCAGTGGTGGTTCGAGTTTCAGTACCCCGACATCGGGGTGGTGACCGCCAACGAATTGCACCTGCCGGTCAATCGCGAGGTGGAAATCCATCTCGAGAGCAACGACGTGCTGCACAGCTTCTGGGTCCCGAGCCTGCGCGGCAAGCTGGACATGGTGCCGGGCCGCGACAACAAATTCACCATTAAGCCCGAGGTCACCGGCACCTTCCCCGGCCAGTGCGCCGAATTCTGCGGCACGGCCCACGCGCTCATGAAGTTCTATGTGGTCGTGGAGACGCAGGCCGAATTCACCGCCTGGGCGGAAAGCCAACGCGCTGACCGCGTTCCGCCGCCAACCGATCTGGCCAAGGAAGGCGAAGCGAACCTTACGCTCGGCGGCTGTGTGGCCTGTCACACCATTCGCGGTACCGATTCGGCCGGCATGCTGGGACCTGACCTGACCCACATGGGTAGCCGCAAGCACATCGCTGCCGGAATCCTGGAGAACACGCCGGAGAATATGCGCCTCTGGCTCAGCGATCCGCAGGGCGTCAAGCCCGGCAACACCATGGTGATTCCCGAATTGACCACCGAGCAGCTCGACTCGCTGGTGGCCTACCTCCAGGGCCTAAAATAGTCATGCGTGCGCGATGCGGCGCAGCAGCGCCGGACGGAGGGTGACCACATGGCGACGGTAACGACAACCGCCCCTGACACCCGCACGTTTGCCGGCACGGCCTGGAGTTGGATTACCACGGTCGATCACAAGCGGATCGCCGTGCTTTACCTGGTCACCTCCCTCGCCTTCTTCATGCTCGGCGGGCTCGAGGCGCTGCTCATGCGCCTGCAACTGGCGACGCCGGAAGCCGACGTCGTGTCGGCCGAACGCTTCACCGAGCTGTTCACCATGCACGGCACTACCATGGTGTTCCTGGCGCTCATGCCGCTCAGCGCGGCGTTCTTCAACCTGCTCGTACCGCTGCAGATCGGCGCGCGCGACGTCGCCTTCCCGCGCCTGAACGCCCTCAGCTACTGGATCTACCTGTTCGGCGGCATCTTCATGAACATCAGCTTCGTGGCCGGTGGCGCGCCCAATGCCGGCTGGTTTGGCTACGCGCCGCTCACCGACACGGCCTTCGAAGCCACCCACGCCATCGACTTCTGGGCGTTCGGCCTCCAGATCCTGGGCGTCTCCTCCATCCTGGCCTCGATCAACTTCATCGTCACCATCATCAACATGCGGGCGCCGGGCATGACCCTGAACCGCATGCCGATGTTCGTGTGGATGAGCATGATCACGGCCTTCCTGATCATCTTCGCCTTCCCGGCCATCACCATCGGCCTCGTCCTGTTGATCTTCGACCGCTACATAGAAACCAACTTCTTCATTCCTGAAGGCGGTGGCGACCCCGTGCTCTGGCAGCACCTGTTCTGGGTCTTCGGCCACCCCGAGGTCTACATCCTCATCCTGCCGGCCATGGGCATCGTTTCCGAGATCCTGCCCACCTACTCGCGCAAGCCGCTGTTCGGCTATGCGGTGGTGGCGTACTCGGGCGCAGCGATCGCGCTGGTCGGCTTCGGCGTCTGGACGCACCACATGTTCACGGTGGGTCTGGGCCCCATCGCCGACACCGCCTTCGCGATCTCGACCATGGCCATCGCGGTGCCCACGGGGGTCAAGATCTTCAACTGGATCGCCACGTTATACGGCGGCTCGATCAGCTTTAAATCTCCCATGCTGTTCGCCGTGGGCATGGTCTCCATGTTCATCATCGGCGGGCTCAGCGGCGTGA
>VXPS01000184.1 GCA_009839425.1 Chloroflexota bacterium
CCGAGGTCAAGGAAGTTCCGGTCGAGAAGATCGTGACCCAGCAGGTCGAGAAGGTTGTTACGAGAACCGTCGAGGTTGAGAAGGTCGTCGAAAAGGTCGTGACCCAGCAGGTCGAGGTCGAGAAGGTCGTCGAAAAGGTCGTCGAAAAAGTCGTTGAGGCTGCACCGGCGCCAATGACCCAGAACTTGCTGTTCCAGACCGACCATACGTCCGGTCCGCGTGGTGCGGCGGTCGATTGGGCCCTGGAGCGGTTCTCCGTGCAGTTTCCACACATCGTTGTTCGCTACGTCCCCGCGCCGACCCAGGTTGAGATCGTGTACGGCGCCATGGTCGCGGCCGGTTCAACGCCGGAAGCCGCCCTGATGAGCGGCTGGTTCGCGGCGCAGTGGTATACGGCCGACGCCTTTGTGAACATCGACGACTTTCTGGCCAAGCAGGACGACTACAACCCCGAGGACTGGTACTACCCCGGCGATTCTTCCGGCGTGGATTTCGCCGACACCGTTCCCTACGGCCACCTCGGCGGTCTGCGTGGCAAGCAGTACGGCATGCCCTACCAGGGGAACACCAACGGTCAGCACATCAACCTGCAGCTCATGGAAGAAGCCGGGATCCAATGGCCGACGCCCGGGAGCTGGCATCTCGAGCAGGGATTCCTGGACGACCTGATCAAGGCCACCGATCCCGAAGCCGGCACTTTTGGCATCGAGGTTGGCGGCGGCAACGGTGGGTCCTGGACGCAGTGGAACCCCTGGGGTTGGGCGTTGGCCGACGATCCAAGCATCATGTACCGTAGCGCCGACGGCACGCGCACAACCTGCTGGGACTCCGGCGCCGATCGGGGCGTGCGGCTGGCGGTCGATATGATCGCCGTACATGGGGTGTCGCCGAAGCTGGGCGAAAGTCGCGAATTGGCCGGTGAGTTCCGCGACCTGTTCTCGGCCGGCAAGCTGCTCACCGCACGCAACGGCGGTGCCGTCGGCAGTACGATCGGCCGTATCGCCGGTCGCTTCCCGTGGTCAATGGCGCCCATGCCCGAGGGTCCGCGCGGCCCCGTGCCGCACGAGATCACCGAGCAGCCGCACATGATCTCCAACACGGCCGCCTTGCGGGACACCGTTGAGGCCTCCGCGCAATTCGTGCTCTTTATGGCCGGACCCGAGGTTCAGGGCCGGATCGCGATTGACCGCGGATCGATGCCCTTGCGCAAGGAGGTGCATGCATCGGCCGAGATGGCCTCCGGGCCGCCGGAACGTCACAACATGTGGAAGGAGTACCTGGACCAGCCGGACGCTCGCCACCGCCAGATGGCCTATCCGGCCTGGCTGGAGTGGATCAACTCCTGGCGCAACGTGGACGCCGCGCACGCGGGCGACCTGTCGATCGATGATCTGATGGAGCGAAGTCTTGCAAGGGCTGACCGAGTTCTGGAAGACAACGCTGAGGCCTATCAGGATCTGAAGACGTACATCGCGAACGCCTGAGCCGGCGACGAGATTCGCATCTGACGGACGGGAGGCCGCTCACCCGAGCGGCCTCCCGGTCGTTTAACAGCAGCTGTCTCGCGCCTTAACTCACGTCCCGCGGCGCCGTGCCGAATCTGAACGCGAAGAGCGTGCCGTAGGTGACCTCGATATGCAGGCGCACGCGTTCGCCCTGAACTTGACCCAGGCTGGTCTCGCCGCCCCAGCTCACCGGATGATCGATCTCGTCTCCCCGGATCGGATCGCAGTCCTCCAGCGATCGACCGGCAATCGGCGCGGCCTCCGCGCTGCGCAGCCCCACCCGAATCGTGCCGGGCTGATTCAACCGGGCGTTGACGAATAGCCGCGGCTGCCGGGCGTCGACTGGCTCCGTCACCAACTGGCCCGTCTGACGTCCCGCCACCAGTCCGGCGAAACGGTCGACGCCAAGCAGGAACGACCCGATAGCCGCGATCCGGTGAGCGCGGCCGTGGGCTGACTGTCGGCCCATGTACCAGAACCGCAAGTGCCGTCCCTGGCGGATCGGCGGATTGTTGGTCACGTTGATCCAGGTGTCGTCCCACTGCCCGTCGGGGCCTAGATCCAGGAATGCCTCACGCCGCGGCCGCAACCAGCGCACCCCGTCCGGGCTTGAGGCCAGCGTCACCCAGATCTTCTCCACCTCCGTGTCATAGAGATCCACAAACGCCAGGTAGCGATTCCCGTACGCGAACGGGCTGATCGAATAGAACTGCGTGCCTGGCGTATCCCATTCGTCCATCCGCAGCACGTTCCCAAAGTCCGACCAGGACAGAAAGTCGGCGCTGCTGGCGCGTGTGATCAGGCGCTTATATGGCATCCGCGAACCAAGCGGCTCGTTCGGCACCTCGGCTTCCGGGTATTGCGGTTTGGACACCGCACCGGTCACGAACGGACGGCGCGTGTACGCGAGATAGCAGCCCGAAACCGGATCCTTCATCGCCGAGTGCCGGTCGCCGGCTCGCGGCATGATCGGGCTGCTCGTTCGCGTCCAGTGGATCCCGTCCGGGCTGAACAAGCCGTAGATCCCGTTGCCCTCATTGGATTCGAACGCGTGGTAGCAAAGCAGCTTGTAGCGGCGCTCCGGAGCGCCCACGTCGTCCACGATCACCCCGTGGGTCTCAAAGGCCCGAAGGTCGGCAAAGTCGTGGGGCCAGTACACGATGTTGTTTCGACGCGAACCTCGCCACTCCACCGCGTGCAGTTCGGGCTTCTCCCACCTAAGCCCGTCATCGGACACCGCATAGTTGAAGACGTTCCGGTCAGATGCCGCCTCAACGTCGTCGTCCGCACTGCGGTACCAGCACTTGTAAATGCCCTCATCTCGGTCATATAGGACCGACGACCAGAGCCCCGCCGCGCGTCCCTCCCAGGGCCGGTCGGGACGAATCACCGGATCGTGGGTACGCCGCTCGGGCCGCGCCAACACGCGGCGCAAGTGCCACCGTGCGTCAATCTCTTCGTCGTCAACTAGTAGATGAAGATCAGGGTCATACATTGCAGCGCCCAGTTCTTTTGACGTTGGCATTCTATTCCTCGAATCTCCTGCTTTGGCGCTAGAGTCGGACCCCGATTGCAATGAGTCTCCTGCTCCGGCGAGAACTCGTTCGATTTCGGGACATGGCGGGTTCGGGGCACTTCGCAGGGTAGGGTTCGCCCATGAGGAATGCTCGGCCGCTCGCTGAGGGCGGTGTCCGGCAGTGGCGCAGCCTGAGCCTGCTGACGCTGGCCGAGTTGCTGGCGCTGGCGCCGTGGTTCAGTGCCGCCGCGGTGGCACCACTCATTCAGGCGGAGTGGCAGCTCTCGGCAGGAACCGCCGCATGGCTGACGCTGGCCGTGCAGTTGGGATTCGTAGCTGGGACGCTGGTGAGCGGCGTTCTCAATATTCCCGATCGCTTTGACGCGTCCCGGCTCTTCGCCCTCAGTGCCGCAGGCGCAGCCCTGACGACTGCCGGTCTTGCCGTGATTGCCACTGGCCCGCTTGACGGAGCCGTCCTTCGCTTCCTGACCGGAGCGTTTCTGGCGGGTGTGTATCCGCCGGGTCTGAAGCTGGCGGCTACGTGGACTCGACGCAGCCGGGGGTTGGCGCTGAGCTTGATCGTAGGCGCCTTGACC
Organism: Chloroflexota bacterium; assembly: GCA_009839425.1. Lineage (GTDB taxonomy): Bacteria > Chloroflexota > UBA11872 > UBA11872 > UBA11872 > UBA11872. Next base: position 3,618 of record VXPS01000184.1, read on the forward strand.
GTTGGATCGGCGAGCCCGCACCTGGTGCGGGCGTTGCTGGATGCCTCGTGGCGGCCGGTGGTGCTGGTGACCGCGGGGCTGGCGTTAGCCGCCGGATTGCTGGTGCTGGGCGGGGTTCGGCAGGGGCCGTTCGCCGCGCCGTCGGCTCGATTCAATCCAAGGTTCGCGCTGCAGATCGCGCGCGCGCCTGGACTGCGACTGGCGACGCTTGGATATCTCGGGCACCAGTGGGAGTTGTATGCCTGTCAGTT
>VXPS01000355.1:0-3254 GCA_009839425.1 Chloroflexota bacterium
ATCCTTTTCCTCTATCCGATCTTCCTCTTCGTCTCGTGGGGTCGGAGATGTGTTAAAGTGACAGGTCCTGGTATCACGAGGTTCGCGGGCGCGACAGAAACGAACTTCGCGAAGGGGCGGTCGAGCCACCGAATGTCAAGCGCGGCCGACCGAAGCCGCTCGTCTTCAACGAAGTGTGGATGCGCGACGCCGAGATTACAATCGCGCGCGTGTCTGGCGAGGGATAGCTCGGCGGGGCACACTCTCCAATCACGGCGTCGCGGTTCGCGGCGCGTCTGTCGGGAGCCGTCCTGTGAGCGATTCGCTGCGCGTCGCGCTAATCATTGAGCCCACTGGCAATCATCTGGGATCCCTGTACGCCGCGGCCAGAAACCCCGAAGTTGGCGAAGTCGCGGTGCTTGACGCCACCGGTGAGATGTTCGACGCCACCAAGGAGGCCGTGGGCGACCGGGTGACGGCGACCTATACCGAGCCCGACGCGCTGTTCAGTGACTTCAAGCCGGCTGCCACGCTTGTGACGATGGAGGCCTGGCGGATGCCCGCCATGATCGAGGCGTCGCTGGATGCCGGTTGCCACGTTTGGCACGAAAAGCCAGGGTTCGCAGAATTGAACGACTACCGACGGATTTACCGCAAGGCCCAGTCGCGCAATCTGAACTTCTCAATCGCGTACGTGAGCCGCCAGCGGGCCATCGTGCAGGAGGCACGGCGCATCGTGGCCGAGGGGCTGTTGGGCGACCTGTTTGCGTGCCAGGCGTGGTTCATTGCCGATCACGATCGGACGCACCAGTGGGAAACGCTGCAAGGGGGCTGGATCTTCGACAAGGCACGCTCCGGCGGTGGGTACCTGACGTTCCTGGGGTGCCACTACCTCGACCTGATGCGGTACCTCACGGGCGATGACTTTGCTTCGGTCAGCGCGGCTACCGGCGTCGTGGGCGGCGAGCCGCTGCCGGTTGAAGACGCAGCCTCGGTAACTGTCCAGTTCAAGAGCGGGATGGTGGGGAATCTCAGCGCGGGCTATTACGTGACGCGCCATGAATACGGTTCAGGTCGGCACTCCGGATTCATCCTGTGGGGCCGCGACGGTTGGCTTCGATTCAATCCGGGCGGAACGCGACGCGGCGAACCGCTGGAGTGGACGTCGCATCAGGGCGCTCACGCCGGATCGCCGCACAAGTCCTGGACGTTTAGCGACGAGGATGCCAGGAATGACGAGTACAGCCTGATGACCAGCGCGTTCTTCCAGTCGTGTTTGACTGGCGAGCCGCCCCCGCTGGAAAACGAAGCCGGGATGTGGGTCAACGAGGCAGTCCAGGCGGCGTACCGTTCCTCAGAGACTGGGATGCGGCAGGACGTCTCGATCCCCGAAGTGTCCTAGTCCAGCTAGACGCAGCCCTCGAAGGAGCGGCCGCGGATCTGCAGCGGGGGCGGAACTCTCGGTGCCTCGAAGACAGTGGTGCGGCGGGACTCGGACCGCATGTAGTGGACGGCGTAGCCACGGCGGCGGGCCGTGCTGGTGTTGGCGCGGCTGGCGTGCCAGGTGAGGCTGTGGTGGAAGCTGACGCTGCCTGAGCGGAGCGGCGCCGGATCCGGCATGTACGCGGGGTCATTGCCGATGACTGAGCGGTGCTCGTCCATCTGGTCGTTGCTGAGCAGGCCCCACTGATGACTGCCCGAGACGAATTCGAGGCAGCCGTTCTCGAGGGTGGAGTCGTCAATGGCGGCCCAGGCGGTGACCAGGTCCATCGGGTAGATGTCTATGAAGGACTTGGAGTCCTGGTGCCAGGGTTGGGCGGCTCCGATAGCCGGGGGCTTCATGAAGAGCTGGTCGGCGTAGAGCTTTAGGTCATCGGTGTCGAGCAGGTCGGCGATAACGTCCACGACCGCTGGATGGCGGGCGTGGGTTTGCAGAACGTCATCCTGGCCGGCCAGCCAGTAGAGCTTGCGGATCTCAAGTTCGCGGGCGGCGGCCGTGGCTTCGCCCTCGCGTACGACCCTTTCGGCCTGAACTCGCTCCGGGCTTGCATCGGTTTCGCCACGGGCGATCTGGTCAGCGCGTTGGCCGAGCCGGGTGACGTCGTCAGGTGACAGCAGGTTTTCGACGACCAGCCAGCCGTTGCGCCAGAACGCGTCCACCTGATTCTTGGTGAGCGTGCGACGTAGTGAAGTCATCGCCGACCTCCTCTAGCGCAACGCGCCGTTAGACGCGGCCCGGGAACGAGCGGCCGCGGACCTGCTTGAACGGAGGCATCTTGGGTGCGTCGGTGATTTCCTCGTCCTTGTAGGAGCTGGCGCGCATGAAGTGGGTGGCGTAGCCGCGGCGGCGCATGCCGGAGGTATTGGCGTTGCTCTGATGCAACACCAAGCTGTGGTGGAAGCTGACGCTTCCCGGGCCAAGCGGCGCTGCCCGAACCGGCCACTCGTCAGTGCCCAGGTCGGGCAGCAGCGGCTCAAGGCGGGGTCGGGTGAGCATGCCCCAACGGTGGGTGCCGGGGGCGAAGTTGAGGCAACCGTTGTCGGTGGTGGCGTGGTCGATGGAGGTCCAGGCGGTGACGAGGTCCATAGGCAGGATGTCGCGCCAGGAGGCGGAGTCCTGGTGCCAGTCCTGCGCAGCGCCGATTTCGGGGGGCTTCATGAAGAGCTGGTCGCCGTAGAGCTTGATGTCGTCGGTACCCATGAGATCGGCGATGACGTCGACGATTTTGGGGTTGGTGACGTGGCCCCAGAGGAGATCGTCGTAGACGGCCAGGTTAAAGAGCTTGCGGACGGAGAGCACCTGGTTCTCGACTTCGCGTTCGCCTTCGCGAAAGATGCGCTCCAGTTGGATGCTGGCTTCGGGGATGTGGTCGGCCTTGCCGGCGGCGATGAGGTCGGCGCGTTCGGCCAGGTCGGCGACTTCAGCGGGGGACAGCAGGTCGTGGACCGCGAGATAGCCGTCGATGTGGAACTGGTCGACCTGTTCGGGAGTGAGTGTGCGCAGTTGTGGTTCCGCCACTGCCATTCGAGTTCTCCTACCGCCGTGCTTGGATTGCCGACGGGTGACTGCCGAAACCCTATGTGGCGATGCTACACGTTTCGGGCCGTGGGAACGAGGGTTTTGGTCAGAGGCGGCTCGGATCAGCACGGATCGGAGGGCTGGGTTATGGAGTACTCACCCGCGCCCCCCCCCCCGCCCCCCCAAGAGGGGGGGGTGGGAGGGGGGGGGGGGTATTTGGGGGTTGGGGCAAAATTATTAGGGGGGGAAAATATTT
>VXPS01000355.1:3264-3864 GCA_009839425.1 Chloroflexota bacterium
ACGGGTCCTGGGGGGCGGCTTCCCCCTGGTGGGGGGGGGGGTGTTTTGTTCTAACCCCGGGCCCCACCCCCCCCCCCACTTTGGGGGGGTGGGGGGGGGGCGCGCGTGAGATTTGGCGGATTTGCCAGAATGATTCGGTCTGGAATAATTGTGGATTGCGGGGACGAGGACAGAGAAGCAGTTGGCGATGCCGACCGGCAGGGAACACGGTGACTTCCGATGCTGGGGTTGCGGAGACTGCAGACCTAGTGTACACTTCGTGACCACGATCCGCGATCACCATGCCTGCTTATGGCCGGTGGATAGGCGATGGATTCCCGCCTGGGCGGAGGTGACCGAGGGTCAACGGAACCTATTCACGCTCGCTGCATCTTGCGAGCTAAATGGCGGAAGAGGTATAACGTACCCGAAGAGAGTCGGGTAGAGGATGAGGGAGTGACATGGGAATTTTATCCATCAAACGATTAGTGGGGATTGCCCTTCTGGCCGTTTTGGCCGTGGTAACCGTGGGGTGTGGCGAGGAAGAAAAAGGTCCGTTTCGGATCGGCGTGATGGAGTCGGTCACCGGGGCCGGCGAGACCTACGGCACGGTGGCAGTTC
>VXPS01000235.1 GCA_009839425.1 Chloroflexota bacterium
GCCCTAATCACGCTCCAGACGGCCATGCTCGGTGTATTCGTCACGCTCGACTTCATCCTCTTCTACGTCTTCTGGGAAATGGTCCTGATCCCGATGTACCTGATGATCGGCGTCTGGGGCCACGAGCGGCGCATCTACGCCACAGTCAAGTTCTTCCTCTACACGTTTGCCGGCAGTGTCCTGATGCTGGTGGCCATCCTGGCCATCCGCTTTACCACCGGCACGTTCGACATTGAGGCGATTCCGGAAGAAATGGCCGGGGCCTCGCAGATACTCCAGCGCTGGGTCTTTGTGGCGTTCTTCCTGGGCTTCGCCATCAAGGTGCCCATGTTCCCGTTCCACACCTGGTTGCCGGACGCACACGTCGAAGCGCCGACGGCGGGCAGCATGGTGCTGGCGGGCGTGCTGCTGAAGATGGGGGCCTACGGCTTCCTGCGCTTCCTAATTCCCATGGCGCCTGACGCCGTTGATGAAGCCCGCGGCCTGGTCGTTGCGCTCTCGCTGGTCGCCATCGTCTACGGGGCGCTCGTTGCCATGGTGCAACCTGACCTCAAGAAGCTGGTCGCGTATTCCAGCGTCAGCCACATGGGCTTCGTCACGTTGGGCATATTCACCGCCACGCAAACCGGAATCGACGGAGCGCTGGTCCAGATGCTCAGCCACGGCGTCGTGAGCCCCGCGCTCTTCTTCGCGGTGGGTGTGATCTACGAACGGGCGCACACTCGCCGAATTGATGAGTTGGGAGGTCTGGCGCCGCGCATGCCCATCTACGCCACGCTCTTCGGCTTCTTCATGCTGGCGTCGCTCGGCCTCCCGCTGTTAAGCGGATTCGTGGGTGAGTTCCTGGTGCTGGTCGGCGCCTTCGACTACGCCACAGGCGTCGGCGTCCTGGCCGCGCTGGGCGTGATCCTGGCGGCCGCTTACATGCTCTGGATGTACCAGCGGGTCGCGCTGGGCCGGCTGCGTAACCAAGCGCTGGCGACCATTCCCGACGTCAACCGCACCGAGATCCTGACCTTCGTCGGCCTCGGCGTATTGGTCGTGTGGGTCGGCATCTTTCCAGACACGTTCGTGCGTCTCCTGGGCGCCACCACCGCCGGGCTGGCCGGGTAAACGATGATCGAACCTTCGGATATCGGCTACGTCCTCCCCGAGCTGACCGTGCTGGGCACCGCCCTGGCCCTACTGCTATGGGCCGCCATCACGCGCAGTGATCAACGTTGGACGAGTGTTGGCCTAGCCCTCACAGGCAACGGCCTTGCCGCCCTGTTCATGTTCATGCGCGCGCCCGCCGACGATGCAGCGGTCCAGATCTTTGCGGGCCAGCTGGTAGTCGACGGTTTCTCGACCTTCTTCCGCACGCTGTTCCTGATCCTGGCTTCGCTGGCCATCGTGTTTGGTGCCCAGCGCTTCTCCACGGCGCCTCTGACGGACTTCGCGGCGCTCCTGCAGTTCTCCCTCCTGGGCATGATGCTGCTGGTTGGTGCGGCCGACTGGGCCACCGCCTTCATCGCCATCGAAACCATGGCGGTCCCCGTTTACGTGCTGGTTGGCCTCACCCGCTTCCGTCGCGAGTCGCTGGAAGCCGCCATGAAATACTTCGCGCTAGGCGCGTTTGCGTCGGCCATATTGGTCTATGGCATTGCCTGGACATATGGCCTGACCGGTACCACGAGCCTCGCTGAAACAGCCGCCGGCATCACCGCTCACGGAGAAACCCCGTGGACGCTCTTCGCGCTTGGACTGATCCTGGTTGCGATGGGCTTTAAGGTCGCAGCCGTACCATTCCACGCCTGGACTCCTGATGCGTACCAGGGCGCCCCGACGCCCGCCGCTGCGTTTATCTCGGTCGGGCCAAAGGTTGCCGCCATGGCGCTCCTGGCGCGCGTGGTGACGCTGGCCTTCGAGCCGCTGGCCGCCAACATTGCCATCGCATTGGCCGTGATCGCCGCCGCGACAATGATCCTCGGGAACCTGGCGGCCATTGCCCAGAACGACGTCAAGCGCCTGCTCGGATACTCCAGCATCGCCCATACCGGATACATGCTGGTCGGGCTGGCTGCGGTGAGTCAGACCGAAGGGACGTCGACCTTCATCGGTATCCCTTCGGTGTTGTTCTATGGCTTCGTCTACGCCTTTATGACCTTCGGTGCCTTTGCCGTGGCTTACGTCGTGGAGAACCAGACGGGCAGCAACGACATCTCGGCGTTCCGAGGCCTGGCGCAGCGAGCGCCGCTGCCTGCGGTGGCCATGGCGGTGTTCATGCTGTCGTTGACCGGCGTTCCGCCGCTTTCAGGCTTCCTCGGCAAGCTCTACATCCTTCAGTCGGCGGTTGACGCCGAGTTTGGCTGGTTGGCGGTAGTGCTGGTGGTGACTTCGGTTGTCTCGGCGTTCTACTACCTGCGCGTCGTCGTGATGATGTTCATGCAGGACGCCGACGAGGCCGTCCCGGCCGACGCGGGTTCAGCGCCGGCGTCGGCGATCGTGGCGGACACCCACTCTGCGGTGATCGCCGCCGCGGCCGGTGCAACCGTTGCGTTCGGGATCGTGGGCGGCGGCCTGCTTACGTGGGCGCAGTCCGCCGTAACCAACGGACTTCTTTAAGACTCTCGCCGCTGCCGGCAGGCTGCCGGCCGGTTTCCCGACGGCTGCCGACATTCGCCGTTGGCTAACCGCTACGCGTGCTCTTCGATGTAGCTGACCGCGTCGGTGATGGTGAGGATCTTCTGGGCATCCTCGTCGGGGATCGTCAGGTCGTATTCGTCCTCGAGCGCCATGATCAGCTCGACCTGATCGAGTGAGTCGGCGTTCAAGTCGTCCACGAAGCGCGAGTCCGCGGCAATCTCGTCCGCCGGCACATCGAGTTTGTCAGAAACCACGGCAATTACACGGTCAATCGTTCCCACGGAGTCCCTCTCTTCGCATACCGGCGCTGCTTGCCAGCGCGGCGGCTATGACGGCTTTCGTGACATCAAACCAGAGGAAGGGTCCTGCCCCATTGGCCCACGCCAGGCCCCACGGGTTGACCTCATCCTTAGCCAGCACATAGTAAAGAGCCAGGTGGTTCACGCCAAAGAGATAGATGAACGGCACTCCGGCGAGGGCGGCCAAAAGGTCGATTCGTACGAATCGGAGGATCGCCCCGCGGCTGCCGTCGATCGTCGAATCGAACCGGGCGTGCAACGTCTGCGACGTCATGCCGACCACGAATGCGGCGACGATAAACCCGTAGATATAGCCGGCGGTCGGGGTCAGGAAGTAGGCCGGTCCGCCGCCGCGGGCGAAGACCGGCAAACCGGCAAAGCCCATCACGGCGTACAGCAGCATCGCGGCGGCGCCTCGCCAGGGACCCAGCACAAGTCCTGTAAGCAGGACGAAGAGCACTTGCAGGGTGTAGGGAACAGGATCCGCTTCGATCTTGGCCTGCGCCGCCGGAATCATGAGCAGGGCGAAGACAACGACGAGCACGCTGTCTGAGACGGCTTGTCGCGGCGCGAGCCCGGCTACTCGTCGGGCAACCTCAACGCTCACCGTCGCCTCACTTCTCCGGGGCCAGCGCCGCGCCGATCATTCACGACTGAGCGCCAGTATCCACGATGATCAACGACTGTCCGGCGGCGATGGTATCGCCGTTCTCGACTAGCACGGCGACTACCTCGCCGGCGTGGTCGGTCGTGATTTCGTTGAAGACCTTCATGGCCTCCACCAGACCGATGGGGTCGCCGGCCGCCACCTGGGTTCCGACTCGTACGAACGGCTCGGCGCCGGGGCGTGGGGAGGCGTAGTAGGTTCCGGCCAGGGGCGAGGTGACCGGGGTCCCGGACGGCGGAGGGG
>VXPS01000336.1 GCA_009839425.1 Chloroflexota bacterium
AATAGACAGATTCCCAGGACTGTTCGCAGAGGAGGCCGAGGCGATCACCGCGGAATTCGAGCGCCTCTGGGCCGAGCGAGGCGGCGGGCATCACGGCCGGGCCCACGACCATCAGCAGCGTTCGGCGCTGGTGCCGTTCATTGACCAGAGCGAGTACCTGAGCGCCCTGCTGGACGATCCGCGGATCGACGACGTGGCCAGCGAGGTGGTGGGTGAGGACTACAACTACGCGGGAAGCGACGGGAATTTCTACGTCGGCGACACCCGCTGGCACTCCGACGGCTATGCGCGCAGCAAGTACCGCAACGTCAAGTTTGCGTTCTACCTGGATCCGGTGGAGTGCGATTCGGGATGCCTGCGAGTGATTCCCGGCAGCCATCACCGGGGCGACGACTACGCGGAGGGACTGCAGCACATTATGTCAAGCCAGCGAACCTGGACGATGGCGGAACACCTTGGTGTCTCAGGACCCGAGATGCCCGCGGTCGCGCTGGAGACGCGTCCCGGCGATGTGCTGATGTTCAACCAGGACCTCAAGCACGCGTCATTTGGCGGCGGTACCCGTCGGCGCATGTTCACCATCAACGTGTCCGAGCGCTTTGCCGAGGCGGATCTGGACGAACTGCGTCGGGACATCGGGCACGCGGCCCGCTTCTGGATCGAGCGCGCCTACGGCGACGCCATGATTCGGACCGCGGGGCCAAAGCGCATGCGTCACCTGGAACAGCGGCTCGCGAACGATGGCCACTTGCCTGAGCTTGTACGCAAGGCGCGTAAGGAGATGAGCGAGCCGTCGCGGGGGTAGTCACCGACGCCGCGCAAGCGACCTCGGCCCAAGAGCTTGCATTTCAAACTGACCGACGCCTGTTGCGTGGACACCCTCATCCAGCTATAGTAGTTTACGGAATACCGGAGACCAACCTAGCCTGCATGTCGCCACCCGAACACCTTCGACTCGGAAGCCTGGGCTACTGGGCGCTGCTAACTCTGAGCACCATGCCGGACCACACCTCGCACGCCTACGCTCTGCTACAGGAGTTTTCCAAGCAGTTCGGGCGCAAGCCTTCAAGCGCGGCGCTCTATCAGGCGCTGCAACAGCTCGTTCACCGTGAGCTTATCGAGGATGCGGGACTACGCCCCTCGACCAAGGGGCCGGAACTTCGGCTATTCAAGCTAACCGCCGCCGGTCGTCAGCTTGCCCTTGACGAGGCAGCGTCCCTGGAGCGGATCGCCAGCGCGGTTCAGACGTCATTGAAGCCATCAGGCGAAAAGCTGGAGAGCCCGCGGTGATCGAACGGCTGGTCGCAACCCTGTTTCCGACGTCGGCCGACGACGGCATTGACTGGCGAGCCGACGCGATCGCCCTTTGGCAACTCCAGCGAAGCGAGGCGTCAAGCCTGAAAACGCGGGCTCTGCTGGACCTGCAAATCGTCGGCCACGCCGTTCACGAACGCGCGCGTCAGCGCTGGAGTCGGATGGGTGGAAGTCCCGCCATACTCAGGCAGGCATTCGTGGGCGCCGGTCGCTTCGTCGAGTCGGCCGCAGGGTTGAGCGGCCCCGTCGACGACCCGCGGGAAGAGGCCCTGGCCGTGGTTGCACTCGGACACATCGGTGTGCCGGACAGACAGGCGCGATCAGACGTGCGCCGCTACTTTCGACGTGTCCGGGCAGCCGTTGCGCCGATGCGTCACGTGTCGGTTGCTGGCATCCTGGCGGCCGCCGCCTTCATATTGGGCTTGGCTGCCGCCCTCGGCGCGATTTCGGTCATTCTCGCGATCGTGGTGGGGGTTGGCCAGATTGATCGCCCGTATTACCTCACGGACGGACGAAGCGTGGCCGAGGTGCGGAAGGCCGCCCAAGCGTTGGACCACGATCAAAGCTCGCCACTCGCCACTATGGTTCCAGTCGCGGCCGCGGTCGTTACCGCCTTTGGCCTGGTCGCCGGTCGCGCGGAGCGAAACCACTGGCGCCGCAGCGGAGCACACCGCACGTATCGCGACCTGACGCCGGACGGCGCCCACAGGCTGGAGATCGCGCTGCTTACCACAATGGCCATCGCTGTCGCCTCGCTGACCGCCCTGCTGGCATACGGCGGGGACGCCTTCGTGCTGGTCTTCACAGTTTTTGTGCCCGGCGCGCTGCTGCTCATTGCGGCAGCGCGAACGGTATTTGCGCCGACCTTTGACTGGGCATTGCGGCATGTCTCCCGCACTGATGCCGCCGCCTATGCTCGCCCGTTGATTGAGCGAGACATCGCTTTGGAAGTCGCGGCCGAAGGTGAGTCATACGGACGCGGATCCTTTAGTGCCCGAAGGCCCGCCCGCGATGCCGCCGCCAGTCTCTGGGCGGCAACCACGCTGCGGTCTATGGGGATTTCGCCGGACACGCGGCTCGCCGCCTTGCAGCGGCGGATCCAACGGAAGACGGCTGAGGCCGCCAATGTCGGGCTGACGCGGTACGACCTCATGCGTTATGCAGGCGGCGGGTTCGGGTTTACGTTTGCGATCTGGTTACTGGTTCGCTGCATGGCTTGGCGAATCTATGAGATTGACTTTGCGCCGTTCAGGACGGCTGTGGGCCTTGACGCGATCACCCTGGCAAGCGGCGCCCTATTCGCCGCAGCACTCAGCTGGATCCACCGGCGCCACTTGGCGGTGGTGTAGTGGGCTCCGCCAGAAGAACCGCACTTTCGCGACGATCCGCGCTACGCGCTCTTGCCGCCGGTCCGGCCCTTCTGATCCTGGCCGCGTGCGGTGAGGACACGCCTAAGCAACCCACGCCGCCTGCCACGACCGGCCGCCGCGACCTGGATGCCGCGCTGCAGCGTGCCCGGACAGTCGCGGCCAGCGTGACCGAGCGAGCGCCGGCGCCGGGGCCATCGCTTCCGCAGCCCGGAGAGCAGCGCGCGGTGCCCGTGGCCGTGATGTCGTTGGACGTTGCGGGCCCCAGGATTCTTGCGTTATTCGCCAATGGGTTACGGGAGGCCAGCCGCCAATCCGAGGGCCGCTACAAATTCGACGACGTGCCTCTCGACTTTCTTGCGACGCAGGATTGGAGCATGAGCCGCACGCTTGCGGCCGTGGAAGCCTCGGCGCCGGAGCTCGTAGTCTTTTTCGGCGGCGATCTCGATGACCTCGTCGCCCACGATCAGCTCACGCCGTTGGATGACTATCTGGCCGCCGATCCGGATTTCGATCCCGGCGCATTCTGGCCGGGCGTTTTGGAGCGAGGGCGGCACGATGGCGTGCAGTTCGGACTACCGTTCGCCGTTTCGCCTAACTTCACGCTGGTTAACGGCGAGCTGGCCAGCGCGCGTGACATCGAACTACCCGAGCCGACCGTGCAGGCCTTCACCGCCGAGGCCTACCTCAATACCGCGCAGGCGTTTCATGAGCCCGGGCCCGCGGATGGCGGGGCCAGTACCCAGGGCATTCTGGGCGTCCTATTTCCGGAACCGACAGAGCATGGCGATTACATCGTGAATCCACCGCTGGCCATCGCACTTAACTCCGCCCTCGGCAGTTTTCGCGATTCCGCGGGCGGCCTGACGCCGCTTCAGAGCGAAAAGGCGCGGGAAGTCCTGGACTTCTATCGCGCTCTCATCCACCGTCACCGGCTGATCCCGATCGGCAACCTCGATTACGGCCGCTACATCCAGGCCGGTAAGTGGGGCATGGGATTCGCATCGATCGCTTTTTCCGACGCCGGACAGTTCATCGCCAACAACCGCGTCTATCCGTTTCCCGCTTTCGGTTCCGGACGCAACCCCGCTTTCACATTTCTGCTTGGCGTCGTGAAATCGGAAAGGGATTCGGATGTCTCCTACGACG
>VXPS01000191.1 GCA_009839425.1 Chloroflexota bacterium
GTAGTGGGCAACCCCGATGACCGAGATGCTCTTGAACACAATCACCGATGGGTCGAACTCCGTGTCCCACCCCACGTTGATGTTGCCAATCTCCAGGTAGCGCCCTCCGTGGGCCGTCATGTCCAGCCCCTCGCGCACCACGCCCGGATGACCAACCAGCTCCAGCGTCACGTCCGAGCCCAAACCGCCCGTGAGGTCGCGCACCGCGTCCGCCCGCTCCTCGGGTGTCTCGTACTCCCGAATGTCCACCACGTCGGTCGCGCCGAACTCGCGGATCAGATCCAGCCGCTCGTCCACGCCGTCAATGGCGATGATCTTGGCCGCCCCGCGGGCCTTAGCAATGCCGGCCGCGTAGACGCCCAATCCGCCGGCCCCCTGGATCGCCACCGTTTCGCCGAACGACAGGCCGGCGCGATCCAGCCCCGAAACCACCTGCGCCAACGCACAGTTGATGCCAGCGATCTCCAGGTCCGATAGCGAGTCGGGCACCTTGAACATTGCGTGCTTTGGATGCAGGTAGTAGTACTCCGCAAACGTTCCCCTGAAGTGCGGCCACACGTCCGCGCTTTGCGTTCGGTCGTGCTGCCGCGTCGGGCACGCATAGGTGTGACCCTTCAGGCAGGTCGGGCACTGCATGCACGGGTAGAAGTACTGAAATACCACCCGGTCGCCTTCCCTCAGCGGCTCGCCCAGGGTGTCGGTCGTGACGCCGTCGCCCAGCTTGCGAATCCTGCCGGTGCCTTCGTGCCCCAGTGCCATTGGCGTGGGACGCCCCATCTTCACCACGTCAATGTCGCCCCGCCAGTAGTGCAGGTCCGAGCCGCACACGTTGGCCATCGTCATCGCCAGCACGGCCGCGCCGGGTTCCGGATCTGGTACCGGGTACTCCCGCAGATCGAACGGGATGTTGGTTCCGTGATAGGTGGCGGCAATGCCGGTCTCAGCCATGGGTTCGCTCCGATCGGCCCGGTCGGGTCGGACGCTCCAATCGAAGCGTATCCTAAGGCGTGAACCGCTTGGCCGTCAGTAGCGCGCCATGACGCCCGAAGCCTGGATTGTCGTGGGCTGTGTGGTCGGCGCGCTGGTGCTCTTCGCCACCGAACGGCTGCCGCCCGAAGGCGTGGGTGTTCTCGTCCTGCTGGTCCTCGGGCTCACCGGCACCGTGGACGCTTCCACCGCCTTCGCCGGTTTCGCCAGCCCGGCCGTCATCACCGTGGCCGCCATGTTCATCCTCAGCGCCGGCTTGGTGGAAGCCGGAGCCCCGGCCGCGCTGGCCTCAGCCATCGTCCGCTATGGCGGAACCCGCATCGCCGTCCTGACCGTCTTGCTCGTGTTGGTCGTGGGTGGGATGTCCGCCTTCATCAACAACATCGCCGCCACGGTCATCCTGATGCCTGCGGCCGTCACCCTCGCCCGCGCCGCCAACGCCTCGGCCTCGCGCCTGCTCATGCCCCTGGCCTTCGGCTCCATGCTCGGCGGACTGATGACCCAGATCGGCACCCCGCCCAACCTGCTGGTCAGTGACGCCCTGGCCGCCGCCGGCCACCGACCCTTCGGCATGTTCGACTTCGCCCCCACCGGCGCGGCCATCCTTGGTGCCGGTCTGATCTATCTCGTAACCGTCGGCCGTCGACTCGTACCCGATCGGCAGGGCCCGGACTTTGACGAAGGCATTGCCCAGACTCGCGACTACCTGGCCGAAATCCGCGTACCGGCTGGCGCCTCCCTGGTGGGCAAGAACCTCCGCGAACTCCGCTGGCGGCCACGCTTCGACGTTTCCGTCATGGAGATCTTTCGCGACGGCCGACGGCTTCGCTTCCCCACCGCCGAAGAGGTGCTCTTTGTCGGTGATGTGGTTCTCGTTGAGGGTGAGCCTGACGATGTGCTCCGGCTCACGCAGTCCGAGGGTGTCGAGTTCACCTCCGAGCGTGACTTCGAACCCGGACGCTTGCAAGCGGAAGACGAGCGGGCGACCGTTCTCGAGCTTGTCGCCGGCCCCACCTTCTCCAGCCGCGGCCTCTCGATTGCGGCCATGCGATTCCGAAACCGATTCGGTGGTCTCGTGCTTGGCATCTGGCGCCAGGGCACGCGTCTGCGAACTCGGCTGCGCGACCAGCGAATCGAGGCCGGCGACGTGCTCATGGTCCGCATGCCCAGCGCGCGCGTGTCCGACCTTGAAGAGTCCACCGACTTCATCGTCCTCTCCCAGCGCGCCCGGATCGTGATTCCCCGTCCGCGCATGCTGGTGCCGCTGGCCATTCTCGCCCTCGCCGTGGGTCTGGCGGCTGCGGGCGTGGCCCACATCGCCGTAACTGGTGTGTTGGGCGCGTTGCTTATCGTCGTCACCCGCGTACTTCCGTACGACCGCGTCTACGCCGCCGTCGAGTGGCGCACCCTCGTCCTAATCGCCGCCCTGCTTCCCCTCGGCACCGCCATGCAGACCACCGGCCTGGCCGAGAACCTGGCGCAGGCGGTCACTGACACCCTTCGGCCTCTCGGCCCCATTGCCGTCCTGGCCGGCATCTTCATCTTTACCTCCCTGCTTACCCAGCTCATGTCCAACGCCGCCGCCGTCGTGCTCGTCGCGCCCATCGGCCTCGGCATTGCCGCCAGCTTCGGCATCGCCCCCCACGCCGTCCTGATGATGGTCGCCATCGCCGGCTCCACCGCCTTCATGACCCCCATCGGCCACCAGTCCAACGTGCTCATCTACAACACCGGCGCCTTCCGCTTCTTCGACTTCATCAAAGTCGGCGGCCCGCTCACCGTCGTCGTCCTCATCGTCTCCCTCATCGTCGTCCCCATCGTCTGGCCCCTCTAGCCTCGCGGCGGCCTTATTCGCTCTCGTTGGATTGGCCGAAGCGTGCGTTGCCGGACCGGAAGCGAAGTGCAACGATTGAGCAAGGACTTCCTCTTGAACCATGGGCGGTGGAGGCAAAGACGGCATGGCAGTTGAAGAAGCCCCGCTCACCCGCTCTGAACTGCGCGACGAGCTTGACCGCATCTTGCGTCACTACGCGACCAAGGCCGACTTGGCCGCCCTCGAAACCCGTCTCACCGCCGCCATGGCTTCGCAGACGCGTTGGCTCGCCGGGCTTGTTCTTGCAGCGGCCGCTGCGGCCGCCGGCGTGGTGATTGCTGTGGATCGTTTGGCCGGCTAGCGGAAGTCCCTTTTGCACGGGGCCGCAGAGCACGACGCTCCGCGTCTCTTCAATAATCCCGGCACTCAGGGCAACCCACGCGGACAAGTCGACGTAGCTGACATCGCCTCACGCTAGGCTCTATGTCGCGTAGGACGCCGCGCGTCCATCCCCGGACGCAAGCCGTCTCCGACCGCGTTAGGCTTCCCTCATCGCCAACACCCCGGGCCGCGCATGCAGTTCTACTCGCTCCCCAACCTCATCCGTCGCGGCCTGCGCGGTCACCGCGACTGGACCCCCGCCTGGCGCAAGGCTGAGCCCAGACCCGCCTACGACGTCATCATCGTCGGCGCCGGCGGCCACGGCCTGGCCACCGCTTACTACCTCGCGAAGCTCCACGGTGTCACCAACGTCGCCGTGCTCGAGCGCGGCTGGCTGGGCGGCGGAAACATCGGCCGCAACACCGCCATCGTTCGCTCCAACTACCTCTGGGACGCCAGCGCCCACATCTACGAGTTCTCCCTCAAGCTCTGGGAAAGCCTCAGCCAGGAACTCAACTACAACGTCATGTTCAGCCAGCGTGGCCTGCTGAACATTGCGCACTCCGAACAGGAAATGCGCGATCTGGCCCGCCGCGTCGGCGCCAACCAGCTCAACGGCATCGACGCCGAGCTGCTCTCCACCGA